>CAYQNS010000040.1:0-26724 GCA_964418755.1 uncultured Desulfobacteraceae bacterium
ATCACTTTCTTTACTAGCTAATCAAGGATTTACCCACACGAAACAGCGAGGAGCCTTATAAATGGTGTCCATTAGCCTGAAAAACAATCTTGCATCTTGTCGTGGATCATCTCACCTCCTCTCAGCCGGAATACTGAAAAACGATTTCTTATCACCATTTCTTATCCTCTCACTACCGAGATTGTCACCTTTGCAGCAAGTTGATAAAATCTATGGGAGGTAATATAATGCCGAGTCGTTTAGCCCTTGCACAGCAGGCCAACCTTGCCCCGACGCGTGTGTATGGCTTTGGGCAGATGTGTCATCATTCGGTACTTGAATGGCTGGTAAAGGCAGGTTTCGGAAACAAAAAAAATGTCCTTAAAGTTCTAATGCCCAAGGAGGGCCAAGGCCCCGTGAACCCGGCCACTATATGCAGCCGGCTTCTGGTCAGAAAGACCGATACTCCCGTCAATCGAAATACGGCTTCCGTATGGCTGGAATATCCGGGCATGCTCGTTGGTTTTTATCAGGGACAGGCTTATATGCACACCATGGTCGCGTTAGATGGCATACATTTGGCTGGAACAAACAACGGCGGAATCGGTGGTGCGTTGTTATATGACAAGATCAGTTGGGAGGACCTGCCCTGGAGTGACGATGGAGAAACGGTCGGTGCGAATAACTACAAGATGTTTGTTGTAAACCCTGACCAGTTCCCTATAAGGTTGAAACAGGAGTTGTAATAACTCAATTTCCCCACCCCAGACAAGGGAGAAAAGAACGATGAAGAAGTGCCTTAGCTGCTTAAAGGCGAATGGATTAGTAACCATCGTATTCCTGCTTATCTGTAGAGAATCGCTTTAATATCCCCAAAATACAGCATAAATTTCCAAGCTACATTACCAATGTGAAAAAAATCAGGTATTAAAAGATAACAAGATCCATCATTTTTTAGAGCAGCCAGCGGGAACCGCCCTATGCCTTTTATTCTCCTCCCCCCTTTTGGGGGGGATAAGAGGGGGGCATGTGTTATGCCCTCATTGAAATATCGGCTTATTTCAAAACAAAGAGGAGGAACACATGCCCCGAACCTGGGATTCATTGATAACTGTTTTGTCAGAAATTACAAGAAGAAATTGTGTAGCTCTTGTTTGCTGTCACCACTGCGTGCTCATAACCGGGGACGTTCGTGCAGGACGTTCACAAATCCAAATGAATGTCCTTGATGTCAGGCTTCTTACCTGATGATATCATTCGCGTCACGCAAGAATTCGTAACACCAAGATATCTGGCGATATCAGCCCCGGAATAACCGAGCTGCCTGACACCGATCCACGATATTACACGCCGGGCGTTTACCACAGCCCTTCTTCGACCACCTGTCCGAAGTTCACCAATGGAAACATCATATTCTTTGGATATCCAGCACATTTACTTTGGAATGCTTCAAAAATGGATTGATAGATTAAGCGGGAAGATTTTACGGATGAGACCATCATGGCCAAGCTTAGATATGAAAAAGGCCTTGGCTCGGTAATTCCGGATCATGATGAATATACGGGTATGGCGGCAAAATGTAAAATTGCAGAGCTGCTGGATATATCGATCAATTCGGTTAATCTTTACAAAAAACACCTGTCCGGATAATCTATACTGTCCGCTCAGGCGATTGCAATAATATTCAGATTGCCAAGATGATCGACCGTGCTTGCAAGAAAGATAAAAAACAAACAAGGAGAGAATCATGACAAACGAAAACCAGCAGCTGAATGTACCGAAGTTAGTTTTGGAGGCCATCGAAAGATGCAAGGATTACCTTTCACCCACACCTCTTGAGTACTCTATGTATCTCAGCGAGAAGATCAATGGCGAAGTATGGCTAAAGTTGGACTCGATGCAGAGAACCACTTCATTCAAGTTTCGTGGTGCGATCAACAAAATTCTATCACTCACGGAAGCAGAACTCGACAAAGGGGTGGTCTCGGCCTCTACAGGGAATTACGCCATGGCTGTTGCCGAAGCAGTAAAAATTCGAAAACACCGAGCTACCATTTATGTGGCTGAGGATATTGAGCCATCACGTTTGGAACTGTTGAGGTCCCATGGTTTGGATATAGTTATTTATGGTGAAGGTGCATGGGATGCTGAAAAGGAAGCACGGCGCGTTGCTGAAGAGGAGAATAAGATCTATGTGTCGCCATACAACGACCCCATTGTGGTTGGTGGACAGGGAACTTGCGGGTATGAAATTTCCAAACAACTTCCCGACTTGGATGCCGCTTTTTTTGCCTGTGGGGCGGGGGGATTGCTTGCGGGGTCAGCGGGTTGGCTAAAATCCCACAACTCTGAGATAGAAATTTTTGGTTCCTCGCCGGAAAATTCTCCTGTGATGTATGAATCCATGCGAGCTAAAAAAATGGTAGAGATGGAAATCTTCCCAACACTGGCAGACACCAGCGCTGGCTGCGTTGATTTGGACACCATTACTCTGGAGCCTTGTCAGCGATATGTGGAGGAGATTGTGTTACTTACAGAAACGGAAATAGAAGAATCCATCCGCCTTCTGTTTGAGCAACATCGTCTTGTGGTTGAAGGTTCAGGAGCCTTGGCTGTTGGAGGGATGCTTAAACAAAAAAAGAGATTAAAAGGAAAGAAAGTAGTCGCGACTGTTTGTGGACGTAATATTAATTTGGAAGTATTCAAAAGGATCATTCGGTAGTTTCGCTGCGCGGCGAATCTATATGCCCGTTGCCTTTGAAAAATGCTGTTACAAGAGATGGTGACATCCGACACTTGAAAGTTGGGATTGTACATCTGCCGACTTGAATTAAGCGGGAAGATCTTACGGATGAGACCATCATGGCCAAATTAAGATATGAAAAAGGCCTTGGTTCGGCAATTCCGGATCATGATGAATATACGGGTATGGCGGCAAAATGTAACATTGCAGAGTTGCTGGATATTTCGATCAATTCGGTTAATCTTTACAAAAAACATCTGTGCCGGTGAAGCTATTTTTTTTAGCCGAGTCAACCTCATCAGAAATAACCGTCGAGGATCAGCAGAATAGTTCCGTCCCCTATCCATTGACATGCAGTCGCTTTAACCGTATACTTGCAGAAATAGAAAAAGATATCTTATCTCTATATTTTTGCTTACCCTCAGGTCTCTGTATTTGCGGTAGAATTTAATAGCTGTTCTGAATCTTATCTTCTTGAACCCAACCTTGTTTATACTGGAGACGGTCCTTTTTTTAAAAATATTGGCGTTTATTTTAACAAAAGGAGGGCATTATGCCAATTTCAGTTCTCATCCGACGGACAATCAGCGATGAAAAAAAAGCGGCAAAGCTATACCTGGCCCCATTGATCGTAAAGCTCAGGTCCCTGGCCACCATTCAGACCGGCTATATCAGCGGCCAGACGTTCAGCTGCCTGAGTAATCCGGGTGAATACCTTGTCCTGAGCACATGGGACAATCTCGACGACTGGAACCGGTGGTTCAACAGCGACCATCGCAAAGCACTTCAAAAACAGATTGATGATTTACTGGGGGAAAAAACCAGGTATCTGATCTACGAACCCCTGCCGGGAAGCATTGTTCCGAAATTTTAGGTTGTAAAATACCGGAGTTTCAGGAAAGAAAAACCGTTACCCTGTCTTGACATTCAATCACATTGATGTTAATTTATGAGTATTCATATTGACCTGTCTTTTGTATCCGGCGATTCAATTCTTTTTTGCATCCTGTTTATAACCTCTTCCTTCTCGATTTGAAATTATTCAGACATCCCTGATGTAACGACATGATGCCTTTGAACAGAGCTGATTTGCAAAATCAGCACGCATCTGTTCGGGTTCGGGTATTTCTGCCTGATTCCGAAAAAAACGGAAAAGGGAAAATAAGGTTCAACCATCAACTGTTTAGAAGATTTGTAGGGTAATTTAATTATCTGGGCGCACTGATATTGAGAGCATATCCGTGCTGAAAAATTATCTGGAAAAACTTGTTTTAAGCCGAGCGTCTCGCCTCTTTTTAAAAAAATAGTATCGTAACTGTTTCGTCGCCAATGGCCGGATATGCTCCCGATATTTTAGATTTAAATTGCTGCTTCAAAAACAAAGGGGGGGTGGATTATGAAAGCCGGTATTTTTTTTACAGGGACAGGGCCTATCCTTATTTTGACTTCCTACGATTCATTGAAGGAGCCAAGACTTGTGAAGAAGCTTGCATTAAAGGGGATCAAAAAATTTATTGCTTATGAAATCCCCGAGAGTAAGGTGAAGGAACAGTATGGGAACCAATTCAACGTGATCATGGGGGATCTGAGGCAGACAGATGATTTGCGCGTTCTCGATTATGACGGTCACCATGTCTTTTATAATTTTTCGATTAAAGAACTTGGTGAAGCGATATTCAACGAAGATTAGAATGAGGTTGTGCTGTTCCCCTTATCCACGGCTGAAGGTGGTCCGCATGAATCGAGTAACCGGGGACGTTCGTGCAGAACGTTCACAAATCCAAATGAATGTCCTTGATGTCAGGCTTCTTCCCTGCTGATATCATTCGCGTCACGCAAGAATTCGTAACACCGAGATATCTGGCGATATCAGCCCCGGAATAACCGAGCTGCCTGACACCGATCCACGATATTGCACGCCGGGCGTTTACCACAGCCCTTCTTCGACCTCCTGACCGAAGTTCACCAATGGAAACATCATATTCTTTGGATACCTTCCGGGCAAGGGCTTTAATATCGATTCGTTGTCCGGACAGTCTTAAATTCTTTTTAACAAGATCATCAAGGCCCGATACGACCTGCTTGACAAAATCTCCGTCTCCGAGTATCCGCTGATCAGAGGCTTGGCTTTCACCGCGCCTCCGACTGGCGAGAACCGCTGACCAGCCCCCCATGCTCCGGATTAATCCGCCGCCGACCAATTCCGGTCTGCGGCCCTGATCAATGCCTTTTCCAATGTATCGCGAATAATTTCTTCTTGAATTGCCGGCATCACCGAAAAAAGACAACACGTGCTCGGTGTTCTGCCATTTCCGCTCAACTTTACCGACAAGCGCAGAATGACCGGACCAGGGATTTCGATTCAGCTCTTTCAGATCCTTAACCAGGCCGGCCCGCAACAGATTCAGGTGAATATACCGAACCAGTTCTTTCAGATAAACATCCTCCTGACAAACAATGGACTTATAACGGTTTTGAAACAGATGGCCGTATCTGCGGTGGCGCCTGTTAAAATTTACGACGTAGCCGGTGAGAATTCTGCGCATACTGGAGGCTAAAGGCAAATTCTTTGTTTTACATAAGATATGGAAATGCTCGGGCATCAAAACCCATGCATAGATTTCCATCGCACCATCTTGAGCCAATGCTGACAGACGATCTATAAAATCATGGCGATCGATATCGTTGCGAAATATTTTTCTTCGCTCAATACCCCGGCCCATGACATGGTGCAACACGCCGGGGGCATCTAATCTTGCTAATCTTGGCATACCCTGTAAGTTTCCATATTGGATATTAAATGTCAAGCACTTTCTGCACGAACGTCCCCCATTACAGTATTATTGCAGACTGTTAAAAAAAACTTCTTCTCATCATGCTTTATCAAAAAACGCCATCCTAATTGCGCCTAACTTTGCATCTCACCGCGGGGTTCGTTGCTCTTCACCAGTGGAATGGTGATAAAAATCTTTACATTGCTGGGTGGGTAGGAGGTGATTTCTCCCCTGGGCGGTTTTTAAACCATTTAATCCATTGCCGCACAGAGACCTTCAATCAGTTGATTCACTTCCTCTTTGATCGTATAATGGACAAACGAAAGCCGCAGCACGCCTGTTTCAATGGGGATATTCATTTCCTGCAAGGGCCGAACCGCATAGAAATGGCCGTGTCCGACCATCAATTTTTTAGATGTCAGCGCCCCAAAGATATGATCAATAGATTTTTTCTTGGGGACAATGGATACGGTGGGGACCCGTAATTCAATGCTGTCAGGTCCCACAATGGTAAGATCGTCACGATGGCGCAGCCAATCCAGCAACGGTGCCAGCAGTTCTGTCTCATGGGATTTAAACAGTTGATTAATCCGTCTTCCCCGTTCCGCCGGGTCAACCGCATCGGTAAAATGATGGGCATAGACCGCATCAAGGTAATCAGCTACCCCTGAAACTGCAGCAATCTGGGCATGATCCGGCCCGGCCGGCAGCAGTTTTACCCGGGAAAAGGGCGCATTAAAATAGTGCCCCTGGGTAGGGAGGGTTTCCAGGAGTTCTTTTTTAATGGTCATCAGTCCCAGGTGGGGGCCCCATGTTTTGTAAATAGAAAACAGGTAAATATCCACCCCCAATGCCTGAATATCCGGCAATCCATGGGGGGCATAGGAAACCCCGTCCACAACAACAAGGGCACCGGCAGCTTTGGCCTTTGCGGCAATTTGCCTTACCGGGTTAATATGGCCGATGACATTGGAGCAGTGGGGGAATGCAAGCAGCCTGGTTTTAGAAGACAGCATGGCATCAAGATCCCCAGGCTCCAGTCTGCCGGTTTGGGGATCAACATGCCACTCTTTCACAACAATCCCTGTGGTTTCAAGTCGTCTCCAGAACCCGGCATTGGCCTCGTGGTCCTGATTGGATACGATGATTTCATCCCCCTTGTCCCATAACCCGCGAAATGCATGGGCAAGGACATACAAGTTTTGTGAGGTGGACGGCCCAAAGTGAACTTCATCCTCCCCAACATTCAGGTATTCGGCCATCCGTTTGAAGGAATTATCCATGGCGGCCCCGGCCTTCTGTGATGCAGGATAGCCGTAATAAGGCTGCACCTTTGTCCGGGTATAATAATCTGTCAAGCGGGAGATGACCTGCTGACACGTATAGGAACCGCCGGCATTTTCAAAAAATCCCCATCCTTTTAATGAAGGCTCTGTAAAAGCAGGAAACTGACTTCGAATAAACGTTGAATCTAATTGAGGCATATTTCATTCCTTATCTAAATAGATTTTAGATTAAAAAATAGGTTGGAAGTCTCTTTTTTGTCAATCCCATTTTTAATAGTGTCCTATAATGGTATCACCTAATTCTTTGGCTCTCAATGCGCCTTTGTTAATGGCTTCATTCAGGGCCGCTCTAAAGGCATATTTTTCTAATGTGAAGATGCTTTCCACAGAAATGCCTCCGGGCGTACTTGCTTCTGACAATAAATCATAGGGTGAAACCTGTCGCTGGTCCCAGACCCCAATGGCGCCTCGGATGGTCTGCTTGACAATTTTTGTTGATGTCTCTTGATCAATACCCGCCCTGATGCCCGCATCGATGAGTGATTGAACAAACAGGTAGGTTGCCGCAGGACTGCTCAAAGCCGTCACTGCATTAATGTTTTCTTCTCTTAAAACGACATATTCCCCAAAAGAACTGAAAAGCTCAAAGATATCACTTTTTTGTTCATCATTTGCGTATGGATTAAAGGCCAATGCCGCAATTCCCATCCCAATCTGGCTGGGGGGATTTGGCAGTGCTCTGACAACCGGTATGTCATCCCCTAATCTTTCGTAAGCATTCATGGATATGCCGGCGGCCAGGGTAACAATGAGTTTGTTTTTTGGAAGTCGTTTTCGGCTCAATTCGCTAATAACATTTCCTGCCACCAGGGGAGGGACATTGATAAAAATAAAATCTCCCTTGTTAACGGCATCTAAATTATCATTGGCCATTGTAATTTGATATTTTTCATTAAGCTGCTGCAGTTTACTTTTATCCGGGTCACTGGCAATCAGATGCCCGGAGGGCAATTTTTGGGTTTTGACCAGGTTATCCAAAATAATATTTGTAATATGACCGGCGCCAATAAAGGAAATTCTTCTTGCTTTCAAAGCCATCCTATCCTCCTGATAAGTATAAAAGGTATCATATTAATCCGAGCCATGAGCCTTCTTTCTTTTTTTATATTACTTTATGGTCAAGCAATTTTTGAAAATTGGCTCCCAACTTTGGAACGGGATAAAATCCCAGTTTTTTAAGATCTATGGTGACATCAACAGGTAAAGCCGCATCCGCCACCTTTTGATTAAGGACGCCTCCCATTACAATCGGGACATCAACCTTTTGCCGATCTAACTCGGTCTTCAAACGATTGGCATATTCCAATGCCATTCCATTGTGAGTGCTTATCAAAATGGTTTGGGCTTCGCAGGATTTGGCTGCCTTTGCAATTTGGTCCGGATTTATTTCCGCTCCCAGATTGGTTACGTTGCTTCCCGCGCTGGAAAGAAGCTCATGGATGATGGTGATGGCATTTGCATGCACATCAGTGGAAGCAATTAAAAATTTGTGTCCTTCCAACCGGTCTCTGGACCGGGGATTATCAAAGATATGCCCGTATTCCTTAATAGCGCTTTTTGACAACTCAAATACGTCTGTTGGAAAAAGTGGCGCACCTCCCCTAACCGAATCCTGACCGGGCTTACCTATGCCAAACATTTTTTCGAAATCAGCAGACCTCAGCATCTTTAGTACATATAGCATTTGGACGGGATCATTTATATTAACGTTTGCTTCTTTTAATCCGTCAAGAGCCTTATTAAAAACTGATTTTCCACTCGAATACAACTTTGCTGAAAAATCGTATGCCGCAGTAAAATCAATGTGAGGCCATAACCGCCGGGCGGTCTCTTCTATCCGCCGTCCGAAACATTGCGCCTCCACAATTTCTTGTGCAGATGGTATTCGCAAGGCTTCGGTGACCGGCAGTGGAAGCACGGCATTACCCGTGGGGCATTCCAGCTGGGTCATGATATCCCACAATAGATATTCACCAACCAATCCCCGATTTTGGTTGAAATCAGCTCCAAAACTAATGGTATCTCCGTATATCATAGAGCCGATACAATCATGCTCATGGATCTTATCTAGTGTAAAAATCCATGCCGCTCGTTTTAAAGGATCGCTGGTCAATCCGCCGATACAATGGGATAGCTTTGCATTCAGAAGGTTTTCAACAATATACTTTTCTAAAAAAGCCCACCCGGCCACGGTTGCACAATCTTTGAACAGCGCAGGGAAGCCGTCTTCCAGGTAGGAATGAACCAGTGTGCCTTTATTTTTTTTCGCTCCCATAATGGATAGGGCTTTGATGGTTTCAACGGTGGTGGTCACTTTGTCGGTCCACATGGGAACTTCATGGGCAAAAAACTGGGAGAGATTCCCTATGGTTGTCACCCCGGCTTTCAGTGCCTGAACGGTATTTTCAACGGAAGCTGGAAATCCGATCATGAAATCGCCCATATGGGGCTGTATGGGAACCACCTGCCCAACCTGTTGCCACTGCAAAGGGGTATTCAGCTCAGGGCCGGTTTCAGCCGGTATCCGGTTTCGTTGTTTTTTAGGCAGCCCCATGCGCCGGTCCAGGCAGATACCGGCCCTGTCAACCACAAAACCGGATTCTTCAGCCGTGTTGTAAAGCAGCTCCAGGGCCTCAACCGTATCCTGCCATGTGTTCATTCCAATATGGGCGTGATACATGATTTGCCGGTTTTTTATACAGTGCCGCTTATACTCAAGTTCTGATTCTACCCCCATTTTGTCCATGAAAGCAGTGCGGCCGATTTTAATATCATCAGCCATACTGCAACCTTCTTTGACAATGGAAGCACCGGACGGCAATTCAACTTCAAGAATGGATTGAACTTTATTATAAAAATATGAAAAATCCAAAAGAAAAATCCTTAAATTTTAAACTTTAGTTGTGTCGGACCTTATTGGGATTCATCGTAAAATTTCTCTATTTTTTTAATATAGTCAGGGTCCAATCCAAGATCCCGGGCACCTTCGAGCATAATCTCCACATAACTTCGTGCGGGCGGGAAGGGACCTTTTGGATCAATGACCCGGTATAAATCCGCCTTAACCCATTTCCCGTCTTCGCCCAGCACCAAAAACGTCTCCCTTCTATACAGGTCTTTGTAAACATCTTCCATATTATCTGTCTTTATGAGATCCTCTTCGGTCACTTCGTAAAGCGCACCGTGAACCAGTTCACCGGGTGCCTCCATTATGCCGCTATAGGCTTCCTGTTCTTTTTCCGACCAGAAAGGCCACGATACTTCAAAATTGGGTAAAAATCCCTTCATGACATACTTAGCCGTTGGAATCAGCTCCTCGTGGACACATTTGATGCTTAGATTGGATCCATATCCGAAATGATACATCTTCTTTTTCTCCTGTTTTACAAATTTTTTTGTGTATATCACGCACATCTTTGCCTGATATTTATTCTACTTCTTCATTGGTTCCTAATCGCCTATTGCCTCGCCGCCATCTACAACAATGGTTGCCCCCGTAATATATGAGGCTTGGGAAGACGCTAAGAATGCAAATACAGCGGCCATTTCATCAGGGTCAGCATGACGTCCCAAGGGGATACGGGTGTTGACCTCCTCAATCATTTCATCGGTGTATTCGGCTTTTTGCATGGGGGTCATGACATACCCCGGACAGATCGAGTTGATTCTGAGCCAGGGCGCACACTCCAGTGCAATGGTTTTAGTCAGATTAAGCAAGGCGGATTTGGCCGCACCATAATCCGCATATAAGGGAGATCCAACAAGCCCGTTGGTTGACGAGGTAAATAAGATGACTCCGGTTTGTCGGGGTTCCATGCGGGCAATGGCCGCTTTGGCGCATAAAAACATTCCATCCAAATCGACGCGCATCACTTTTGACCACTGGTCATAGTCGATTTTGGAAAACGGATTGCGTACACTGATACCGGCATTGGATATCAAAATGTCGATATTGCCCATGATTTGGTCTATTTCCCTGAATGCCGCCTCCACTTCATCCGGACTGCTTACGTCTGCACGTACGCCGCCTGCGAACTTTGGCTGTTCAGGCTGAGCTTTATCAAGTGCCTCCTGGTTGCAATCCAGAATAACCACCCGGCAGCCTTCATTGACAAATCGGTTTGCTGTTGCTAATCCGATTCCGCTGGCGCCGCCAGTGACGACCACGCGTTTATCTTTTAGATCATCGTACATTCTGCACCTCCAGGGTCTTGGCCATTTTTGAGGCAGAACCTGCATCAGGGGCAAAGCCGTCAGCTCCAATTTCACCGGCCAGAGCCGTGTTTACCAGATCTTCCGATTTTGCCTTATCACAGCTTACCAGCGCTTCCTGCATTGCATTAAAATCTGTCATTTGTTTTCTCCTGTCCGTTCAGGGGTAAAATAATTTAAAACATAAAAAAAATTATTTGCTTATCTAATATGACGGAACCATGGACATTATTCATCGGAAAGCACAAATTTATCATATTCGTCCAGAATTGCTTGTCCTTGTTCCAGAATTTTTGAATCAAGAGCTGGAACAACATGATTTTCAATTAAATCTTTGGCAATTGCTTTGGCTTCCGGGACCATATTATCGGATAGGGTTGTTTGCATAGCCAGTTTCTTTTTATCCCATAAAGTGAGTTCTTTTTTAAAATTGACAAACGTATGTTCATGCTGTAAAAAATTTTTGCCGTGGCCCACTTCTTTAACAATATCCAAGACGACTTTTTCTTCCGTGATTTCGTGATTTTTAAGAAAAGCCTGATAACAATCCCATAAGTATGCATCAATCACAAGTTGTTCGTAAGAGTTGGTTAACGCATTATTGATAGATCCCAAACCAACGACTAAATCCGTTGCCATGACGGAAAGAGTTGTGGTGTTTGTTTCGCAGTAGGATTTGGACATGCCGATGGTTTTGTCACTTCCTCCAAAGGATCCTGTTTCACAGGGTAATTGATATCTTCTGGCCATTTGCGCTGCGGAATTGGCAATAAAAGGGAGTTCCGGCGCACGATAGTTAACGCTGGCTTTTGTCATTTCCATGGGTGTGGACTCAACGGTATATATGTGAGGTGCCCCCGGCGATGCGGTTTGGGTTATGACCAGGCTGGCCAGGTTTTCGGTATTATTGTTGGATATCATTCCCGCTGCCGTGACCGGTGCTGAGATTCCCCCCAGTGACATGGACATGGAGCTGATTGGAACGCCTGCTTTGGCAAATTCAACCTGCGCCTCCACAGCACCTTTTTCAAAGGTGAGTGGTGCAACAGGGCAGACGACCACAGATAAAATCGGCCTTTTTTTCAAATTTTCTTTACCACCTGTTACCAGAGCAGCCAATTCGATCTGCATTAATGCATCTTTTGCGCTTTGTGCCGTAACACTGGTTATATGTTTTGTCGTATTCTGCAATGTGACCCAGACTTCATGGGCGCCGTGAGCCATGGCTGGAACATCGGAAAGAGTGATGGATGTCCAAACATACCCAACACCGTCCAACGCATCTGCCAACCTGATAAATTTGCTCAGGTCGTCTTTTGTTGCGTTCCGTTCTTCTCCGGTTTCCAGATCAGAAATGAAAACCGCCAATCCGCTGGTTGAACATTTTGGCGGGCCATCAATGGGAAGGGCAATATCATGTTTGGAATCCCGCCCGTAAAGGATGAATTGACTGGGCGCAGTTTCCAGTGCTTTGTTCACCATTGTTTCCGGTATTTTAGCAACCTTGGTGTCATAATTCACAACCGCACCGTTTTTTTCCAGCATTTTCAGTACGTTTTCACTGTGGATGCAGACACCAATCTCATTTAGACATTTAATACTCATCTCATGGATCAGATCTTCTTCTTTTTGATCCATGGTGATCATTTTTGCTCTAGCCATAATTCCTCTCTAAAAATATAAATGTTATATTGTGACTAAATTTACGGAATATTTCCTATTTAGTTTCAAGTTCATGTCAGGATCGTTGCATCTTGTACTGGACACCTCGATCCTCCAGATATTTCTGGACGCTTTCCCGGCATCCTTTGACACGCCCAAAGTTCTCGGGAGCACTTATCCCTGTTTTTGAATAACCGCCGTCAAGTAGCACCTTGGTGACACCGGCACAGGTGTACCCGGTCGTCCTGGCCATGGAGGGGGTCCCTGTTGCAGGATCTAATTGGTCGTACAGATCATAGGTGTAGGTCGCAGGTGTTCCATCTTCCTCACCGGAAATTATAAGTCTCATGACAGTGAGATCGGACTCGCCTGGTTCGTATTTCCAGACCGGGGTTAAAATAGCAGAAATCACATCCAGGGGCTTCACTGAAACGCCGTTCACCTGGATGGGGGTCTGGCTGAAAAATCCAAGATCATCGAAAATGCGCATCTGATCGACGTATTCGGGATAGCGCAGGTTCTTCTCGAACATGTTGGGGATTTCAGAGGCACAGGTATGGAGCAGAGTTCTGAGCCCGTCGGCGTTGAGGCATGCCATGGTGCCGAGTTTAGGCAGATCAATGGTCATGGTTTCGGCCAGCGCCTGCCTTGCGACCACCTTGCCGTCTTCAACACATCTGCCCGGGCCGGATAATTCCTCTAAAACCTCAAGGACGGGGAAATCCGTCTTGTAAGCTAAAGGGGCCTTTCTTGATTTTGGAAAACCGCCGACAAAGACCTTATAGTCGGTAACCTTCATGGTGCGCATATGATCGCCGAGAATGATGTTGGACATACCGGGCACCACACCGCAGTCCACCAGCACAGTGACGCCCTTTTCCTTTGCAAGCTCGTCCAGTTCGAACGGGTTCTCTAAAAAGTACGAGATGTCCACAATGTTCTTACCTGCGCGAATGACCGCTTCAAGCATTGCGTATCCCAAGGGGCCGGGCACTGAACCTACGACAATATCCGCATCCTCAACGGCCCGTGTGACTCCTGCCGCCGTGGAAAGATCTTCTACCCGGGTCCTGACTGGATGTTCTTTGGCCAATTGCTCCAGAGCCTCCTGGTTGATGTCCACCGAGACAACCTCATAGTCGGGATCTTTGCACAGATCAATGGCTATGTATTTTCCCACCGGCCCACAGCCCAGGATTACTATTCTACTCATATTTTCTTCCTTTTTTTTGTTACCTTAATTTTAATATACTCAAATGATACAAATAAACTCTTATCAGAAACGTCATCCGCCATTTCTATGTCATCGCTGTTCTAAGCTACCCTGCTGCAGCACGTTTGCAGATTTTCTCCAGTTCTTTTTCAACATCATCATCAAGGGGCAGCGGCTCATGGGTTTTTAATATTTGATTCACTTTTTCATGGGCTTCTTCCAGAACATCCTTTTTCCCCTTCTCTTTCCAGTTATCATATGTTTCATGGGAACCTAAATCTGAAATATACCAGTCAGCACTGCGAACCGCTTTGACTGTGGATTCTTCAAGCAGGTAAGTGCCGCCGGGCCCTATTTTTTTGATGACATCGGTTAACCACATCTCTTCATTGGTATTGACCCCGTGCTGGGCATGTCTTGCCAAACGAAAAACCTCAGCATCAAGGAAAATTTTTTCCAGGCTGGATACCATTGAACCATCCAGCATCCCGGGGCCGACTACAATATCCGGATTGGAAAGGAGTGTTGGAATCGCCATGGCAGCACTTTCATACGCATTTTGGAAATTTAAAACATGAGCCTCTGATCCACCGGGTGATGTCTCCACCGGGACACCATAATATCCGGCCATCTCAACGGCAGCAGAATCCATAACGGCAAATTCCATACTAGCATAAGCCGGGGCTGCCGTTCTGGGATTCATCACGGCCAATGCCGGTGCATAAATAATGGGAACACCCGGTTCATTTGCCTGGAGCAGGCATATCATGGCAAGTATCTCGCAATTTCCCTGAATAATCGTTGAAATCATATTTCCCGGAGAACTGGATCCCATCAGGGGCATGGGCATTATAGCAGCAGGTATGTTCCAGCCTTTCACGGCCAAATAAGCATCGGTAAAGGTTTTATCGATAGCAAGGGGAGACTGGGGGCAAAGCAGCCAGGAAACCGGGTGGTTTTTTCGGATTGTTTCCTTAGACCCAAAAATGGTCTGTATAATTTCAAGATACCAGGGGGCGTCCTCAGCTTTATCGACACCGTCTTGAACATGTTTGGAAAAATTTCTGAAAACACGGCACCAATAATCAACAACATCACCAGTTGTATCCCCCCTGTCACAAGGGTGTACCTGGCACCAGTACATGCCGATTTCATCCAGCGCATCAGCCAATCGTGTAATGTTCTCCCAATCTGCATAAGTTGCCAACCGCCGCTCCCCGGTCTCATGATCTAAAACCTTTGTCCCGCCGCCATCTAAACAAAGCGTGCTGTTTCCTTTGTTCATGACCAGATCGTGACCCGGCCTGCGGGCAGCTAAAGTAAACTCTTTGGTGATCTGTTTAAGGGATGATTCAACAAGAGTTTTGGGGAACTTTACAATTTTATTATTGTCATCGACCAGGGCACCGGCATCTTTCAATATCTGCCGCCCCAGGTCCGTTTCTATACGAACACCTGTTGTTTCAAGAATGTCTAATGATTCCTCATGGACTCGATGGCGTTCATCTTTTGAGAGGACTTGAAAAAATGATTTCATAAATGTTTCCCAATAATAGATTGTTTAAATTAAATATAAACTTGTTTTTCAATTTTTTGCTTGATTATAAATGCCCTGAGTTCTTGACAACATTCACCAGATACCATTTTTTCAGGATACCGAAAAAGGCACGCAAAAATTTGGGTCCTGAATTGGGTATCGTTCGATTAATGATAAAGTGCTCGGTAAATTCATTTTTTTCACCGGCCATCAATTCCGCTATCATTTTGCCGCCGGTTTGTGAGGAAGGCACCCCCTCACCGTATCCCACACCATAATAAATATTATGATGATCGCCCATAACGCCCACCGACGGTTGACGGTCCAGACTACCGGCAGTCGGACCGCCCCAGGCATGATCCACCTGAATTCCGGCAAGCGCAGGAAAGGTTTCAACAAGATCCTTGACGATCAATTGTGAAACAGACTTATTATTTCCCGGCGCAATGCGGTCATTATCATAGTATACGGCATCTGACCCGCCGATAATAATCCGTCCGTCAGCGCTGGGTATCATATAATTAAACAGCGTGCGGTAATCTGAAAGACCCTGCCGGTTCTGCCAACCGATGGTATCCCATTGCTGTTTAGTTAAAGGCTGGGTGGCAATCACATAGGTATACAAAGGGAAAATTCGGTTTTGAAAAAATCCGATTTTATGGGAATAGGCGTTGGTGGCAATCACAAGGACAGGTGCTTTCACATCACCCAGTTCCGTATCCACATGATTGACCTTGCCGGGGATCACACGGGTCACAAGGGATCGCTCTCTTATGTCAACTCCCATATCTTCAACGATTTTTTTCATCCCCCGCACCAGTTTGGCCGGGTTAAGGGTTGCCCCATGGTCTGTTTTCAGGCCTGCAATATATCTTGGGGATTTAATTTCCTTCTCAAGATCTTTTCCATAAAGCATTTCAACTTTAAGCCCCCAATCCTTGAAAATCGTGTAGTCTCTTTCCATGACCTTGACCTGCCTTTCATCCATGGCAGCGTCCAGCATTCCCTTTTCATCAAAATCACAATCCAGGCCATACACACGTATAAATTCTTTAATTTGATCAAGGCCCTGCATGCTGACTTTGAGATTTTTTTTGCGCGCCTCTGTATCCTTACAACCCGTGTCCATCAGGGACGTTGCAACACAAAAACCACCGTTTCTGCCGCTTGCACCATAACCGCAGCAGGCGCCTTCCAGTATCATGATTTTTTTATCGGGAAATTTTTTATGGATATTATAGGCTGCTGAAAGACCGGTATACCCTCCGCCGATAATCACGATATCTGCTTTATGACTGCCGCGCAGGGGTTTGTTAATGATTTCATTTTCCAGGCCGGCAGCTTTAAACCAGAAGTTATCCAGGGAATATTCATAAATACCGGGGGGTTCTAATCCCAGGCGCTTGTTGTACGTTGAAGAAAAATTTCTCATACTAAGGATTTCCTATCTGGCCTCCAGCACATTATTATGTTTCCAATCCCAATACACCGTGACTTTTGCCCCGACCTCAAAGGATGAGTCATAGTGGGTGCCCCGATTTAAATGGACGGTTAAGTCACGGTTGCCGCCGTCAATCTCAATTGTGACTTCACTGAACTCGCCCTGGTAGAAAGATTCTTTTACTGTTCCTTTCAATATCGTGTATTGATCCTGTGAAAGTTCCTTATTATCGGCCGGGTCCCGGGAAACGGTAATCAACTCGGGGTGAATGGAGAAACCGGTTATATTTTTTGGGTCGATTCCATTTTTTTTCGGCATAAAGACGGTTTGCTCGCTGTCTGTTTTCAATTCATACCGGTCATTGTCTGTAGCGGCTGCCACCTTGCCCTTGAAAATATTGGTTGCGCCGATGAAAGAAGCGACAAACTGGGAACCGGGTGCTTCATAAATGTCCCGGGGACTACCCATCTGGATCACAGCACCGTCTTTCATGACCGCTATTTTGTCGGACATGCTCAACGCCTCTTTCTGGTCGTGGGTGACGTTCATAAAGGTAATCCCCACCTCTCTCTGTATTCTTTTTAATTCGGTCTGCATCTCTTTTCGAAGTTTCCTGTCCAGCGCGGCCAGGGGTTCATCAAGCAAAAGGATTTTTGGTTTGAGAATCAGGGACCGGCTTAGGGCAACCCGCTGCTGCTCTCCACCGGAAAGTTCGGACGGATATCGTTTTTCCATTCCGGTAAGGTTGACAAAATCAATGGCTTCATTCACCAGTTTTCGAATCTCATTTTTGGACACCTTTCTTTCGACTAAACCGAAAGCAATATTATCGAACACCGTCATATGAGGAAAAAGAGCATGCTGTTGAAATACAATATTGCATTCTCTTTTATTGGGGGGAAGGTGGTTGACTTTTTCCCCGCCTAAAATAATGTCCCCTTGGTCAGGGGGCTCAAAACCGGCAACCACACGTAAAAGAGTGGTTTTACCGCAGCCGCTGGGTCCCAGCAAAGAAAAAATCTCTCCCTTTGAAATCTCAATGTTCACGTTGTCAACGGCAAGCAGATCACCAAACCGCTTGGTCACATTTTTAATTTCAAGAACAGTTTCTGTTTTATGGTTTTCTTTTGATGTCATATTAAATTCTTCCTGTCCTAAAATCGTTTGTTTTTATTTTCCAGTGCCATATTCAGCAGCAGCAGGCTGATTGAAATGGACATGAGTATGGTTCCGATACAGTTAATCGTCGGCGTTGAACCAAATCTGAGCTGGGAAAATATATAAATCGGCAAAGTAGCATTCCCTACACCTGAAACAAAATAGGTGATCACAAAGTCATCAAAAGACCAGGGGAAGACAACCAGTGCGGATGCTCCTATGGCCGGTATTAAAAGCGGCAGCGTGATCCTGAAAAAGGTCCTGACCTTTGAGGCACCGAGATCCTGTGCTGCTTCCTCCCATGAAAAGTCAATGCGCTGCATTCTGCCCAGAATGATGAATAAAGCAAGGGGTGCGGCCCACGAAAGCTGCGCTAAAATAATGCTGACATATCCCAAAGGGACATGGGCGATCCGTTGAAAGTAGACCAGCAGCGCCCCACCCATGACAACACCGGGTAAAACAATGGGGAGCAGCATGGCGATCCTGAGCATTTTCTTGAACCTGAATTTCAGTTTATAGAACCCGTAGGCACCCAGTGTGCCAATGATACAGGAGAAGGTGACCACTGTCACCGATACGATCAGGCTTCGGGTCAAAGAATCCTGCAACGCTGAATTATCAAGAAGGGTCCGATACCATTTGAAAGTGAATTTCTTCCATACCACCCCGAATTTGCTGTCATTAAAGGAAAAAATCACAACCACGAGAACCGGTACCCAAAGGACAAAATAGACCAGTCCGATGATGATCTTAAGCAATATATTATTCTTTTTCATACCACTTTCTCCAATGCGTCTTCCCCGCCTTTTTTGATAATAATGAAAAGGACAAGAATCAATAAAGCAGTCAGAACAATACCAAAGGCACTGCCTCCCGGGATATCACCGGCACTTATATATTTATGGGTGACCAGGTTTCCCACCATCATCACTTTTGAACCGCCTAAAAAGGTGGGTACCAGGTAATCACCCAGTGCCGGAACAAAAACCAGAATAGTCCCGGCAAAAACACCCCCCTTGGTCAGCGGCAGAATCACCCTGAAAAACTTGCGGATGGGAGTTGCTCCCATGTCGGTGGCAGCTTCAAGAAGCGCCGGGTTAAGGCCTTCCAAGGCTGCATAAATCGGTAAAATCATGTAGGGCAGCGAATAATAAACCAGTCCGAACATGACGGCAAAGGGTGAATACAACATCCGGATGGGTGAATCGATCAGGCCCATGGCCATCAGGAGGCTATTGATCACACCGATTTTGCCCAGCATGGTTTTGACGGCATAGATTCGAATGATAACCGCCGTGGTTTCCGGGATGACCATCATGAGAATGAAGAAGGTTTTCCACCGGCCACCGTACTGGGTAATGTAATAGGCCACCGGAAACGCGATGATGATGCATATGATATTTGTTTGAACCGCATAGTAGAAGGATCTTAAGAAGATTGCCCCGTAAGCTCCGGAAAAGGCATTGATATAATTCTGCAATGTAAAAACATTGGTCATCATGCCATCATCCCCTAACTTCAAAAAACTGAAATACAGTGTGATGAGAAGGGGTAAAAATGTAAAAAGAAAAACCAGCAAGGTAACCGGCCCGATGAGAATGGATAACTCAAGATTAAAAAATCTTTTTTTGCCTATGGGAGTGTCTTTTGTCATCACTGCATCCATCAATTTTCTCCTGAAAGTAAAACGCCTAAAACAAAAAATTTTGTACGTATTCAGGGGGGTATAGCCGCTCACCCTAACCCTCTAAAATTATTGATAATTCTGGTTAATTTGTAACTGTTTGAAATAATTGAAAATATCGCTAGATTTTTCATTTTGCATGTGTTATGCTTCCATTCTGGAAGTAAAACGACCATTTTCTCAGCTTGACTGGTTCTCTACCCCGGATGCTGTAAAGGTGTATATCGCCCACCTTGAACAGATCATCGGTCAAGTCGAGCAACGACAGAGTCAGCTTGAAAAAAGGACCGAAAAGCTTGAAACTCAGGCCGGTATGAATTCTCAAAATTCCAGCAAACCGCCATCTACCGATAGCCCCTACAAAAAGCCAGAGAAAAAAACTAAAAAGAGCAAACGAAAACGGGGTGCACAGAAAGGCCACAAAGGACATCAACAACAGATGCTGGAACCCACGAGAAATGAAAATATTCTCCCTAAAACCTGCGCTTGTGGCCATTTGGATTTAGACCCAGTCAGCATAAAGCCCTTTTATACCCAACAGTATATTGAATTGCCGGAAATCAAAGTTGATGTAACGCATTTAATACTCAACCAGGGCAAATGCAAGGGCTGTGGAAAAACTGTTAAAGCAACGGTCCCTCCTGAATTCAGCATTGGATATGGCCCAAGACTTTCAGCGGTAATTTCCGAACTGTCAGGTTCTCATGGTGCAAGCAGAGAAACAGTTCAGGATTTTTGCCAATCTGTTTTAGGCTTTCCGATTTCAACCGGCGGTATTCAGCGGGTCATTGATCGAACTTCGTCAGCCATTAAACCCATCTACACCGCCATTGGCGACTGTGCCCGGAAAAAAAAAGTAAACGGCGTTGATGAAACATCCTGGTTTAAGTCCGGTAAACTGCAATGGCTATGGACGATGGCCAATGCTGTCGTTGTTTTTTTCATGATCCATCCCAACCGATCCAAAGAAGCCTTTTTACAGTTGATTGACGATTGGAAGGGAATCCTGATCAGTGACAACTACGGCGTATATGTCAAATGGGTTAATAAACGCCAGGCATGTCTGGCACATCTGATCAGAAAAGCAAAAGGCCTGGCTGAGCGAAAAGATGAGTCGATAAAAAAATTCGGTGAATCTATTTTAAAAGAGCTACAACTGCTCTGTCACTGGGCAAAAAAACCTCTGAATAAAAAACAGTGGACCGATTTTTACTCAAGGCTTCTTTTGCTTTTGATACTCCACGAAGGTGGTGATGATGAAGCCGGTCAATTGGCCCGCTCCATTGGTAAACAGCTCGAATCGCTATGGGTCTTTCTGGAAGAATGTGGCGTAGAACCAACCAACAATCAATCTGAACGCGCATTACGGTTCGCGGTATTGTGGCGAAAACGAAGCCATGGAACCCAAAGTGATAAAGGAAACCGCTGGGTCGAACGTATTCTATCTCTCAAACAAACTTGTCGTATCAGAAAGAAACCGGTATTCCCCATTCTTGTTAATGCTATTGATGCCTATTTCAAAGATCAAACCCCCAATTTGGGGTGGCTACCTGCGAATTACTAGCTATGCCCCTGAACGTTTACAAAATTTTCAATAGTTGGAACGGCGGGAAACATGACGTTCCTGCCCGCCGCACCAACTAATTTGTTTCATTGATACAAATTAGAATGCTTACCTTTTTATCTGTTCCCAGATTTTAGTCCTTTGGGCAAGACCTTTACCTACGGCTGCTTCATAAGTCGGCAGGATACATTTTTTTAAGTATTCCGGTGAAAGAGACATGGCCGGGAATGATTTGACCTTATCTGAAAGCAGATGGGGTGTTGCTTTATCGGTGGGGGCATACCCGATGCCTTCAATCAGTTTTGCATGATTTTCAGGGCTCCAGATCCAGTTTATAAACAGGTGTGCTGCGGCAGGGTTTTTCCCGCCCTTGGCAAGGGCAATGGCATCAAATCCCATCATGGTACCTTCCTTGGGTAATGCCAATTTAATGCTCGGGATCTCCTGAGCCGTCCAATAGACATCACCGGCCCACATGACAGACAAAACAGTTTCCTGCTCGGCGAACATTCTTGTAGGATAGTCATCATAGGCGATGAGGTTTTTTTTCTGTTTGAGCAGCAGGTCAGTGGCTTGTTTCAACTCTTTTTCATCACTGGAGTTGGGGTTGTAACCCAGATACAACAATGCAGAACCCACAGCTTCATAGGAATCGTTCAGAGCGGTCATCCGGCCGGCAAATTCATTCTTTTCAAACACAATCTTCCAGGAATCCAGATCTTTGGTATTGGGGTCAACAAGATCGGAATTATAGGCGATTCCGGTGATATAAATGCTTAAAGGGGCATAATATTCAAAGTTCGGGTCAAAAGCTATATTCTTGAAGTCGTCCATGATGTAATTATCAACATTGGGGATCCATTCATGGTTCAGTTTTTTTAATGCACCAAATTCTTTGAGCAGCATAAAACCACCGGTACCTATGCTGACGATATCATAGGGCGTTTCCGGATCCAGCTTGAATTTTGTATTCATTTCCGCGGTGCTGCCATAGTTGTCCCGGATAATTTTAATTCCGTATTTTTTTTCAAAGCCTGTGTATAACTCTTCGGGCCACCACTCTGCCCAATCGTAAATGTAGAGTACGCCCTCTTTTTTGGCCTGGGCAATACATGCTTCCGGGGATTCATAATTTGGGTATTTGTCTGCGGCAAAAACAGGCGGGGATGTGGCACACAGCAGAATAAATGTGATCATTAAAACTGAAATAGTAATTTTTCTCATGGTTGTTTTCATTGCTACCTCCATTTTTATGGTTAAAAACATGTAGTGCATGTCCATCATTGTAAAAATTAACCCAGGTTTTGATTTTGCCGATCACCTCCTTTAAATATGTATAGGGTTCATCAGGTTGTTGATTCTTTTATAACAACACCTTTTTTTTCAAGCTCATAAAGCAAAGACTTGTAAAGTGTCTCGTCAAATGCATCTTCCGATGATACAATCCCTTTTTTAACAAAGCTTCCCTTTCCCATGAGCACGGCGGAAATTGATACCGGGAAAGCGGTGGCTCTCGCCATTGAGGAAATATGATTGACACTATCCGAATCCACCCACATATAATAATCCGTCTGTGAAAACTTTCCGTTTTTTTCTCCAATCACGGTGTTCCACATGACACTGACATCCAGATCTCCTTTTTCAGGCATGAGCTTAGGCTCCATGATACGCGCTGCAAATTCACGCGGAACAATCGTTTGTCCGTTGAATTCTGTGGGTGTTGTATCGAAAAAACCGCAAGATTGAAGAAAAGACATCCGATCCTTATAGCCCGGCCACCGGATCGTCTTTTCATAGCAGGATTTTAGCTTAGGCCGTGTAAAGATAAAACTGTCCATCCCCGGCGTTATGAATGCTTCCAGCTCAAGATTCTTGCCGAATTCTTTAAAGCAAAACCGTTCATATTCGCTCATGGCTTTTACATACTGAAGCGTTCCGTCTTTTAGAATCCGGGTTTTGTCCATGGCGCTGTCTATGACCTGGTCCCAGCACCATGTAACCGTATATTTCATGGGATATTTGTCTGCTGTTTCGCTATCAGGCATACCGCCCACTCGTGCAATTGCAGTCTCAGCGTTATCCATCTGCGCCATACCATATCCCAGTGTCAGATTACTTAAACCCGGTGCAAACCCCATGCAGCATAAAATGGTAATATCTTTGTCCAGGGCCTGCTGGTGAAGCATTTCTCCATACTCGGTGCCTGTGATATCAGGCGGTATATTGAATCCGTCAAGATAGGATTCATTGGGCCGCCGATAGTATTCACCGAGGACATCAACAAAATTTATTTTTGCCTTAATAACGGTCTCCATCAGCTCATTTGTCTGCTCGATCGTGGACAAAGCACCAATGCCCACATCATAGGCGTTCATCAGCTCAATCAATTGCTCCCGGTGATTGCTTTCCAATAAATGGGTGGTTACTCTTCTGTCCTGAATCCAGTCTGCGGCTTTGGCTAAACTGGGGGAATAGTTATCCACAAGACCCACAGATTCCACCTCTTCATATCTGCATAAATCCCAGGCAATAACAGAACCCATTTTCCCGCAACCGATGACAAGTATCTTCAAGACTGCTCCTTTTTTTCCTGCCGCATCAACGGGGCTGGAAAATATTTAAGTAATCAGAAGGTTTACCTTTTACTTTAAACAGGACTGATCCTTTTTCATATCACATCTGGCATAGATTCGGCATAGATTTGACTTTTACTTTTAATTAATAGTAAAAGTTTTCAAAGACGCTTTCTATGGTTCTATGCGAAAATTATACTCCACACACAATATGATGTTCATGCAGAATAAAGTCGAAATTCAGATACCTTTTGAGGAGAGATAATTTTACAACAGCTGTTCGTCGGCCCATGTTGATTTTGATGGGAAGCCGCCCTGAAGCAGCTTTTCCATTAAATCATTGGTGGATTCATCCGGGTTTATTGATAATTCTTTTTTCAGTTCTGCCCTTAATTGTTTATAGACTCTGGGGATTCCATTTCGGTGTCCGGAATAGACACTGGCTATCATCAGTAATCTATATGCAGACTCACAGCATGAATCATGCTCAATCAATTTTTTTGAACATTGCTGCGCCTTATAATAATCACTAACATCCAGATAAAGTTTAATCGAAGCATGCAAAATGAATTGAAATTTCTTTTTAAGGGAAGCCCTCTCATTATTGATCAAATCATCATATAAATCAAAGTCGATGAAATCTCCATTATACAGGTCTGCTGCCGCTTCAAACATTTGTAAAGCAGCTGGGTTATCATTTTTTTGAAGCCATTTTTTACCCTGGGAATAATAATTTTCAAATACATCAGCATCCAGCCAGTATGCATCCTCTAAAAGCCGGATATTTTCACCTTCAGATGCAATAAAATCGTGCTTTGTTTCAAGCAGACTACGGATACGAAACAAGAGGTTGTGTAAATTTGTGCGGGCTGACTTTATCGGGTAATTTTTCCAGAAAGTATTATAAATGATCTCCTTTGGTACATATGACTTTCGATGAACAATAAGAAATTTTAACAGGCGGCTTAACATCTTCTGCCGATTCAAATCAAATCCTGAAATATCCTGTCCGTCAATTTTTAAATGCAGTGTCCCGAATGTGTAGATCCTGATACGAGTATCAGTTGAATCCGTTTCAGATCCTGGTGTTGGCAGCCTGGCAAGGTTAGGTTCCGAATTAAAATTAGACCGTTGTTGATTCAAATGCTGAACAAGCTTACTGCCGGATCTATCCGCAATCTCTTTTAAAAGATCGTTACTGTCGGCCTGCAGCCCTTCAACTTCATGTTCAATCAACACTTTTTCCATTAGGTTAAAATACTTTACAGCCTCTTTTTTTTCATTATTCCTGTCGTGCGAAATGCCCATCATGGCATAAGCCGATGCAACAGCCAGCGGAAACTTGCTTTCCGGGGCTTCCTTAATAAGGTTCTCTAATGTCTTACGGACCTCAGAATCGTTTCCGGTAAACAGGCAGGCTTCTGCATAATACAAATATGTATCCGGATAATAATAGAGAAAAAATTTTTGGTTTTCTTTTTGTTTAAGGCGGTTGCCGTAATATTCAACCTTTTCTCTGTCTTTTGCCAGGTAAGCGTTTCTCAATTGGGCGAAAAACATGAATCCCTGCTTGAAATAAGAATCAGTGGCCGGGTATTCATACAATATTTTATCAATAATCTGCTCACATTCAGAGAGTTCTTCAGGAATACGATAACAATAATAAAGCACTACATATAAGTTATAACGAAATGTAGAATTCCGATCAAGAAGTGCCAGCGCTTTATCAACCTCTTTCCTTGCTTTATTGCTGGAACCCATAATGAGACAGGTATCAGCTTTATGATAACGTATCAGGGGTTCATAAATATGGCAGTATGACTTTTCATGAATGATTTGAAGCGATTTGTCATATTGCAGCAGGGCTTTTTTAAATTTTCCGCGGTCATTATAGAGACGGGCCAGTGCCAGCCGGGAAAAAATTAATACTACCTCATCTTTAAGTTCAAATGCATGTTCTTCAGCATCAAGTGCAACTTCAAATGCCCGGTCATATTCGAGAAAAATCCACCATTTTCCTAAACTGATCCACATGCCTAAAATCTTGGTTAAGCGTAACCCCAGTTCAGATTTATTAACTTCGAGGAAAACTTGAGCATCTTCAATCAGTTTTAATAAATCATTATTGTATTCTTCATAATACATATAATTTATTAGCAATTGGGAGTAAATTGTGGCAACCCGGTCTAATTCATTTTGAGAAGAGAATTTCCCGATAAGAGAAAACAGCTTGTCACGGGCAATGAAAGGAAAAGTTAAATGTGTTGATAGATGATAGTAATATTGTATTAATAAATTATTCTGTCGTAAATCATCCGGCAACGATTTAATATTTGCACGAATCCTTGCATAATCCCCCTGTTCCAAAAAAGATGCTGCTTTCTTTAAAAATAAAGATGCTGCTTTTTCGTAATCATTTCTTGAGATGGCATCTTCAAAAGATGACATTTATGGAGTTCCTTCCATTTTCTGTTGAGGGGTTTGAATGAGTACTTCTTTTAACTTTATAACACATCTCGCATATTTATTACATCTAAAAACCCGTTTCCTGAACTGTAGGAAATATACTTTTTATGGTCAAAAAAAATGCATATTTATTCAAATAATATACAATGAAATTCAATATTCAGAGGCTGATCCTCATCCGGAAAGTTGGACGCATGATTAAGGCACTTCTGAGACAAATGGTTAGAAGTTTTTAAAATTGTTAAAAACTGAGCATTTTGTCTATATACAGTCGCTGTCGGTCTCACGAACAAAGAGCATCCTGGGGGACGTTATTTACAAAGCACACAAACCAAAATATAAATAGCACATGATGTCTTGGGGAGCATT
>CAYQNS010000041.1:0-26537 GCA_964418755.1 uncultured Desulfobacteraceae bacterium
TTTGCATGATATTTTATAATTCTAAAACTATGACCCCCAAGGTGCGGAATGTGCGCTAGTAGGGGTGTCGTTCGCCCTTACCAGACATAAAAGCCACGTTTAGACATATCAGATTTAAGGAGTCAAAATGGTCCTGCTGCTTTTAAAGCGAATCGGTTTCATGATTTTTACCATGATTGTCGTATCGATAATTTTGTTCATGCTTCTGGAAACAGGCCTTACCGGTGACCCGGCCACCCGTGTCCTGGGCAATTTTGCCAGTGATGAGCAAAAAGAACTGTGGCGGGACCAGCATGGGTATAACCAGCCGGTTATCGTGCGATACGCGAAATGGCTGGGTAATTTTGCCACGGGCGACCTTGGGACGTCCATCCGCTATAAAGGCCCGGTAAAAGAAGTTCTCTTACCGCGGTTATGGAATACGGCAATTTTAGGCTTCTGGACCTTTGCCATCATGATCCCTTTATCATTAATTTTAGGTGTTTTATCCGGAATGAAGGAGGGTTCCATTCTGGATCGAACCATATCCGTTTTTGGCATTTTGACCACATCCGTACCGGAATTTGCCAGCGCTGTATTTTTCTCAGCTCTTTTTGTGTTTGGTTTAAAGTGGCTGCCGGGAACCAGCAGCATGGCAGGAGGGTTTGAATTCAAACAACTGCTCCTTCCCGCCATGGTACTGGTGGTTTACGATTTTGGCTATGTTGCGCGGATGACCCGGGCATCCATGGCCGAAGTAATGACATCCCAGTACATAAGATCGGCTGTATTAAAAGGTCTTCCCTACAGACAGGTTATCATCAAGCATGCGTTGCGCAATGCATTAATCGCCCCTTTCACCGTCATTATGTTACAAATCAACTGGCTGTTGTCAGGCGTTATTGTGGTTGAATTTTTCTTTGCCTATAAAGGGTTTGGAGCACTGCTTCTGGAAGCTTCCCTGAATAATGATATTGCACTTTTAGAGGCCTGTGCAATGGTGGCGGTTGTTGTGGCTGTCAGCTCACAAACCATAGCTGATATCGGCTATACCTTTCTTAACCCGCGCATACGTTTCAGCTAAGGAGACCAAAACATGACAACTCAATCGACTGTTGAAATGCCCTCTGTGGGCTATGGCGCAGCGGTTTTGCGTGTAATAAAATCTTTTGGGCTTTTGCGGGAAAGCTGGGTGGGAATGATCGGCGCTTTCCTGGTTCTGTTCTGGGTGCTTGTTGCTATCTTTGCCCCATTGATAGCACAATTTGATCCCAATGCTTCGATTATGCCCTTTGCCAAGCCAGGTACTATTGCAGCTTCAGGCCAGACCTTCTGGCTGGGCACTGACCATATGGGCCGAGATCTCCTTTCCCGCATTGTCTGGGGATCACGCACCGTATTGTTTTATGCACCAATTGCAACCGTGTGTGCTTATACTGTGGGTATTTTGATGGGGCTGATGGCCGGATACCGTGGGGGACTGGTGGATGACATCCTGTCCCGTATTTCAGATATTATTTTATCATTTCCAGTGCTGGTGCTCTACATCATCGTCATTGCAACGATTGGTGCATCCGGATTTAACATTGTTATTGCCATTACCTTTGCCTCTTCTCCGGGAATCATGCGTATTGTGCGAGGACTCGTACTGGACCTTCGCAATCGTGATTATGTTGCAGCCGCCCAGACCCGGGGTGAAACTAACTGGAGAATCATGCTGGTTGAAATTTTACCCAATGCCAGGGGCCCGCTTATTGTGGATGCCTGCCTGCGCCTTGGTTACGTAATTATTACCATTGGTGTCCTTGGTTTCTTAGGCCTTGGCCTGCCGCCACCAGATCCTGACTGGGGCGGAATGGTAAATGAAACACGGCAAATGGCAATGGTTTTTCCATATATGACGCTGGCGCCATGTGTTGCGATATCTTCATTGATTCTAGGGTTTAATCTACTGGCGGACGGGTTGCGTGAAATCTCATTACGCGATTAAAAGGTAAAAAATAATGAATGACAACCAGGATCCTGTACTGATTTGTAAAGACCTCTGTATTTCATATTATACAAGAGCCGGGGAGATACCTGCCGTAGTTGATTTTTCCCTGACTGTCAAGCCGGGTGAAACCATCGGTATAGTGGGAGAGTCAGGCTGCGGTAAATCAACTGTTGCCATGGCGATCATGCAGTATATGGGTGCAAACGGCGGTATCAAAAGCGGCAGTATCACATTCAAAGGCCGTGATTTAACCCAGTTGAGCGAAGATGAGCTGCGCAGTATCCGGGGATCAGAGATATCAATGATCTATCAGGAGCCTTTTGCTTCATTAAACCCAAGTCTTAAAATCAGCACCCAGCTCATGGAAGTCCCCCTGGCACATGAAAATATTTCCAAGAGTGAAGCACGCAAGAGATCCGTACAAATGCTGAGGGATGTCAAGCTGCCGGATCCGGAACGAATGATGGAATCTTATCCTCATCAGTTATCCGGTGGGCAGCAACAGCGGGCAGTCATTGCCATGGGGCTTTTGTCTAAGCCGTCTTTGTTATTGCTGGATGAACCCACTACGGCTCTGGATGTTACCGTGGAAGCCGGGATTGTTAAATTGATTGCAGATATCAGTAAAAAATTCGGCACTTCTCAGATATATATCTCCCACAATCTAGGGTTGATTTTAGAGACGTGCGACCGGGTTTTTGTGATGTATTCGGGTGAAGTTGTAGAAGAAGGAACCATTAATTCTCTTTTTACATGGCCAAAACATCCATACACCCACGGCCTTTTTTCCTGTATCCCCTTGCCCACTGCAGATAAAAATGCAGCCCCTCTCAAGCCGATCCGGGGGCAGTTGCCCCTGCCCTTTGATCGACCTTCCGGGTGTTATTTTGGTCCCCGTTGTGATCATTTTAAACAAGGGCTGTGTGATCAAGACCATTTTAAAATGGAAAATGTAGAAGGAAGCGCACCGGATCATCGTGTTCGCTGTTTACGGTATAAAGATATTGATCATAAAATGGGGCTGTCCGATGAAACAGCCAAGGAATCACTTGAGATCGGTAAACGGGTCCTTAATGTTGATAGCATGAAAAAATACTATGAGGTAAAAGACACCTCTCTGATGGCCTTGATAACCGGTAAAAGGGTTCGTTATGTCAAAGCAAATGAAGAGCTGAATTTTACAGCCCATGAAAGTGAAACCGTCGCTATTGTCGGTGAATCCGGGTGTGGTAAATCAACCTTTGCCAAAGTTCTTATGGGGCTGGAAACCGGAACCGACGGAGAGATACGCCATAACGGCAAAGATATTTCAGATATCGAGGTGCGGGATCGTTCCACCAAACAGATCCGCTCTTTGCAGATGGTTTTTCAAAATCCCTTTGACACCTTGAACCCAAGCCATTCCATTGGTGGCCAGATATCACGGGTTCTCAAACAATTTGGTGTAGAAACCGATAAAAAGAAAATTTTTAATCGGGTGATGACCCTGCTGGATACCGTCAAACTGCCCAGGGATTTTTATTTTAGAAAACCCCGGCAGTTATCCGGCGGCCAGAAGCAGCGTATCGGTATTGCCAGGGCCTTTGCCGGGAACCCGAGCATCGTAATTGCCGATGAGCCGGTGTCTGCTTTGGACGTATCCGTTGCGGCGGCCGTGACTGAGCTTTTAATGGATATCCAGCGCAAACATAAAACCACGCTGCTTTTTATCAGTCATGATTTAAGTGTTGTCCGCTACCTGTCGGATCGTATTGTCGTCATGTACCTGGGACATATCCTTGAAAGAGGATCGACAGAGGAGATTTTTTCTCCACCCTATCATCCTTATACAGAGGCTCTATTATCCGCAGTACCCATTGCGGATCCGGAAGTAACCAAACGTGAAATAGTTCTGGAAGGCGATCCGCCAAGTGCCATGAAACCTCCCAGGGGCTGCCCGTTTTGTACCCGTTGCCACCGGCGAATCGGGGACATTTGTGATAATGAACTGCCGCCGGAACAGCATGTGAAAGATCACCATATCATCAAATGTCATATACCGATTGAAGAGTTGAAAAAAGTAGCGCCCGTAATCCATGTGCCGGATGAATCGGAACGTATCCACGCGCAGCAGTGAGAGTGATGTCGGATTTAGTCCTTATTTAACGGTAACAACCGGGCAGGGCGCTTCCAGGATGACAAATTGGGCGGTGGAACCGAATACCAGTTTGTCTACTTTTGATCGTTTTTTAACTCCGATAATGATTTCATCAATATCATTGTCTTTTGCAAATCGGACCAGATCTTCCCCGGAAGACTCGTAACTGACAGATGCGCGTATCTCACAGGCAATATTATCGGTCTTGAAAGGTTTCCTGAGATTTTCCAGCTTGCTTTCAGCTTTATCAATGGTTTCTTTTTTCAGCGTAGCGCCCTGTTCCAATGAAGTCATAATATATACATTAGCCTTAAATGCAAGTCCATGTTTATGGGCTAATTTTAAAACATCTTCGTCTACCTTCGAGCCCTTATAACCCACAAGTATTTTCATTTTGTTTTCCTCTCTGTAATAAATTTCAGAAATGATATGAACCTTTTTATTTAAAAACCAATGTATTAAACTCAAACATGACTGTCAAGACCTCATTGACAACGATGGGCGGAGTGAAGTAAAAAAATACTTTAATATTTCTGCATCCCAACTTCACCATATCTTTAACTGTGTTTTTGTGCGTTTTCGAGAATTAAAGGACTAAAAAATCTTGACAACGTGTCATCGGATATTGTATTAACCACATAGTTTAACTAAATAGTTAGTTTATCCATATGGTCAATTTTTTACGGAGAGATATATGACACCCCAATCAGCAATAGAAAAACGTGACAGTACGATCCGCCGCATCCTCGACTCGGCGGCAGACAGTTTTGCCGAATCCGGTTTTGAAGGTGCCCGGATGGATAAAATAGCAAAGCACGCCAAGATCAACAAGGCCATGATCTATTATCATATCGGCGACAAGAAAGCCCTGTATGCCAAAGTACTCAACGATATAATAGGAAACGCCGCAGAACATTTCATAAGCAATTTAGATGAAAATCAGTCCCCCGAACAAAAATTGAAATATTATATAAATGCCGTCACTCGAACCATGGATCAAAATCCATTTCTTGTCCCTATTATGATGCGGGAACAGGCTTCAGGAGGACAAAACCTTCCTGAAATTATTGCCAGAGACTTTGCCTCAATAATCGGCATTCTTACAAATATTTTTGAAGAAGGCACAAAACAGGGTGTCTTTATTCAAACTACTCCGTTTATTATACACTCTATGGTTATAGGGGGTATTATGTTTTATCAAAGTAGCTATCCTGTCAGATCCGGATACGCATCTTTTCCTGAAACCGTTAAAAAATTGGGAGTTGGCGTTTCAGGCAATTTCTCCAGTGAAATCGAAAAGCTGATTTTAAAGGCTGTAAAAAAATAGAGAATCGAGGAATATAATGACAACTATTAGAACTAACATTGAAAAATGGTTCGAATCCTTAGCTCGAATCATATATCACAACCGGCTTAAAACCCTTTTTATTATGCTTGTAATAATAGCAGCCATCGTGTCGCAACTTCCAAAGCTCACCATTGATATATCTACTGAGGGGTTCATGCACAAATCAGACCCGGCGCGAATCGATTACGACAATTTTCGTGACCAGTTCGGCAGGGACGAACTGATCGTTATTGCCATCCGGGCACAGGAAGTTTTCGAAGCGAAATTTCTTAAAAAATTAAAAGAGCTGCACGAGGATCTATTCGAAAATGTTCCATACATTGAAGATATAACGAGCCTTATTAACGCCAGGAATACAAGGGGAAAAAAAGATGAACTGATCGTTGAGGACCTTATGGAAAACTGGCCTGAAACGACCGAAGAAATTGCAGTAATAAAGCAGCGGACCCTTGATAACCCGCTATATCAAAACCTTTTAATATCTGAAGACGGCAAGATGACGACCATTGTCATTCAAACCCAGACCTATTCTTCAGTCGGAACAGATATCGACGCCCTGGATGGATTTGAAGATGACGCAAAAAAAATAAATGCAACTGACGATAAGCAGTATTTAACGGATAAGGAAAACAGCGAAGTAGTTGACGCTGTAAATAAAGTTGCACAAAAATACAAAAGCCCTGATTTTGAAATTTATATTGCAGGTTCAGCAGCAGTAACCCATTTTTTAAAACAGTCGATGATAAAAGATGTCCGCTCCTTTCTACTCCTTGCTTTTATCACCGTAGGCGCATTTCTTTTTATCATGTTTCGACGAATCACAGGTGTGGTTTTACCCCTTTTGATTGTTATTTTATCGCTTATTTCCACCATCAGCCTCATGGCGGCATTCAACACGCCCATAAAACTGCCCACCCAGATACTTCCATCCTTTATGCTTGCGGTGAGTGTTGGATACAGTGTCCACATTCTATCCATGTTCTATCACAATTTTCGAAAAAGCCGCAGCAAAGAAGAGGCCATTGTTTATTCCATGGGGCATTCAGGGCTTGCAGTAGTTATGACGGCGGCAACTACTGCGGGTGGGTTATTCTCCTTTTCAACTTCAGACGTTGCGCCTATTGCGGATGTTGGTATTTTTGCCGGCACAGGAGTACTGCTTGCAATGGTTTATACAATTATTCTCCTGCCGGCTTTGCTTGCCGTAATACCGGTTAAAATTGTAAAAAATAAAAAAGATTTATCGGAAGATACGGCAATCGACAGATTGCTTGCGAAAATAGGCCTGATTTCAACCGGTCATCCGTATAAAATTCTTATTATAGCCACAGTAATCATTGCTTTCTCAATACCCGGTATAATGAAAATTCGCTTTTCTCATGATATATTGAAATGGCTTCCTAAAAGTAATTCAGTACGTGTTGCGACGGAAAAAATCGACAAAGAGCTTCGAGGTTCCGTCAGCCTGGAAATTATTTTAGATACCGGAAAAGAAAACGGCTTATATAACCCGGATATCTTAAATAGAATGGAAGAGACTGCCGAATATCTTGAAACACTCGAGATCGGAAGAGTATTTGCCGGGAAAGCCTGGTCCCTTACTACCATTTTAAAAGAAACAAACCGTGCATTGAATGAAAACCGGCAGGAGTTTTACGCCATTCCCCAAAATAAAAAATTGATTGCCCAGGAATTGCTTCTTTTTGAAAACAGCGGATCAGAGGATATGGAAGACTTTACAGACAACCTGTTTTCAAAAGCGCGCCTGATGGTAAAGGTACCCTTCGTAGACGCTACTGCCTATACCAAATTCCTTGAAACGGTAAACAATCATCTCCGGAAAACATACCCGGATGTAAAAATCACCGTTACCGGTATGTCGGCGCTTATGTTCAGAACCGTGGTTAACGCTATTGCCAGTATGGCAAAAAGTTACATATATGCCTTAATCGTTATTACGCTCTTGATGATTCTCCTGATCGGACGTCTTAGAATCGGCCTTCTTTCCATGGTGCCCAATCTGGCGCCGATTATTGTTACTCTCGGTATTATGGGCTGGGTAAACATACCCATGAACCTTTTCACCATGCTGGTTGGTAATATTGCTATCGGCCTTGCAGTGGATGATACGATTCATTTTATGCACAATTTCAGAAGGTATTTTGAAAAAAGCAAAGATGCAAAATTAGCTGTCATGGAAACCCTGCATACCACCGGCAGGGCAATGCTGGTGACATCCTGTGTCCTGTCAATCGGGTTTTTTATTTTCATGTTTGCTACCATGAACAATCTGATTCAGTTCGGTTTTCTGACCGGTATGGCAATTATTCTGGCGCTGCTGGCAGATTATTTTATTGCACCTGCTCTTATGGTGGTTGTGAACCGGGGGAGAAAGTGAAGATTGAATAGTAAAGATTGAATAGTGAAAATTGAAAACTTATGGTATCGCTGTGCTCTATTTTATTGCCTGGGAAATCAATGGAATACCTTCAACCTAAACCACAGGAGAGATATTATGAAAGACAAAAGAACACTGTTTTTTATACCGATCTTAATTGTTACAGCCATCGTTGGATTTTCAGTTGCACCGGCCTTTGCCGATGACCCCAAGGCGCGGGTGATCATGGAAAAGGTGGATGCCAGAGATGATGGGGACAACCAGACCTCCGACATGGAGATGATTTTGATTGATAAAAAGGGGAAAAAGAGAATTCGTAAAATCCATGCGTTCAGCAAAGATAAGGGCGAAGATATACTGAGGTTAATGTTTTTTCAGCACCCGGCCGATGTCAGAGATACGGCGTTTCTTACTTTTGATTATGATGACCCCGATAAGGACGACGATCAGTGGCTGTTTCTTCCTGCACTTAAAAAAACCAAGCGCATAGCATCAACCGATAAAAGCGGAAGCTTTATGGGCTCGGACCTTACCTATTCGGATATGACCTCCCGTAATCTTGAGGATTACGATTATACTTTTTATGAAAAAGCTAAAGAAAAAGAAGTAAATGGCGTTAAGACATGGGTCATCTGGTCAACTCCACGCTCAAAAGAGGTTGTGGAAGAGACCGGATACGAAAAATCACTTCTTTTTGTGCGACAGGACAACTTTTTTGTTATCCGGGCCCTTCACTGGGTTCGAGACGGCGGCTACAAGAAATACATGGACATCAAAAAGCTTGACCTTATCGACGGCATATGGGTGGCAACCGAGATGCACGTTACCAAAAAAAAGGGCAAAAACACAGCGCACAAAACCATTTTGAAGCTAAACAACGTGAAATTCAACCAGGGTCTTGTGTTTGATATGTTCACCGTCCGGAGGATGGAGAAAGGATTTTAGGTTTGAAATTAGATACTCATACTTTGATCAAAAAAAACCGGCATTCAAAACATAGAACCAGGGGTGTTATTACTGCGGTTTTTGTTTTACTAATTTTTTTTACAGTATTATTGCCGGGGCCGACTTTTGCCGTCGAGGGTGAAACGCTTGATGAAATTCTTAACAGCTTTGACGATAAAAAGTCCGGTGCATCTGCCGATACCATGCAAGATGTTCTTGAAGGCTTTGATGATGAACAAAAAGATGCCGGAAAAATTACGACTGAAGATGATATCCCGGAATGTTTTGATGATGACACCCAAGAGATCGAGCCTGAATCGCGGAAAGATGAAAATAAACCATCTATTTTCAGTTTAAGCGGCGATATCCAACTCGGCACTTCCTACAACTATGCCCACCATAAACCTGAAGAAGGTGAGACCGACCGGCGGGGTCTGTCACGCCTTCGGACAGAACTTAACCTTGAATTAAACGCCAAGTTTTCCAGTTCCCGGCAGGCACGCATAAGCGGTAAGGGAGCATACGATTCTGCATACGCAATTAAGGGCCGGGATGAATTCACCGATGACGTGCTGGATCATTACGAAAAAGAGTTTGAGCTTGGCGAAACCTATATTCAGGGGAGCCTGACAAACAGGTTGGACATAAAGTTCGGCCGCCAGGTGGTGGTGTGGGGAAAATCAGACAACATTCGGGTCACGGATGTCCTGAATCCGCTGGACATGCGCGAGCCGGGCATTACCGACATTGAAGACCTGCGGTTGCCGCTGACAATGACCCGGCTGGACTATTATATCGGCGACTGGAGCCTGGCCGGTATTGCCGTTCATGAAATCCGCTTTAACAAAAACCCGGAATACGGCAGTGATTTTTATCCGGTTTCCATAGCGCCGCCACATGAAGACAAACCCGGTTCCGATTTTGACAATACCGAATATGCGGTTTCCATAAACGGCATTTTCAGTAAATGGGATATTTCATTTTACTGGGCCGACTATTATAATGATGCATCTCATCTGCAGCTTGTATTGTCCGGATTGCCCCCCGGGATCGAAAGAAGGCATGCACGCCTTCAAATGCTGGGCACTGCTTTTAATGTTGCAACGGGCAACTGGCTCTTGAAAACAGAGGCAGCCTGGATAGAAGGATTTAAATTTTTCAGCTCTCCCGGCAAACAGTATTCCCGGACCGATATTCTGGCCGGACTTGAATATTCCGGTTTTACAGATACCACACTCAGTATTGAGGCGGTAAACCGGCACGTGAACGGCTTTGATGAGGCTTTAAAGCTTGCTCCTGACAGCGCACAGCAGAATGAATTCCAATGGACGGCAAGAGCAAGCAGGAATTATTTAAACGACACCCTCACCCTTACGCTTCTGGTCTCCACATTTGGCGGTATTGGCGAGGATGGTGCATATCAGCGTTTTTCAGCCGATTATGACATCACCGATTTTATTCAAATCAGCACCGGAGTCGTGCTGTACTCCTCCGGCGACCTCGCAGTCTTTAAAAATATTGAAGACAATGACCGGCTGTTTTTTAATATCAAATACAGTTTTTAACCGCATTTTATTTTTCAATATAAAATCTCTACCACTCCACACCACCTGCCCTGATTCAACCATCCACTTTACAATCCACGATTCTGACATACCTTATACAGTGCAATTCAATGTCATTAATTTGAGGATTAAATCCCTTTCAAGGTCGGCACTCTGGCGAGTCCATACCTAAGCTATCGACATTGCAATAAATTTATAAAATCGGATAAAAACACAAATAGATCCTGTAAATATTCTGTGTGTTCCGTGTATTCCGTGGTCAAAAAAAATATCAACCGACAAATAAAAGATGCCGGTTATTGAAAATAAAATTTATGAATAGTTATAACCAGAAAGAAATTGACAAGAGACGAACCTTTGGAATTATCAGCCATCCGGATGCAGGCAAGACCACCTTGACCGAAAAACTCCTTCTTTTCGGCGGTGCCATCCAGCAGGCCGGGGCCGTTAAAGCCAGGAAAGCGGCCCGGCATGCCACCAGCGACTGGATGGCCATTGAAAAGGAACGCGGCATTTCCGTTACGACCTCCGTGATGAAGTTTAATTACAGGGATTTTGAGATCAACCTTCTGGATACACCGGGTCACCAGGACTTTTCCGAAGATACCTACCGGGTATTGACGGCCGTGGACAGCGCTTTGATGGTAATTGACAGTGCCAAGGGCGTGGAGCCCCAGACCGAAAAGCTGATGGAAGTCTGCCGGATGCGTAACACGCCTATTATTACATTTATCAACAAGCTGGATCGTGAGGGAAAGTCACCGCTGGATCTCATAGATGAAATTGAGGATAAACTGCAGATCGAATGCACACCCCTTTCCTGGCCCATCGGCATGGGAAAGAGACTCAAGGGTGTATATAATATTTTTCAGCGCAGGCTGCATCTTTTCCAACCCGGACGGCACACCCTTGCACAACAGCCCATCGTGATCAATGACCTGGCCGATCCGGCCCTGGATGAACTCCTGCAGGGACAGGCAGATGAACTGAGGGAAGAAATTGAACTGATCGAAGGGGCCTCTGATCCGTTTGAACAGGAACAGTTTCTAAAAGGCAGTCAGACGCCTGTTTTTTTCGGCAGCGCCATTAATAATTTCGGTGTCAGGGAGATGCTGAATGCCTTTGTGGAGCTGGCTCCCCATCCGGGGCCCCGCGTTGCCGTATCCCGTGAAGTTTCGCCCTATGAAAAACCGTTTTCCGGTTTTGCATTTAAAATACAGGCCAATATGGATCCGGCCCATCGGGACAGAATTGCGTTTGTCAGGATTTGTTCGGGAAAATTTAAAAGAGGCATGAAGGTTATGCATCACCGGATCGGCAAGAATGTCACCTTTGCCAATGCAACCATCTTCATGGCCCAGGACCGGGAAAATGTGGAAGAGGCTTTTCCCGGAGATATTATCGGCATCCATAACCATGGAACCATTAAAATAGGAGATACCTTCACGGATAAAGAACCCTTGAAGTTTAGCGGAATTCCCAATTTTGCTTCCGAGCATTTCAGGCGCGTTCGCCTGCGAAATCCATTAAAAGCCAAGCATCTTCGGAAAGGACTGATTCAACTGGCCGAAGAAGGCGCCATACAGGTTTTCAGGCCGGTTATGGGGAACGATAGCATTTTAGGGGCCGTGGGCGTGCTTCAGTTTGAAGTCACCATGGCACGGCTCAAGGCGGAATACGGCGTGGACGCCGCATATGAACCGGTGGATTTTGCCGTAGCCCGGTGGGTCGGGTGCGATGACTCGAAAAAGATGGCTGAATTTGAAAAAGAAAACCGGGTCAACATGGCCCTGGATGCGGAAGGCTGCCTCTCTTTTCTGACCACCAGTGAATGGCAGCTTGAGTATTGCATGAAACAATGGCCGGAGATCGAATTTTCCAAAACCCGCGAAGTTATCTGACAATCCATTCCGGATAGTGGAAAGTGGATAGTGAGAAGTGAAAATTGAAGAGTGAGAAATTAAGGAATTCTGCCGATTATATAACAATAACATCATGAACAGACTTCGCCATAGTGGATCGATGACTTAAAGCGATAAAACGAATATACAATATTTACCTGAAAAGGCGGAGCAAAGCGAAACCATAAGTTTTCACTTCTCACTATTCAATATTCACTTTTTCCAGTCTTCAGCCTTTGACCTAATCAGCTAAAAGAATTACAACAAATCCGCTTTTTCAAGTATGTCCCTTATTTGCAGGCGATCTTTATCGCCGGCAGGAAGGAGCGGGCGTCTGGGTTCTCCACCAAAATATCCCAGAAGGTCCAAAGCGGTTTTGAGCCCCGCAATACCATAGGTTGCCGTCACGGCCTTGTTCACAGGAAGCAGTTTTAATTGCAGATCTCTGGCGGCCTGGTATTCACCGGCCTTTAATAATTCCAGAATTTTCACGCATCCTTGCGGCGCAACATTGGCGCATGCCAGGACGCCGCCGGAACATCCCAAAGCCAGTGCCCCGAACAATGCCCCGGCAGTGCCGACCATCACCTGAAAATCAGGAGTCACTAAATTCAGATATTCTCCAAGCTGGGCCACATTGCCTGAACTGTCTTTGATCCCCGCGATATTGGGATGCTTTGAAAGTTCGGCCACCAGATCGGCGTCAAGGTTGATATGCGTAAACTTGGAAACATTGTAAAGCAGAACCGGAATCGGGGAATTATCGGCAACATCCGTGTAATAACGAAAAAGAGCTTCGTATTTCATCTTTCCGTGGTAATAATGGGGAGATATCACCAAGGCTCCATGAGCCCCTATTTCTGCACAGTCACAGGTCAGTTCGATGGTCTGCCCGGTGGATTCACATCCGGTGCCGGCAATGACGGTTAACGCTTCAGGTACGGCATCTGCGACCGTTTTAACGGTTTCACGTTTTTCCTTTTCCGAGAGATAAACATATTCACCATTGGAACCTAAAACGACGATTCCGCTGATACCGGTTGTGCACCACTTTTCCACGTTGGATGCCAGCTTGTCATGGGCAACCCGCCCCCCTTCAAAGGGGGTGGGAATAGGCAGGAATACCCCGCCCAGATCGATATTTGTCATTTATTTATCCTTTTTTAGTAACTGCTCAGCTGTGTTCCCGGTCATAGAACCAGTAATGGCGGGATTTTTTGTAGAGTGAAGTGACGATGAGTTTATCTATTTGTTTCATTATGAATAATTATGGCACTCGGGCCGGGTCTTATCTATTGTCAAAAATAGCGTGAACAACGATTTCCTCTTTTTCAAGGGTATAAAAAATTGAGAAAGGAAAACGTCGCACAAGGGTGCGTCTGAAATCAGCATGGTGTCTGGCATACAGCTCCGGCATTCGGGAAATTGTCTCGATTGCCGCTTCAACACAATCCAGAAATTCAAAGCCGAGGCCATATCGTTGATCTTCATACCATATAAAAGCAAGCTCAAGATCCTCTCCGGCTCTGTCGGTATAACGGAGCTTCATTTATGCTTTGCCCGCAATTCGCTATGAACTTTCTGCCAGTCATACAGTTTTAATTTGCCCTGTTTGTACTGGCCGTATCTTTTTTCAAGTTCATTTTTCTGCCATTCCGGCATGGGCAGTGTGCCGCTTTCCCTGGCAATTGAATCCCATATATCTTGAGTCAAAATTAATTTTTGCGCCAGACCCAACTTATTAATTTCAGCGGTAATTTTTTCAGGTTCCATTTATTGCCTCCTATAATAAAATCACCCGCAGGCTTTAAATGCCCCGGTCATCAATAACTTTGACGGCTATTTTACGATTGTCGCCTTTGGCAAAGGACAGAGAAACCGTACTCTTGCAATTTCCGGTTTTAACTCGTCAATATTTTTGGCTGCCTTATCGTCAAACTGAAATCACATCGTTCTATTTGTATTATTTGATTTTTTACGAAGCCGTGAAACTTAGTTCCAATGCCGACTGTTGAGCCGCGAACATTGCAGAGGGAGTATACACTAGGAATCCAACAAAAGTAAATTGATTTTAAAAACGCGATCAATATCGCCCGAGATTGCTCAAACTTCAAGACAAAAGTTAGAAAATCATGGAGCCTATTCCCGGGCTGTTTTCAGTAACCGTCCACGGATTTCAATTGCAATCTATCTTTTTTTCTTTCCGTTTATAACATTTTCAAGTAAAAAAGAAAACGCGTTATCCATTTTTTAATTCCAACATCCTGAAGCAGGCAAAAAGGGGAAAAATGAAAAATCAGAAAAAGATGCGGCAGCACGTAGTACTGGATCCGGCCGTGGCAGGGCCCCTGTTCATGCTGTCGGCCGCATTGCTGTTTACCATGCTCAACGTAATAATCAAACTGATGGACCCGGCGTATTCGGTCTGGCATATTGGATTTTTCCGGTTTCTCGGCGGTTTGATACTGATTCTCACGATCTTCGGGCGCCATCAGAATCCCTACAGGGGAAATAATGTCCGGCTGCTTATCGTGCGGGGGTTTACCGGATCGATTGCATTTGTGTCGTTGATTATAGCGATACGTCTTTTGCCGCTATCAACGGCCATGGTTATTTTCTACTCCTTTCCGGCTTTTGCCGCTATTTTTTCTTTTTTGATTTACGGCGAAAAAATCGGCATACTTGAAATAGCCTGCATTGCCGCTATCATGATCGGCGTCGCCATACTATTTGATTTTACTTTTTCCGACAGGATATCAGGACAGGTCATTGCGCTTGTGGGCGGTGTGTTTGCCGGGCTGACCGTAACCCTGATTCAGACACTGCGGAAAAAAAACGGCCCGGTGGTCATCTACCTGTATTTCTGCACCATGGGTGCGCTGGTGACCTTGCCGAAATTTGTCATGCATCCGATCCTGCCGGCGACGACCGTGGAGTGGGCCATGATTTTCGGTATTGTATTTTCATCATTTACGGCCCAGTTGTTGATGAATCAGGGTTTTTTTTACTGCAAGGGGTGGGAAGGCGGGGTGTTCATGTCCAGTGAAGTGATCTTTACCGCCATAGTGGGTATTGTATTCCTGGAAGATCCCGCTACCTGGCGGTTCTGGATCGGAGGACTCTTGATTCTCGGCAGCGTAATCGCCTTAAACCGCCTGAAAGCCAACGCCCAAAAGATCCCGCAGCCAAAAGACGGATAATATCCAAGGCCATGGATGTCGGACATATCATCTTCCGCCGACCGGCTCTTTCCAGCGTCAAATCTAAAATCTGAATTGCTGCAGGCCATGTGGTATGAGCCGAGAACGGCAAGGTCAAAGTGCAATGTAATACTTTTGTAAAACAGGTAATTAAACCTGTATTTTACAATAATATTCCGATAGCGTATCTCTATACTTATTGGCTGTACAGGCATCCTGAATCAGACAAAGGAAGCCGATACATTGCCCCAATTACATCCAAGGAGATACCATGAATACAACATCTACCATCCATCCTAAAGGAATTCAGGCGAAAGTTTTGCTGTCCAGTGTATTCGGCCCGTTTGCCCAGGACAACCAATACGGCAGTCGGGCCATTAATCCCATGGAGCTGTACCAGAATCAGGTTACAAGAGTTCAACGTGCCTTTTCTCTTCGCATGTTTCACCGATCCTTTGGACTGCTGCTGCTCCAGTCCAATATCGATGCGCCGTGTACCCTGCTTGATTTTCCCTCAATGGGCATCTTTATTCAGGAGATCAAGCAGGGTTCCTATGATATCATCGGCATCAGTGCCATTATTCCCAATGTGGAAAAGGTAAAAAAGATGTGCGAACTGATCCGGCGGTATCAGCCCGGTGCCACCATCGTGGTGGGCGGGCACATCTCCAACAAGGGGGGGCTCAATGAGACCATTGATGCCGATCATATAGTCAAGGGAGACGGCGTAAAATGGTTTCGGCAGTTTCTCGGCCAGGACGTGAATGCGCCGGTCAAACATCCCATGGCATATTCGGCCTTTGGGTCACGGATACTTGGGATCACGCTGCCCGATAAACCAGGAGATACCGCAGCCATCCTGATTCCTTCGGTGGGATGCCCGGTGGGGTGTAACTTCTGCTCTACATCGGCCCTGTTCGGGGGCAAGGGTAAATTCGTCAATTTTTACGAAACCGGGGACGAGCTTTTTAAAATCATGTGCCGGCTCGAAAAAGAACTTAAAGTACAATCATTTTTTGTGCTGGATGAAAATTTCCTGATTCACCGCAAACGCGCCCTCAGACTACTGGAACTGATGCAGGCCCATAATAAAAGCTGGCTGCTGAATGTTTTCAGCTCCGCCAGGGTCCTGCGCTCCTATACCATGGAGCAGCTCGTGGAGATGGGCATCGGATGGGTCTGGATGGGAATCGAGGGAAAGAGCAGTCAGTATCGCAAGCTTCAGGATATTGATACCCGACAACTGATACAGGAGATGCAGTCCCACGGCATACGCGTACTGGGATCTTCGATCATCGGCATGGAAGAGCATACGCCTGAAAATATCGACCAGGTTATCGCCCATGCCGTCAGTCACAACTCGGATTTTCACCAATTCATGCTGTACACGCCAAACCCGGGCACTCCTCTGTATGAAAAACATAAAAAAGAGGGCACCCTTCTGGACGAAGCCGATTTCCCGCCCGCGGATGCCCATGGACAATACCGTTTCAACTACCGGCACAAGCATATCCATGATGGCCTTGAAGAGAGCTTTCTGTTAAAGGCTTTTACACAGGATTTTAAGGTCAACGGGCCGAGCCTGGCCCGGTTGATCCGGACGTTATTGAGCGGATGGCAGCGATATAAAAATTGTCCGGATCAACGTATTCGGGCGCGCTATGCCCGGGAAGTAAAGCCCCTGAAAACCACTTATGCCGGAGCCGTCTGGGCCATGAGACGATACTACCGCCATGAAACGCCCATGTTCCAAAAAATGAACCGGTTGTTCAAGGACCTCTGCTTAGAATTCGGCCTCCGGACCCGAATGGCAGGACCGGTCATCGGTATGTATATCTACCGAAATTTGGTAAAAGAGCAGCGCCGACTGGCCGGCGGCTGGCAATATGAACCCGCTTCTTTTTACGAAAAAAATGCAGCGGCCCTTGCCCTTGAATCCAGGACATCCAGAATCTTTACCCCGCAGCAGCGGGAAAACCACCGGCCCCTGATATCTCCGGTGCCGGTGCTGAAAAGATAGCACCTGACCCGGACAGGCCGGAACCAGATTGAATATTGAATAGTGAGGGCTTGGAAAGTGGATTAAAATCAATTGGATACATTCAATTTTCAATAAATGCCCTCTTACAACCAAAAAAGAATTTCACACCGGCACTTGAGGGCTCAACAATCGTGGTCCTTACGCTTTCAATTTTCTCGGCTTAATCATATTTTGAGGCAACAGGAGCTGATCCAGTTCTTTTTTGGAAAGCAACTTATGCTCAATTATCAAATCGTATACACTCTTGTTTGAAATCAAGGCCTCCTGGGCAATCTTTGTGGAAACCTCATAGCCCAGCACGGGATTAAGGGCCGTGACCAATCCGATACTACGTTCCACAAGATCCCTGCAGTGTTGTTCATTGGCGGTAATCCCGTCGATACATCGATATTTTAATATGGTCATCCCATTTTTAAGCATTTCTATGGATTCAAACAGACTCTGGACGATCACCGGCTCCATCACGTTAAGCTCCAACTGACCGGCTTCAGAGGCCAGGGTCACCGTCAGGTCATTGCCGATAACCTTGAACGCGATCTGGTTTACGACCTCGGGAATCACCGGGTTCACCTTTCCGGGCATGATGGAAGAGCCCGGCTGCATAGGGGGCAAATTGATTTCATTGATGCCGGTCCGGGGTCCCGAGGAGAGCAACCGCAGGTCATTGCATATTTTAGACAACTTGACCGCCAGGCGTTTAACGGCAGAGGAATAGATGACAAAGGCACCGGTATCCTGGGTGGCTTCCACCAAATTCGATGCCAGCACCACATCAAAGCCGGTGATCTCCCGCAGATGGTTGATGACAGCGGAGCCGTAATCCGGATCGGCATTGATCCCCGTACCGATGGCCGTGGCCCCCATATTGACTTCCAGAAAAAGTGCTGCGTTCTGTTCAAGCCGTTCGATCTCTTCAGCCATGGTCACCGCATACGCTTCAAACGCCTGTCCCATGGTCATGGGTACGGCATCCTGGAGCTGCGTGCGGCCCATTTTAATAACATCCTTAAATTCCTCGGCTTTACATTTAAAGGAGTCAACTATTGATCGAAGAACAGTCACAAGCCTGCGATTACTGTTTACCAGGGCGATCTTGACGGCCGTAGGGTAGGCATCGTTGGTGGACTGGGAAAGATTTACGTGGTTGTTGGGGTGGCAATATTTATAGGCGCCTTTTTCATGCCCCATAATTTCCAGCGCACGGTTGGCGATAACTTCGTTGGCATTCATATTGGTGGACGTACCGGCACCGCCCTGGATCATATCGACAACGAACTGATTGTGCAGTTTACCGTTCATGATTTCGCTGCACGCCTGGACAATGGCATCACGAACCGGTTTCGAAAGCATGCCAAGATCGTAGTTTGCCCGGGCTGCCGCCATTTTGACCATGGCCAGCGCTCCGATCATCAAAGGATAAAAAGAAAGTGAGACACCGCTGATATTGAAATTTTCGAGTGCGCGCAATGTCTGTATGCCGTAATAAACCTCGGCAGGAACATCCCGATCGCCCAGAAGATCATGCTCTGAACGCATCCGTCCCGAATGATACTGGGCACCGGCATTCAATACCCTGGAGGTCGCCAGTTGCATCCGCCGGGAGATGAGTTTGGCGATCCGGGCAATAATCTTTGCCGTTAAGGCGCCATGTTCGTCCATCAGCTGATGAAACCGGTCTTTTGGAATCAGCAGCACCTGCGTGTTGATTACCGAACGGGCCGATGTGTTATGGGGAGAGTCATCAAGAAGGGCGCCTTCCCCCAGGGTGTCTAAGCGATTGAAATAAGCCAGTCGCTTTTCCTCTCCAAACGGCGTACACTTGAACAACTCCACCTCACCGTCAATGATTACATAAAGATTTTCCCTGGGATTGTTTTCCACAAAAATCATTTCATTGGCCGCATAGACGATTTTTTCAAAACAGGAAGCCAGTATTTTTTTCTCAGGAACGTCCAGTTCTTTGAACAGTTCGATAGATGACATCAATTCTATTATACTGAAAAGTTCCATGGCTTCTCCTTTGAATATTTATCTATGGGGGCAACGTTCTACATTTATGGGGATTTTGATGGATAAAAACCATCGTATAAATCCGCTGCCATAATGCATTCTATTGAACATATAATATAGATTGTAAACCACAAAATGATAAACCCAAAAATAAAAACCCACTGTCACGGGAATTACAAAAAATAGCGTGCCCGGCTGGGCATCTCCAGGGGAGGCATGATATCGAAATTATTTACAGTTCTTTCAAATACAGTTAATTATACAAATTCTTTTCGGAAATAAGAGAGGAGTTGATGGACGGAGACATGATGTGCTCTTAAAAATTAGCAGCCCATTCCGAGGGTCAGGACAGATAGACCCTGGGCACCCGGGCCGCGATTCCGGAGACAACTTCATAATTGATGGTGTTCAGCTTGGCGGCAATTTCATCGGCGCTCAGCGTTTCAGTGCCCTGGCACCCGAGGACCACCACCTCATCGCCCAGAGACACATCGGGAATATGCCCCACATCGATCATGGTCAGGTCCATGCAGATCCTTCCGAGTATGGGCGCACTCACGCCACGGACCAGCATCCGGCCCCTTGAAGAAAGCCGCTGGTTGTAACCGTCGGCATAGCCTACGGGCACCACGGCAATCCGGGTGGGTGCCGGGGTTGTATGGGTACTGCCGTAACTGACATTGAATCCCGCACCGACGTTTTTTAGATGCGTAATCTTTGCCTTTATGGCCATGGCCGGTTTAAGGTCGATGCGGTTCAGTTGAACCTCGTTGGAAGGCGCCAGCCCATAAACCGCAATGCCGGGGCGAACCATATCAAGATGGGTCTCGGGCATATCAATGGTGGCGGCACTGTTGGCCATATGCCGGATGGGAATGTCAATGCCGGCGTTTTCGATCTGACCGAGCAAATCACTGAAAACGTCAAACTGCCGGTTGGCCGAGGTCTTATCGGCGGCATCGGAAATGGCAAAATGGGAAAAAATCCCCTCCACATCGAGGCCGGTGAGGCGGCAGACAGCCTCAATTTCCCCCAGGGTGCCGGCATCATCGCCCTTGCCGAAAGTTCTGAAACCGTCGGAGAGAAAGCCGTTCCGGCCCATTCCGGTGTCAATCTTGAGGTGAACCCTGATTTTTCCTTTTTGCAGACGGGCGGCAGCAGAATAGCCTTCAGCAGTCTCACAGGAAGAAACTGCACATGTCAGGTTGTAGGCCATCAGTTCATGGGCAAATTCGGGCGGGGTGTTTCCCAGAATGAAAATCGGTGCGGTAATGCCGCCCTTACGAAGGTCAATGCCTTCGTTGATCCTTGCAACACCGAGCATGTTGGCGCCGCTGTCTATGACTTGCTGTGATACGCGAAGAGCGCCGTGGCCATAGGCATTGGCCTTGACAGCAGCCATGATACGCACATCAGGTCCGACAATTCGCCGGATCTCTTGTATATTGTGGTTGATTGCCGAAAGATCAATTTCAGCTCGGATTAACGGGGATGTCATTGGATTACCTGCCATATGCCGTAGTATATTTCGAAAAAATCTCCATAGCGCGGCGGACATTAGGACCTATTTCCCCATTACCCACAGGGGTATCATTGATTTTGACAACCGGCACAACTTCCCGGGTGGAACCGGAGATAAAGGCTTCGGTGGCCAATGCAATTTCACTTTTATCGATATCCCGGATTTGAATTTCAAACTCATCCTTTAAAACGTCAAGCAGTACCTGGCGGGTGATGCCCGGCAGGATACCGCCCCTGGCCGTAACCAGTTTATCCCCGGCAAACATAAAAAAATTAGTCACGGTGCCTTCGAGCAGCCGGTTGTTCTGGTCGACGTAGATGGACTCCATGGCACCCAGTTCCCGGGCTTTTTTGAGCACGAGAATCGCCTGGAGATAAGTGGTGCTCTTGGCCCCGGGCATATACCGCTGGATATCACTGGTAATGATTTTAACGCCTTCTGTATACCATTCCGGCGGGCCAGGATGAAGCTCGGTCACCATTACCATCAGCTTGGAAGTATCCATGGGTGTGATCGAATCAGGGCTGATGCCGCCGGTTATCACCAGCCGGATGTTGCTTTCCGCATGGTTGTTTTTAGCCAGCGTCTGCATGACGATGTCGGCGATTTCCACTTTGGAACAGGGCACATGAATGCCGACAAGATTGGCGGAATTTTCCAGTCTTTTAATATGATCTTCCAGATGAAAGGGTTTTCCGCCATAGGTTCTCGTGAAATCAAAGATACCATATCCGCGCAGAACCGATATGTCTTTAACTGAAATAACCGCATCGTCTTCATTTACAAATTTTCCATCAACATAATAGATGTCCATAATACGCTCCAAATACTTTTTAAGAGGTTATTATCCTTTGGCTGTTTTTCTTTAAGTTTAAAGGATATACCTTTAGATTCTTAAAAATTCAAGCATATAGTGGGCAAGGATGATTTTGCAACCATTCAAGGGCTCAGGAGGCAAAATATTGATTTCGGAGTTTTATCGGCAGGGTCGTCCTGCAACGGATTCAGGGTTATATATCATGAGGCGTTTTGAAATATTGAATAACTGTTTCTGTAAACAGTTCCGGCATTTCAACGGGCACGGAGTGACCGGCACCCCTGATGTGGATGTGTTCCCCGCTGCACAGCCCGGCAAGCTTTTTTGCCTTTTCACCGGGCGCAAAAGGATCTTCCTCTCCTGAAATGATCAAGGCCGGAATTTTCAACCCTTTTGCAATCAGGGACGGAGGCGGATAGAATTTCAATGCTTCAAAATGCGCTGCAAGCGCTTTTTTGCGATTGCGCCGGACAATTGTTTTAACGATCATGCCCAGTTTGTTTTCATAATTTTTTAAAAAAGCCTGACCGAAAACCAAGGGGAGCATGGCCCATGTCAGGGCCTCGATCCCTCCCGATGCCAGAATTCTGCGCCATGCTCTTATCACGATGCGTGCCCTGGGCGTAAAATCCGCTCCAATACCGCAGAGAATCATCCGGTCAACGCGCTGGGGGAAACTACTTGCCAGGGCCAGGGCCAGATGAGCGCCGTGGCTGACACCTACAAGGCAGGCTGCAGCCACATCCAGATGGTTTAAGAGATTTGACAGATCAACGGCATGGCATTCAAGGGATAGTGCCGGTTCCCCGAGATCACTGCGGCCCTGGGCCCTGGCATCATACATCAATACCTGGAACCGGTCCTTAAGAGCATTGGCCAGAGGCCACCAGTTCAACGTTGTCTGGGCCGTGCCGTTTAAAAAGACAACTACCGGTTTTTGAGAGCCGAAACCTTTGGTTTCATAATAAATTCTGCAGTTGTCGCTGGTCGTAAAATAAGGCATGGCTATAATCGTTTACGGTTGCCGGCTCACAGTTCACAGTTTGTCAATAAATTATGCAGCGACCGGCGTTGCTCAAAGTTTGAAGCATTTTGGATATTGATTTCAATTCTTTGGTTTTTCAACCGTGATCCGATAACTGTAAACCGTGAGCGGTTACAAATAGCGGTTGTCCGGGGACGAAGGCATCATATCGTATGCCAAATTTCTTATGCGATCACTAATAACGCAGTAGGTGGAGACTTTTTACGACGCCATCACTCTTTAATCGCATCGTACAGATCCTTGGCCTGATAAGAACTTCTTACAAAAGGACCGCTGGCGACTTCTGAAAAACCCATTTCAAGAGCGGTTTCCCGCAACCGGTCGAACTCTTCGGGAGGCACAAACCGTTTCACCGGCAGATGGGCTTTGGAGGGCTGCAGGTACTGACCGATGGTCAATATCCTGCAGTTCGCATCCAGCAGATCCTGCAGGGTTGTTTGAATCTCAGAGGCGGTTTCTCCCAGACCGACCATCAGGCCGGACTTGCCGGGAATCGATGGATTATAAGCTGCCGCTCGTTTCAACAGCTCAAGGGACCGGTCATAAATGGCCTGCGGGCGGGCTATCGAATAAAGCCGGGGCACCGTTTCGATATTGTGGTTCAGCACATCCGGCCCGGCGTCCAGAACCCTGTGGAGAGCATCTTCATCACCCTGAAAATCCGGTATGAGGATCTCTATCAGGGCATCGGGCACTTGCTCGCGGACCGCCTCAATGGTTGTGGCAAAATGCCCGGCACCGCCATCTGAAAGATCGTCCCGGGTAACCGACGTAATAACCACATACTGCAGTCCCATGTTTTTCACAGCCCGGGCCAGTCGCCGGGGTTCATACGGGTCGAGCGCTTCCAGCGGTCCCTGCTCTATATTGCAGAACCGGCAGTTGCGTGTACAGCGGGATCCCATGATCAGGAATGTGGCCGTCTTTTTGGAAAAACATTCCCACAGATTGGGGCATTTGGCTTCCTGGCAGACGGTGTGAAGATTGCCCTTACGCAGCAGTGTCCTGACCCTTTCATAGGTTGGGCCGGTGGGTAGATTGCGTTTAAGCCATTTGGGCTTGCGCATGGATGTATCTGTTTGTTTATTCATAGTAATTGGATTTATGGGTTTTGGGTTCTGGATATTCAATTCTCACTATTCACCATTCAATCTGGTTGGGGACAGAATTTTTTTAAAATACAATCCACGACGTCTATGCCCGGGATCTCCGGTTTGAAATCTTTTATGTTAATGGCAAACACATCTTCCATATGGCGCCTGATGGACTGCCGTGCCTTTTCCATTACAACACTATGCCCTATCTCTTTTTCGATGGAAGTCATCCCGATGTCCGTCATCCCGCAGGGATTAATCCAGGAAAAGGGTTCCAGCGCCAAATTGACATTCAGGGCAAACCCGTGAAAGGTGATGCCGTGGCGGATGGATATCCCGATACTGCCCATCTTGTTGTTGCCCACCCAGACCCCCCTGTTTTTTGAATTGCGGCCGGCGTCAACGCCGCAATCCCTTGCGGTGAGGATCATGATATCTTCAAGACGGCTGACATAGGTGTGAACATCCATATGGGCTGTTTTCAGATTGATGATCGGATATCCAATTAGCTGTCCGGGGCCGTGATACGTGATATCACCGCCTCTTTCCACCTGGATTATGGATATCCCCGATTTTTTTAAAAATGTTTCGGAAACCATCAGGTTTTCACGGCCGCCGTGACGGCCCAGGGTGAATACGCGCGGATGTTCCAGCAGCAATAGAATATTCGCATTCGTTTTTTGTGCAGTGCGGGCATCCACGAGGCTGCGCTGCAGTTCCAGGGCGGTTTGATACTCTGTGGCCGGTAGCTGGATGGCGTACCATATGTTTGATTCCGGGCTGGGGCAATCGTATTTTTCCTGTTTCATGGCGTCTACATTTCAACTTTTTCAAACCGGTCGATAAAATAATATTATCTGTTTTCCGGGAAAAAAACAGCATCACACTTTCTCGGCCCAAGCTTGAGACGCTTCATGGCAATATCCACGACCTGGGCAATGGGGTCATACATCTGTGAAACCGCCGGGTAGTATGAAAGCTCTGTGTCCATCAGGTCATAAAGGGTCATGTTGCCGTGGATGGCCAGGGCAAAGACATTGATCCTGGCTCCCGCGCCCTCTTCGCCGATGGCCTGTGCTCCCAGAATTTTCCCGGTACCTTCTTCTACAATCACCCGCAGGCTGATTTCCTTGCATCCGGGCATGTAATGGGGTTTGTTCTCTCGTTTGGTCCCGACTGCCTTGGCCTTGTAGCCTAGTCCTTGGGCAACTTCAAGGATATAGCCGGTTCCGGATATCTCCAGGTTGCCCACCGACGTCAGGAAGGTATTCATGACGCCTGGATAGGGCGTGTTTCCGCCGGCTGCGTTGATGCCTGCGGATATGCCCATGCGAAAAGCCGATGTGGCAAGCTGCATGGCAGCCGGGGTATTGTCGATGCGCGAATAGGTACTGACCATATCGCCGATGGCATACACATCTTTGACGCTGGTTTCCATTCGATTGTTAACCGCCACGGCCCGGTTGACGATCCTGACGCCCATTGCTTCCGCCAACTGGGTATTGGCGCGCATGCCAACGGCCATGACAACGATATCACATTCGATTTCTTCACCGGCAATGGTGACGGATTCCACGCAATCCAGGCCGTTGACCGAGTCGATGCCCTTGCCGAAGAGGACACGGATGTCCATTGATTCGAGCTTTTCGACAATCTTGCTTCCCATGGCCGGATCAAGGTTGCGCGGGAAGGGGGGCGCAGTTCTTTTGGTAACCGCTACTTCAAGGCCCAGTTTCTTCAACCCCACCGCAACTTCCAGGCCGATGGCGCCGCCTCCGACAACCACGGCGCTTTTTTTACGTGATGTCCCGGCAGCCTCCAGCAAAGCCTTGCTGTTGTCGATGGTTGAAACAAAATGAACCCCCTTGCCCACAAATTCCCTGGCGCCTGGAATCGGCAGATTGACCGGTGTGGCGCCCATGGCCAGGATAAGGGAGTCGTAACCGAAGACTTTTTTTTCGCTGCTGTCCAGGTCCACGGCCGTTACCGTTTTTTTACCTGTATCTACAGCCGTTACTTCGTGTTTGAGCAATTTGGTCAGTTTGTTTTTAATCTCAGGCACATGATGCTTGAGCGTGTCAAAATCTTTTACCACCCCTTCGATGACAAAGGGCAGACCGCAGGGGGAAAACTGGTCGAAGTCATTTTTTTCGATGATGGTTACATGGCAGTTGCGGTTGTAGGTCAACGCACTTTTGGACGCATACAACCCGCCGGCGCCCAGGCCGATGATAATAATTTCCAATGGTTTTTTTTCAATCATGGTGGTTTAATTCTCCTGAAAAAGCTGCAGTTACAGGAAGGCAGTATTGGCTTTACGCACAATAAATTTATGATGGAGTGGCATTCGACATTAAATTAAGGTATCTCGTTCACGGTTACCGGTTCACAGTTTTTCCAATAACAGCCATGCCCTATAACTGGTACAACAAGGTATGAAAGCTATGAGTAACCTAACTATTTTCATATCAATGTCATTAACTTTAAAAACATCTGTATGGATCACCATGAAGCTTGCTATATTGCAGTAAGCCTTGAGTAA
>CAYQNS010000042.1:0-26441 GCA_964418755.1 uncultured Desulfobacteraceae bacterium
AAGACAATTCCGCCTAAAGGCGAAGGTTTATACCCTGCCCCATGGAAATTAAAAAATGGCCCAGCCCGATTGTCCAAAGAAATAAGGATCGTATGGTTCTCAACAAAAATACCTCACCAGTTTCGGATGGATGTTTATCTCCATCGGGGTTGTACCGAAAATCTCTCCGTCAGGAAGAAGCACTTTGGGCGGCGCCGTCAAAACCTTCACCTTTTTGGCCCTGAAAAATCGTACGGCCGGGTTGTCCCCGTGCGTTCCTTTGAAGATTTTCGGGAGTGTGGCCAGCAGACTCATGCGGCCAAGCGGTCCGGTGACGACAACATCAAAAAAACCGTCATCTATCTTCGCCTCAGGGGCCATGAGCATGCTCCCACCGGTATAGCGGGAATTGCAGAATTCCACAAAACAGTTTTTCCCGGATATTCGTTTTCCGTCTATATCGAGTGTCATATCATAAAAGCAGAGCCCGGCGGTTTGAATCAGCACCCCGATGACATAGCTCAGTTCGCCCATATAGCTGAATTTTGCCGCTGTCCTGGTTACATCCGTCACAAATCCGAATCCTGCCAGGTTCACAAAATAATAGAGTTCCTTCCCACAGGTAAAACTGCAAACATCCACCGCTCTTGTGGTTTGACGGACCAGGGCGCTGATCCCGTCCCGGGTCGTCCGGATATCCAGATCTCTTGCAAAAGAGTTCCCCCGGCCCACCGGAATAATGCCAAGGGCCGGTATGTCTTCCGGTTTAAAATTTTTTAAAATACAATTTAATACCTGAAAATTGGTTCCGTCTCCGCCAAGGGAAACTACCGCATCATAATCTTTCGCATTGATATCTTCTAAAATGCTTTCGGCATGCCGGTGGTACCGCGTAATGAAAAGATCATACCCGATCTTTTTTTCCTGCAACTGCTTTTCCACCTCGGGGATAACTTTTTTCCCCTTTTGCCCTCCTGAATACGGATTGGCAATCAGCGCTATTTTCATATCAACTGTCCCATTTTTTGTAATAATTGCCTCCTTGAAATCCCGGTTTGTAGTCAATACATTTCATACTTAACCAGCCGACCATCCAGCCCTCCGGCCCTGATGGGCTTTTTCCAGGAAGCTTTCAGACCGACCTTTTTAATATATGCCCGGTCTCCGAAATAGACATATGCGCTTGAGCCATTGCACTTTAGTTTCAGAAAATCACCCAAATCCTTGTAAAATGCCCCAAGATCCTCATCTGCCCCCATGCGAATGCCATACGGAGGGTTGGCAACAATGACGTGCTTTCCAAAGGCAGGCAGCGATCTGAAATCCGACCTCTCGATCATCACATTTTTTCCGTAATGCAGCCCCATGATATTTGTTCTGGCTATGGCTACGGCGTTTTCAGATATATCACTGCCGGCAATCAATCCCCGGGGCAGGGGCCGGATATCGGTGTCGGCCTTTTTTTTCACCTGTTTCCAGATCACGCCATCAAAATCTGGCAGACACTCAAAACCGAATTTATTCCTGAATATGCCTGCCGGGATATGGCAATAATGCATCAGGGCTTCACATAGAAGGGTTCCCGAGCCGCTCATGGGATCGTACAGGGGAAACGAGCCGTCCCACTTTGCAAAACGGATAATGGCCGCTGCGACGGTTTCCTGCATGGGGGCCGAGACCGCCTCTATCCTGTATCCCCGTCGATGGAGTGCACCGCCGGACGTATCAATGCTTATCTCCGCCTTGTCATGCCGTACATGAAGGTTCAGCAGAACATCAGGATCCCGCACAGACACATTCGGCCGCCTGCCGGTCCTTTCCCTGAAATAATCGGCCACGGCATCCTTGAGGCGCAAAGAAGCATACCTGGAATGAGAGATTGCGCTGTCGGAAACATTGGCGAATACGGCAAAAGTGCTGCCGGGTGCAAAAAAATCTTCCCATGTGATCTGCTTTGCATTTTTGTACAACACATCGGTGTCGGGGCAGGCAAATGATTTTAAAGGCGCAAGGCACCTTGAAACAAGCCTTGTCAAATAATTGATCCGATACAATGTCGCCTTGTCCGCCCTGAAATAAATTCCGCGATATTCCAAGGCAATATCCTTTGCCCCAAGCTCGGACAATTCTTGCGCACCGGCATGCTTTATGCCTTCGGCGATCTGGGCAAAATAGCGCGAATCCTGCCGGTATTTATAAGCTGTAACAGGTCGACTGCCCTTTTTGCGCCTGATGACGCGATTTTTGCTTTCCATAACCATTTTTGTTTTATCCGATTTCAAAAGATGTAAAATCGGGCCACCCCTCATCTCTTTTTATGAATTTATTCTTCCTCTCAATGAGTCATACTTTGCTGAAAATCTCAAGTCAAACTTTTGATTTTCTTGACCCGGCCGTCCGATTGGAGTAGAAAAACAATAGTAACATAACATGAAGTTTTGGGTGTTGGGTTTTGAGTTTTTGGTTAAAGGCATTGAATGAAGTTTTGGGCAACCCCAGTGACGGGTAGGGGACGCTGACAAAGCAGTGATGAATGTTATAAATTGAGCGATCAGCAGTTCGTTTTTAGCAATTAGCACAATGATTTCAATATATTGTCAAAGATCATCATTTCACCCAATGGGTGAAAATCACATTACTGGTAAACTCCTAAAATATAGGAGCTAACCGCTAATTGCTAAGAGCTAATCGCTAATCGCTCATCTTAGATGATACGTTCTTCTTACGAAAATTTTAACAGGAAACAAAAGACTGTTGAAAATATGAATGAGATTTCATCGGCAAACCCCGGTTCTGAAAAGCTAAAAGGGGTACTTTGCGGAGTCTCGGCATTTCTGATCTGGGGGTTAAGCCCGCTTTACTGGAAGCTTCTATCTGCGGTTCCGGCTTTTGAAATTATCAACCACCGGATTATATGGTCTTTTTTATTCCTGGTCCCTCTGCTGGTGATCAAACGCCGCTGGGGAGAAGTCTCCGCCGCCCTTTTGAATCCGCGCACCATGTCGATCCTGCTTTTAAGTTCCATTCTGGTGGCATTCAACTGGTTGCTTTATATCTGGGCTATAAATCATGACAGGGTGCTGCAGGCAAGTTTAGGGTACTATATCAACCCCCTGGTCAATGTGCTGCTGGGCATGCTGTTTTTAAAGGAACGGCTTCGCCGTGCCCAGATCTTTGCCTTTGTGCTGGCTGCTGCCGGGGTATTATACCTTACCCTGCACTATGGCAAATTTCCGTGGATATCTCTGACGCTGGCTTTCAGTTTCGGTTTCTACGGCCTGATCCACAAAATAATTACGGTGGGATCCCTGGCAGGTCTTTCCATTGAAACTCTGCTGCTCTCTGTTCCGGCGTCTATCTGGCTGTTTCACCTGAACAGATCCGGTGTCGGCGCGTTTCTTAATTCCGGCGGTATCCTTGACCTGATTCTGGTCGGCGCGGCCCTGGTTACGGCCCTGCCTCTTCTGCTGTTCACCCAGGGCACCCGGCGGTTGAATCTATCCACAGTGGGATTTTTACAGTATATTGCCCCTACCTGCATGTTTCTACTGGGTGTGTTTGTCTTTAAGGAGCCCTTTGCAAAAGCGCAGGTCATCAGTTTTGTCCTGATCTGGACGGCCCTTGTTGTCTATTCGCTGGATTCCGCCCTCGCCCTCGGCCCTGCCGCCATGCGCGCAAAATGAAGAAATAACCGTTTAGGATTGTCGGTTCACAGTTTTTCCAATAAACGATTCAACGATTACAGCGTTTTGGATATTGATTTCAATTCTCTGCTTTTTCAACTGTGAGCCGTGAACGGTTGCCTGTTTTATTACAGCCCCAGCAGACCTTTTCTGATGTTCTTTTTGGCTTTCTTACCGAAGTTGTAGCGATAATACATCTGTGCGAATGCACTTCCGGAAATCGTCCCCCGCAACTCGCCCTGGTATTCAAGGGTCAGCCCCTTACCGGGGATATATGTGGAGGCCGATATCAGCCCGGGCGCCATGTCCTTGTCCAGCCAGGAAGCATATTTTTCAATATCGGCCTGATGGGTCTGTACCATATCCGGCGGATTGCATTTTTCGATCTCCTTGATGAACCCGTCCCGGAGCTTTTTTGCGGTAGCCTTATTCGTTAGGTAATGAGTCATCAGATATTTGACCTGCTCGGATTCAATGGCTTCTTTGGCATCATGGGTGGGTTTTTCAAGGTAAAGACCGGAAACAAAAACTTTGACAATTCCAAACGCTTTTCTGTAGGCCACACCATTGAGTTTAAGCGTCTTGCCGGCAATCACTTTTTCTCCGGGAAATGTAACACCCAGAATTTCCTTGTCACCGGCAAATCCGATCCCGCTGAAACAAATACTTACCAAAACGATCATCACACCAACCAATATTTTTTTTAGCATATGAAACTCCTTTCCTTATGATTTTTTATTCCATACCTGAGTCCTGCCGATAAGGGAAATTCCGATAAATCCCCTCACCTTTAACGTATCCCCTTTCAGCGTCATTTTGCAGGAATAGGTCTTGCCGTTGTCCGGATCATAAATACTTCCCTTCGCCCACTTGTTTTTCTTCTTGAATTTAAAATTGCTGACCAGATTCAATCCGATTATTTTGTTTGTGCGCTTTGATTCATCCGGATTATTGTCATCCAGCTTTTCACTGCCGTCATCCTCCAGGGGTTCTTTGAGCCATACGATTTTGCCGCAGTACAGATCACCGCATTTGTAAATCTCGACCAGGGCCTTGGAATCCTTGGTATACCACCCGCCAAGGATTGCATCCGCATCCTGAGCACAGACATTACCAGCCAGAAACAGCGTCATACAAGCAACCAGCACAAGCAATTTTTTCATTTAAACACTCCTTTTATCTCGGGGTTTTTGACAAATTCTTTAATTGGTGGTACCCGTTCACGGGTCTATATCGTAGGGTGGGCTCTGCCCACCGATTGGTTGAAATCATTTAGCGATTACAAACTAACCATCCTTCAAACAACCCGCAAAAAATGTACACTGAGTGCGGATATAGGATTTAAAGGTATTCTGTCTTTTGGTGGGCACAGCCCACCCTACGATGGCTACTTAATCATGACACAGGATCATCCACGGATTCAAAGCATAACGCGAAACCTTGAACCCATGAACGGTTACGATCTGTGCATCTATACTATTTAAGAGCTCCCTTTTCAAGTAAATATTATTTATTTTATTATTCATACCAACTATTTATGTCATAGAAATAAATAACGATTGAAAATTATTTATTTTGTAATTTTTCGACTTGTTTTGGCCACAGAGGCACAGAGAACCGCATTTTTTGCTTTCCCTGTTTTTTATATAAAAAATCCTTTGTGTACTCTGTGACTATGTGGCTGTTTTTGGGTCTTTATTGGCCACGGACTTCCAGAGGGACCGGAAAAACGAAAAATATCAAATAACCACTTAAATGATCAGGGTACCGATGATTTCGGCGATACTCAGGATACCCTTTTTCTCCAGAAAGGATTCGATGCCGTCCAGGATGTCGGTGGTGGCCTTAGGGTTTACAAAATTGGCAGTGCCCACCTGAACGGCAACCGCCCCGGCAATTAAAAATTCCAGGGCATCTGTCGCCGACATGATGCCGCCAACGCCGATCACGGGAATTTTCACGGCCTGTGCAACCTGCCAGACCATACGCAGGGCCACCGGTTTAATGGCCGGACCGGAGAGCCCCCCGGTGATATTGGCAAGCCTGGGCCTGCGGGATTCAATATCCACTGCCATGCCGGTGATGGTGTTGATCAAAGACACCGAATCCGCTCCCGCCGCCTCCACGGATCGTGCAATTTCCGTAATATCGGTTATATTGGGCGTCAGCTTGACCATCACCGGTTTAGTGGTCTGCTCCCGTACAGCCCGCACTACTGCATGGGCTGCAACAGGATCGACCCCAAACGCCACACCCCCTGCCTTGACGTTGGGGCATGAAATATTGACTTCCATCCCGGCAATACCTGTTATGTTTTCTATGCGGGCCGCGAGCTGAGCGTACTGATGGATACTGGTGCCGTAAATATTGACCAGAATCGGTGCTGATAATGTCTCAAGAAAGGGCAGTTTATCATTGACAAAGGCATCGATACCGACATTTTCAAGACCGATGGCGTTGAGCATGCCGCACTGGGTCTCAACAATCCTGGGCGGCGGATTTCCTTTTGAGGGTTTCAGGGAAAGTCCTTTGACAATGACCGCGCCCAGCCGATCCAGATCGACCAGGTCTTCAAACTCCCTCGCATATCCAAACGTTCCCGAAGCCGTCATGACGGGATTCTTGATTTTTATGCCGCCGATATTCACGCTCAGGTCAGGTCTGTTTTTTCCCATGATGCTTCTTTCTTCAGATTCGGGCATAAGTGCGGATAAACGTTCCCAGTTCTTTCCTCTGTTTTCGGTTGCCGGCTCATGAAATATCTCCTTATGAACATCCATACTTCGTTAAGAGCCGCGGAAAAAATAATTTATCCCACCTTGATTGTCTTACCATAATACAAAATAAATAAAACCCCTGTCAAATAAATCCCGATTTAATTCAGCACGCAGACCTCGGCGGTCACCCCTTATAATCGTTTCCAGAATGCATTTGCCCTCCTCATAGTTTTCTTTTCCGGTTGAGCATCCGATCACACCATGGTATACAGCATCAAAAAATTCGAAGCAGGGTTAATATTTCAAGCCAATGAAAAAACAGCATCCCATTGCAATCGTCGGAATAGGCGGGATTTTTCCCGGAGCCAATACTCTGGACATATTCTGGCAAAATCTTATCGATAAAGTCGATGCAGCCGGCCCGGTTCCGCCGGAACGCTGGATTGCGCCAATAGCGGCTATGTACAATTCAACATCGCTGCCGGACAAAGCTCTTTCCAAAAGGGCCTGCCTGATTGAAAATTTTAAATTTGATCCCGCCGGTCTGGACCTGGACCCGGGCCTTATAGTGGACCTGGACCCATTGTATCATCTGGTTCTGCATGCCGGGCGGGAGGCTTTTTCCGGAACACGGACAGCCTCTCTGGACAAAAGCCGCATCGGGGTTACCCTGGGAGCCATTGCCCTGCCCACCGATTCAGCCTCCAGGATTGCCAGGACCGTACTGGGGCGCTCTTTTGAAGAAAAGCTGATGGGCCGATCTTCGGCAAATTCAAAATTTACGCACCTGACCCGCAACCAGGCCCTGGCCGGCCGGGTCACGGCCCTGCCGGCCGCCATTCTGGCACGCGCCCTGAACCTGGGCGGGGGATCGTTTACCCTGGATGCCGCCTGTGCCTCCTCACTGTATGCCGTTAAACTGGCCTGTGACGAATTATCCTCCTTCAGGGCCGATGCCATGCTGGCCGGGGGTGTCTCCAGGCCGGAATGTCTTTACACCCAGGTAGGTTTCAGCCAGCTCAAGGCCATCTCTCCTTCCGGGCGCTGCGCACCTTTTGACAAAACCGCAGACGGGCTGGTGGTGGGCGAAGGCGCCGGAATCCTTGTTTTAAAACGACTGGAAGATGCCCTGCGCGATCAGGACACCATCTGGGGAGTCATCCGCGGCATCGGTATCTCCAATGATATTGAAGGCAACCTTTTGGCTCCCAGCAGCGAAGGCCAGGTGCGGGCCATGCAGGCCGCCTATGACCAGGCAGGATGGGCCCCCTGGGACGTGGATCATATCGAATGCCACGGTGCAGGGACACCGGTGGGGGATATCACGGAACTAAGGAGCCTTCAAAATCTTTGGGGCGATTCCGGCTGGAACGCCGGTCAGTGCGCCATCGGCAGTGTCAAATCCATGACCGGCCATCTGCTTACCGCAGCCGGGGCCGCAGGCATGATCAAAACCCTGCTGGCGATCCATCACAAGACACTGCCGCCGTCACTTAATTTTACAACTCCGTCTGAAAACAGCCCGCTGCACAACGGTCCTTTCCACGTTCAGACACATCCTCAACCCTGGCCTGCCGGAAAGAATAAAACCCCTCGCCGGGCCGCTGTCAGCGCATTCGGGTTCGGCGGCATCAATGCCCATCTGCTGCTTGAAGAATATTGCCCGGAAAAAAAGCAAAATCAGGACGGATTGCCCCGGGAGCTGTCTTCCGTCTCCAGCCATACTGATGATACCGCACCGGCCATTGCCATTGTGGGCATGGATGCCGGATTCGGGCACCTGAGCAGCCTGCACGATTTCCAGATAGCCGTATTCAACGGCAACAGCGCGATCCGCCAAAGGCCCGAACTCCGGTTCAAAGGCGGAGACCACGCGGCAAAGCGGCACCTGGGCTCAAGTGCGGCATATGGGGCTTTCATGGAAAACATCACCCTGGGGCCGGGAAAATTCCGCATCCCCCCCAGGGAACTGGCGCAAATTCTTCCCCAGCATCTTGTCCTGCTCGAGGTAGCCGCCGCTGCAATGCAGGATGCCGGCCTGGCGCTCCGGCAGCCCCGCAAGCGCATGGGCGCTGTCATGGGCATCGGATTTGACTATGAGGCCACCAATTTCCATCTGCGCTGGAACCTTGTCAACGAAATTGCACAATGGCAAAAAAGTCTGGGCCTCAGCCTTGACGCCGAGCAGACCCGCTCCTGGCTGGAGGCCCTGCAAAACCGGATCTCCCCGGCCCTGACCCATGCCCGCACCCTGGGAGCCCTGGCCGGTATCATCGCCAGCCGGGTTGCCAGAGAATTCCGCCTGGGCGGCCCCAGTTTCACGGTTTCCGGGGAGGAGACTTCGGGCCTCAAGGCCATGGACACGGCTGTCCGGTCGTTGCAGCAGCACCAGACCGATATCATGCTGACCGGGGCCGTAGACATGGCCGGAGATATCCGCAACATCATGTTGTCCCATGTGCTGCGGCCCTTTGCCGACGGCAACACCGTACACCCCTTTGATACGACGGCAGCAGGTCCCCTGCCCGGTGACGGCGCGGCCTGCCTGGTACTCAAACGCCTGACAACGGCCCAAAAAGACGGAGACAGAATCTATGCCGTCATCAGAGGGATAGGGCATGCCTGTGGCGGCGGAATCGACCAACCCACAGATCACAAAACCTACACCCGGTCTCTTGAACGCTGTTTTACTCAGGCCCATATTCCGCCCGAGACCCTGTCCTATATGGAAACCCATGGGAGCGGAGATCCCGGCGAAGACCGGACAGAGGCCCGGGCCCTGCATACTTTTTTCACCGGATTCAAATCTCCCTGCGCCATCGGTGCGCTTACGCCGATCATCGGGCACACCGGTGCTGCCGCCGGTCTGGCTTCTGCCTTAAAGACCGCCATGAGCCTCTACCAGGAAATCATACCGCCCCTGCCGGGTTTCAAACATGGGGCTTCAGGCAACTGGCAGACCAATCTGTTTCATATCCCGATCCTGCCCCAATACTGGCTGCGCAACCGCGAAGAAGGCCCTTGCCGGGCCTGTGCGGCAGCCATGACCACAGACGGAAACTGCAGCCATGTCCTCATGGAAGGATATGACGGTTCCCTGTCTGAAAAGGTACAAAAGCAGGTTGAGCGAGAGAGAAAATATCCCCTGGGCAATTTGCCGGCGGGGTTGTTTGTAGTCCGGGGCCAAACCCGGCAGGCAGTACTTGAAGCACTGGACCGGCTGAAACTATTTGCTGAAAAATTTCAAAAAAAATCCATTGGCCAAGGTGTCATTGATTCTCTGGCCCGGGCCTGGTATGCCCCTGAACCGCCTGATTCTGAAGACAACTACGCCGTCGCAATTGTGGCCGAAACATTTGATCGGCTTCTAAAGCGCATCCGTCAGGCCAAAGATCGGATCAACGACAATGACAACGGTTTATCCGGCAGCCATGCCAACATTTTTATCACTTCATCCCCCCGGGCTGAAACAGGCAAAATCGCTTTTGTTTTTCCAGGATCCGGCAACCACTATCTTGGCATGGGCCGCAGTATAGGAACCTGGTGGCCCGAAGTCCTTCGTGGAATGGATCAAAAAACCGGGCACCTGAAAACACAGATGCTGCCTCAATATTATATACCCTGGCGCAACAACTGGTCCGAGGGATGGGAAAAAGATGCACGGGCCAATATCACAAAAGACCCGCACCATATGATTTACGGGCAGGTGATGCACGGCGGCGTCATGTCTGACCTTATTCGAAATTTTTACATTAAACCGGATGCCGTTATCGGTTACAGCCTGGGTGAATCCGCCGGGCTTTTTGCCCTGGGCGCCTGGCCGGACCGCGGGCAGATGCAGCAAAGGCTGATCAACAGCACTCTTTTCACCACTCAGCTTGCCGGCGACTGCACTGCAGCCCGCCGGGCCTGGAATGTGCCGGAAGATGAAGCGGTCAACTGGTGCGTGGCCGCCATCAACCGCCCGGCTGCACAGGTTCGAAAAACTATTGAAAAATATCCTGAAACCCGGCTGCTCATCATCAACACGCCTGACGAATGTGTTATCGGCGGGCGTCGCCCCCACGTTGAAGCCCTTATCTACGAGCTTGCATGCGATGCGATTTTCCTGGAAGGAATCGTGACGGTCCACTGTGATGCGGCTATGCCGGCCAGAGATGAATATCGGGCTCTGCATGTTTTTCCCACAACGGCCCCGGACAATATCACATTTTACAGCTGCGCCATGGCACGCGCTAATGACCTGACCTCGGACAGCGCAGCCGACTCCATTGTATCCCAGGCCCTTTACGGATTTGATTTTTCCGCCACCATAAAGCAGGCATGGAACGACGGTGTCCGTATCTTTCTGGAAATGGGCCCCCACAACTCCTGCACCCGGATGATCCGGCATATCCTGGCTAACCGGCCCCATCTGGCAATGTCCGCCTGCGCCCGGTTTGAAGAGGATGCCCTGACCGTTTTAAAACTGCTGGGGGCACTGATTGCCCGGCACGTTCCGGTAAATCTTGACTTTCTCTACCCCGGCCCGGCCCCTGCGGAAGTCGACGAATCAGCGCAATCAAAGTCTGCGTTATCGGATGGGGCACCGATTGTCCTGCCGGTAGGCGGCAAGCCGCCTTGTCCGGAGCTGCCGATCGCAAAACCGGCAGCTTTGCAGATACTTTCCAATGCCGATCAAAATCAAACAAATGCAGCTGACAGCCAACGCCCTGCCGTCAAAGCAGATCCTGCCCCGATCATCCCCACAGATGCCGGTATACCTGACAACCAAATTGCCGAAAAATTTACGGACGATCCCCTTTCCGATACAAAACTGATCCAGGGTATGACCAAAAGCATGGAAGCCACCGCAGAAGCCCATCGAACATTTCTCGATTTTTCAAGGCAGACATCCAGGGCCTTTGCCGACACCTTTGAACTGCAAAACCAATTGCTGGAAACCGCCCTTACCGGTAAAATACCCGTGCCGGACTCCCTGCTTCAAACTGCCGGCCCGCACCCGGCACCCGGCATAGCGCCTGCCTATTCACGTGAAATGTGTATGGAATTTGCCACAGGTTCGGCAGCCCGTGTCCTGGGACCGGAATTTGCCGTTGTGGATACCTTTAACGCCAGAGTGCGGCTGCCGGATGAACCCCTGATGCTGGTGGACCGTATCCTCAGCGTTACAGGGGACAAACTCTCCCTGAGCAAAGGTACACTGGTGACCGAGCACGATGTCAAACCAGGGGCATGGTACCTGGACGGGGACCGGGCCCCGGTCTGTATTGCCGTGGAAGCCGGCCAGGCAGATCTTTTTCTGTGTTCCTACCTTGGCATCGATCACGAGGTCAGGGGGCAACGGACCTACCGGTTACTGGATGCCACGGTCACATTCCACCGGGGGCTGCCCCGACCCGGCGAAGTGATCCAATATACCATCAACATCGACCGGTTTATCCGCCAGGGAGAGACATGGCTTTTCTTTTTCAATTTTCAAGGCACCATCAACGGAAAGCCTTTGATTACCATGAAAGACGGGTGTGCCGGTTTTTTTACAACACAGGAGGTAATAGATTCCGGCGGTATTATTCGCAGCAAAAAAGATACCCGGACCAAAACCGGCAAGACACCGCCCGACTGGAGGATACCGGCCCCTTTTACGCGATCGACGCTGGATGACAAGTCCCTGGATGCCCTGCGCCACGGCGATCTGGAAAAAGCATTTGGCCCTTATTTTAAGGGCATCACCCTGCCCGAATCCCAGCGCCTGCCCGGAGGCCGCCTGCAACTGATCGACCGGGTCCTGGATCTGGACCCCCGGGGCGGGCAATACGATCTGGGACTTGTGGAAGCCCAGGCCGACATTCATCCGGACGACTGGTTTTTAACCTGCCATTTTGTAGATGACCAGGTCATGCCCGGTACGTTGATGTATGAATGCTGCGCCCATACCCTGCGTGTACTGCTCCAGCGCATGGGATGGATTGTGCCCGGATCGCAAATCGTTTTTGAACCGGTGATCGGGGTCAAAAGTCGTTTGATATGCCGGGGCCCGGTCACACCGAAAACCCGCCAGATCATTTACCGGGTAGAAATAAAGGAGATCGGTTTTAATCCGGAACCTTATGTCCTTGCCGATGCTCACATGCTGGCAGACGGCCAATACGTCGTGTTTTTTGAAAACATGTCCTTGAAACTCAGCAACACGAACCGCGATGAAATCCAGGATTTCTGGAAGACCAGGCAGGGTATCGGACAGGATATCGAACAGGCCCATGAAACATCCCCGCCCTCGCCTGTTTTCAATAAAAAACATATGCTGGAGTTTGCCGTGGGCAAACCGTCACTCGCCTTTGGAAAGGCCTATCAACCCTTTGACCGGGACCGGTTCATTGCCAGGCTGCCCGGGGAACCCTATCTTTTCATCCACCGGGTCACCAAGACAGATGCCCCGCCCTGGGTCCTGACAACCGGCACCTGGATAGAAACCCAGGTCGACGTGGAACCTTCGGACTGGTATTTCGCAGCCGACCGCGGCAGGGCCATGCCCCTTTGCATACTTAACGAAATCGCACTTCAGTCCTGCGGCTGGAGTGCGGCCTATATGGGCTCGGCCCTGAAAAGCAGCAAAGACCTGCACTTTAGAAACCTGGGGGGCCATGCCACCTTGTACCGGGACATCCTTCCCCGATCCGGGGTTGTATCCGTGCGCACCCGCTTGACCCGTGTTTCCCGGACAGGTGACATGCTCATTGAAGATTTCGATTTTGAAATCATGCAGGCAGGTGAGATGGTTTACGCGGGCAATACCAATTTCGGCTTTTTTACCGACCAGGCCCTGGCACGGCAAAAGGGCATTACAGCCGCAGATCCGACCTGGCCCGACAGGGAGGAGATAAATGATTCCGCTCCCGAAACCCTGCCGCAAACGGCTCCCCTCTTTCCCGGAGACCCGAACACTACGCCGATTTCAGGAGCCGCCATGCCGGCAACGGCCCTGAGCATGATCGACACCATCGATGGGTATGCCCCAAAAGGCGGCCCGAAAAAGCTGGGATTTATCCGCGGCAGCAAACGGGTGGATCCAAAGGAATGGTTTTTCAAGGCCCATTTTTTTCAAGATCCGGTATGCCCTGGATCTCTGGGCCTGGAATCTTTTATCCAGCTCCTTAAATATGCGGCGTTAAAACGATGGCCCCGCCTGGCCGACACGCATGGGTTCTCCCTGGTTACCGGCACGGCCCACGACTGGACCTATCGCGGACAGATCCTGCCGGGCAGCTCCCTCATCCAGATCGAGGCTGTCATCACTGGGATTCAGGAAACACCCGGCCCCATGATTCTGGCAAACGGCCTCTTGAAAATAGACGGGCTCTGCATCTATAAAATGGACAATTTCGGGATTAAAATGGTGACAACCCATGCTTTATAAAAATGTTTTTATCGAATCCATAGGCTATGAACTGGCCCCGAACGTGGTGACTGCAGATGATATTGAAAAGCGCCTGGCGCCGGTTTACAAGGCCCTGCATTTTCAAAAAGGTCAACTGGAAGCCATTACCGGTATCCGTGAAAGCCGTTACTGGGATGAAGATTTCAAACTTTCCCATGGCGCAGTATCTGCCGGAGAAAAGGCCCTGGATGCTGCAGGCATCGCCCCGAAAGAGATCGGCATGCTGGTTTACGGCGGGGTGTGCCGGGAAAATCTGGAACCGGCTACGGCCTGTGCCGTGGCGGACGGTCTGGGCATAGGTTCTGCAGCCCAGGTATATGATATCTCCAATGCCTGCATCGGTATCTTAAACGGCATGCTCCAGGCGGCCAATGCCATCGCTCTGGGCCAGATCAGGGCCGGCCTGGTCGTGGCCTGTGAGTCCTGCCGCCAGATTGTGGACACCACCATCGACAACCTGCTCAAAGCCCGGGACATGGATCTCTTCAAACAAACCGTTGCAACGTTGACCGGCGGATCGGGTGCGGCCGCGGTTATTTTAACCAACGGCTCTTTTTCCGGTGATGCCCACCGGCTTCTGGGCGGAATTGTAAAAAACGCCGTGCGCCATCATCGCCTGTGTATCTGGGGGCCGGACACGGGCATACCGGCCAGCGCCAGGCATGTGATGCACACCGATTCCGTGGGAGTCCTGCAAAATGGAGTAGCCCTGGGCATTGAAACCTTCAATGCCCTGCGCCGGGAACTGGCATGGCCTGATGACAAGCCGGATAAAATCATCTGCCACCAGGTGGGTCCCACCCATCGGAAAACCATTTTAAATGCCATTAACATTCCGGATTCAAAAGATTTTGCGACTTTTCGGCATCTTGGCAATATCGGTACCGTATCGTTGATTATCACCGCTGCCATTGCCGAAGAGCGGGAATTTCTGGAAAAAGGGGACCAGGTCGGTTTTTTAGGCATCGGCAGCGGTTTAAACTGCCTGATGCTGGGGGTGGACTGGTAAAATGAACTGCGATATCTCACCTTTCAGGCACCTGTATCCTTTCAGCTCCCGCTTTCTTTTGATAAACGGTCATAGATACCACTATCTGGATGAAGGCAGCGGACCGCCGATACTCATGCTTCACGGCAATCCCACATGGTCATTTTACTTTCGCAAATTGATCACGGCCCTGGCCCCGGGCCACCGGGTCATCGTGCCGGACCACATGGGATGCGGTCTTTCCGACAAACCACCTGTTGCCAACTATGACTATCGGCTCAAGACCCGGGTCGACGACCTTGCCGCCCTGATGGAGCATCTGAATATCAGGGAGAAAATCACGCTGCTGGTTCATGACTGGGGCGGCATGATCGGAGCGGCCTGGGCCCTGGATCACTTGCAAATGATCGATCGGTTGATTATCACCAACACGTCCGGATTTCTCCCGCCGGGGGGCAAACAGATACCGCGACGACTGAAAATCATCCGCAGGATAACACCCTTTGCAGTTCCGGCAGTCCTTGGAGGCAATCTCTTTGCACGGGCGGCCCTGTATATGGCTCCCCGAAAAAAGCTCCCCGGGGATGTTAAAAAAGGCCTTATCGCTCCATACAACACCTGGCACAATCGAACAGCCACCTTGAAATTTGTGCAGGATATCCCCCTTTATGAGGATGATCCGAGCTATGGCCTTGTCAAATATGTGGACGATAACCTTCATTGTCTGGCACCCTTTCCCATGTTGATTTTATGGGGCCGGCACGACTTTGTATTCGATCTGGACTACTACAGGGAATGGCGCCGGCGCTTTCCGGGAGCTATGTCCCATCTTTTTGATGATGCCGGTCACTATCTGATAGAAGATATACCGGAAAAAATTATCGGCCGGGTACGGCAATTTATCGATTAAACGGACAAACTTCATGGACAGCATCCAACATACCCCCGACACGAACAGTGAAAACGGGGATTATATCAATATTTCCCGCTATCTTAAAAAAACGGCGACAACCCAGCCATACAAGCGCGCCGTGGTCTTTCCGGTGGGCCGTGATCCTGCCGGGCGGGTGACCTATTCCCATTACACCTTCCTGCAGCTTGACAGAGAATCGGACAATATTGCCGCAGGCCTGGAGAGCATCGGCATCCGCCGGGGAATACGGACCATCCTGATGGTAAAACCGAGCCTGGATTTCTTTGCCCTCACCTTTGCCCTGTTCAAGACCGGGGCCATACCGGTGATGGTGGATCCGGGCATGGGAATCCGCCGCATGCTCGGCTGTCTGCAGGAAGGCCGTCCCGCAGCCTTTATCGGCATCCCCAAAGCCCACCTGCTGCGCAAACTCTGTCCAAAATATTTCAGTACCGTCAAAATATGGGTAACGGTGGGAAGGCGCTGGTTCCGGGGCGGGTATACGTTGCAGGATCTGCAAAAAGATCAGCGAAAACCCTACTTAGCAGCCCGTACCGGCCGGGATGAAACCGCCGCCATTTTGTTTACCACCGGCAGCACCGGACCGGCCAAGGGGGTTGTCTACACCCATGGCGTCTTCGATGCCCAGGTGCGACAGATCAAATCCCATTTTGATATCACGCCCGATGAAATAGACCTGCCCACGTTTCCCCTTTTCGCGCTGTTTGACCCGGCCCTGGGAATGACCGCCGTCATCCCGGATATGGACCCCACCCAACCGGCCCGGGTGGACCCGACCCGAATCATTGAAGCCATCTGGAACCAGGGGGTCACCAATATGTTCGCATCTCCGGCCCTTTTAAACCGGGTAGGGGCCTATGGAAGGGCCAACAACATAAAGCTGCCCTCCTTGAAACGGGTAATCTCTGCGGGAGCTCCCGTATCTCCCGCCAATATCCAGCAGTTTTCCGGCATGATGCATAAAAAAGCCCGGATACATACCCCTTACGGCGCCACCGAAGCAGTACCTGTTATCTCCATCGACAGCCGCGAAATTCTGGCCGAAACCCGGGAACTGAGTGAAAAGGGGTACGGCATGTGCGTGGGCCGCCCCATCAATGATATCGATGTCAAATTAATCAAAATCAGCGATTCCCCCATTGAAAACTGGTCGGAAAAACTCATTGTCAAAGAGGGTGAAATCGGCGAAATAGTGGTAAAGGGGGATCTGGTAACTCAAAAATATTTCAGGCGGCCCAAAGATAACGCCCTGGCCAAAATCAGAGACAATGAGGACATTCGGCATCGCATGGGCGACCTGGGCTGGCAGGACAAAAAGGGTCGCTACTGGTTCTGCGGGCGTAAGAACCACCAGGTAACCACCAGCGACGGCCCCATGTTTACGGTGCCCTGCGAAGCGGTTTTTAACAATCATCCGGCGGTTTTCAGATCGGCCCTGGTAGGCATCGGCCCCAAAGGCAAACAGCGGCCGGTGATCTGTATCGAGCTCAAAAAAGAACATGCTGATGGGGACCTCAACGCCCTGAAAGCCCGGTTGCTTGAAAAGGCCCTGGAAAATCCCATGACAGAACCGATAAAAGATCTGTTATTCCACAAATCCTTTCCCGTGGATATCCGGCACAACGCCAAAATTTTCCGTGAGAAACTGGCCTCGTGGGCCGCCGGTAAAATTAAAAATACCTGATCCGGATAAACCGGAAATTACAAATGACAATATCCAAATTTCGATTTTATTGCTTTCAAAAATGGCAAAAGGGTAAGGGAATTATGGATAACAAATACCAAAATAAGTATCGCATAAAATCTGGCCGATTAGAGGGTTACGATTACAGGCAGGCGGGTTTGTATTTTATTACCATCTGCACGCATAACCGCAAACATTATTTTGGCAAAATTGTTGATAACGAAATGCAATTATCAAACATTGGCGGATTGGCGGATATGTTTTGGCATGAAATAAAAAATCACAAAAAAAATATCGAATTACATCAATTTGTTGTAATGCCCAACCATATTCATGGAATATTGGAAATTGTGGATGGTGGTAATGGCGTTGGGTGTAGAGACGATGCATGCGTTGGGTGTAGAGACGATGCATGCATCGTCTCTACGAAGGTGGCAACAAATCCGATGGAACAAATGGGCGGTACGGATGAACCGTCAACGAATACACAACAATCCAAAACCCACAAAATGGCGGCAATATCACCAAAATCGGGTTCTGTGTCGCGTGTAATTGGTTCGTACAAATCGGCGGTTACAAAACACGCCCACCGTTTAAGGTGCGAATTTGAATGGCAAACACGATTTTACGACCATATTATTCGCAACGAAAATAATTATTTTCGTATATCGAATTATATTAAAAATAACCCGAGAAATTGGCAAAATGATAAGTTAAATAACGGAATTGGTAATACAATTATGGAACCAACCTCACAATATGGAGATGAAAAATGGATGGTTTAACACCAAATTCCAAAATCCTGAGTTACCAATCCCCCACCGGTAACACAAAAAGGCATCATCATGATCCAAACCAGACCTGAAAATGTACTGGTTACCGGCGGTGGCGGTTTTCTCGGCAAGGCTATCGTAAAGCGGCTCATTGAAAAAGGCTGCCGTGTAACCACTTTCTCCAGAAAATCATATCCGGAGCTCCACCGTCTGCACGTAAATCAGATAAAGGGCGACATCCGCAATTCAAGGGCCGTTGCAAAGGCCTGTCAGGGCATGAATCTGGTTTTTCACGTGGCAGCGCTTCCGGGTGTATGGGGGAAATATTCCGATTATTATGATACCAATGTCACCGGCACTGAAAATATCATTGCCGCCTGCCGGAAGCACAAGATTTCACGGCTGATCTATACCAGCAGCCCCAGTGTTGTTTTCAACGGCAAAAATATGGAAGGTGTTGATGAATCCGCATCCTATGCGACACGATTCCACACTCATTATCCAAAGACCAAGGCTTTGGCCGAAAAAGCCGTTCTGGAGGCTGCGTCCAAAGACCTGAAGGCAATTATCTTAAGGCCCCACCTGATATGGGGACCGGGAGACAACCACCTGGTGCCCAGGATTATAGATCGGGCCAACCGGCTTTGGATTGTAGGCAGCGGTAAAAACGTTGTGGATACCATTTATATTGACAATGCTGCTTCAGCCCATATCCTGGCGGCTGAGAAACTGGCCGGCAATCCAAAGCTTTCCGGCCGCGTCTATTTTATCAGCCAGGACGAACCATTGCCTTTATGGGAAATGGTCAACCGGATACTGACCGCCGGCGGCAAAAAACCGATCACCCGTAAAGTACCGTTTCAAATCGCCTGGATCGCCGGCGCCCTACTTGAATTTTTCTACAAAACCTTTAGAATAGATGACGAACCCATGATGACCCGATTTGTGGCCAATGAACTTTCTACCTCCCACTGGTTTGACATCAGCGCCGCCAAACAGGATCTGGGGTATGCGCCGGAAGTTTCCACGGCCGAGGGCCTTGAACGGCTTGAGATATGGCTGCGCGTCCCACATCAAAAGAATAGAACATGAAAATTGCATTTCTCCATTACCATCTCAAAACCGGCGGCGTCACAACGGTGCTGCAACAGCAGATCAAGGCGGTTTCTCCGGCCTGCGAAGTGATGCTGCTCACAGGTGAAATGCCGGAATCCACCGGCAGGATTGAAACCCGAACCATTCCCGGGATTGGCTACGATATTCCAGGAGACACCCTGCATGATCCCGGGCAAGTGGCCGATGCAGCGGTCAATGCAATTTTCAATTACTGGCCCGACGGCTGTGATATATTGCATGTTCACAATCCCACCCTTGCCAAAAACAGAAACTTTCTTAAAATTCTTAAAGCGCTTCAGTCCAGGGGAATAACCCTGTTTCTGCAGATCCATGATTTTGCCGAAGACGGGCGGCCCCAGAACTATTTTCATGATGAAGAATATCCTGTGGACTGCCACTACGGCGTCATCAACTCCCGGGATTACAACATCCTGTTAAAATGCGGGCTCAAGCCCCATGGCCTGCACCGGGTATTCAACACCATCACGCCACTGCCCCGGAAAGACAAAAAGGCGGTTGCCGATTATGTCCTGTACCCGGTGCGTGCCATCCGCCGCAAAAATATCGGTGAAGCCCTGTTTTTATCTCTTTTCCTGGCCCATGGCGAATCGCTTCGAATTACCCTGCCGCCCAACAGCCCCATGGACTGGAAAAGCTACAGCGACTGGAAACGCTTTGTAAAAACGCACCGATTGGCTGTGGAGTTTGAAGCCGGACTGAATAATGATTTCAGCGACCTGGTATGCAACGCAGGGTCGCTGATCACCACCAGTATCACCGAAGGCTTCGGGTTTACCTTTCTGGAACCCTGGACCGCCGACAAAATGCTCTGGGGCCGAAAGCTGCCGGACATATGTCATGATTTTGAAAAAACCGGCATCAATCTGAATCATCTCTATTCAAGCATCCGCATCCCTCTGGAATGGATCGATTCAAAGGCGTTTTCAAGACGTTGGGAGACTGTTTTTCGCACGGTCTGCCGCGATTTTGGTTTGCATCCCTGCGATATCGATATCCAAAAGGCACTATCCGCCATTCTGTACGGTGACAAGATCGATCTGGGCCTTCTGGATGAAAAGTTTCAGCGGCAGGTGCTCTCAAGAATCATCAAGGATAAACCGGCCCGGCGTGAACTGATTGGCATAAACCCCTTTTTGGCCGAACCCGGATATGTAAAAAATCCAAATAAACTTATAAGCAAAAACCGGGCCGCCGTGCTGGACACATACAATGAAGCCGAATATACGAATAACTTACTCGGGGCATATCAAAAAATTATTGAAAAACCGGTCACTCAGCGGATAGACCGGCAGCATCTGCTACGCAGTTTTCTCCGACCGAACCAATTCAGCCTTCTGAAATGGAGTCCCTATGCCGGATAAAAATATTATCGCCGAATATGTGCGTCCTATGAACCCGATCCCCACGGAATTAAAGCCGTCTGGAAACCCCATAAAACAAATTCACTGCGTCCTCTTTGATATCTACGGCACCCTGTTCATCAGTGCCTCCGGTGACATAGGCATAAGTGCAAAACAGGACAAAAATGCCGGGCGCCTGGCAGGGCTGCTGGAGAAATATGACATCCGGGCTGACCCCGGACATCTGCAGGGCAATTTATGGGCCGCTGTCCGGGCCGACCATAAAAAAAGCAAAAAAAAAGGTATTGATTGTCCCGAAGTCCGCATCGAAAAGATCTGGATGCAGGTCCTTGGCATCAACGACCCTGACCGGGTAAAAAATTTCGCCATTGAGTATGAATGGATAGTCAACCCGGTCTATCCCATGCCGAATCTTGCAAAGATGCTGGGGGAACTGAAGCAGATGAATATCCTTACGGGCATCATTTCCAATGCCCAGTTTTATACTCCATTGCTGTTTGAATGGCTGCTCGGATCAAGTATGGAGCATCTCGGATTTGAAAAGGACCTGACATTTTTTTCCTGTGATCTCGGCTGTGCCAAACCGTCACAGACAATTTTCGACCGGGCGGTTAAATCTCTGGAGCACGAAAAAATAACCCCCGGCGCAACACTCTATGTGGGCAATGATATGCTCAACGACATCTATCCCGCGACCCGGGCCGGCATGAAAACCGCCTTGTTTGCCGGGGATGCAAGGTCCCTGCGCCTCAGGACGGACCACCGGGAATGTCACGGCCTTTCCGCCGACCTGGTGGTCACCGGGCTGATGCAGGTCCCTGCGCTTATACTTGCGGCCGGGCAGATTTGAAAAAAATTATCCCGCGGCAAACCACGCGGGCTGAAGGAGAGAATATGACATCAGACAAACCCGACAAAACCGGTATCCCTGAAATTTCACAGCCGCAGAACCTTCGGCATGCCCAAAACGCCGAGGCCGAGGCATGGCAGACCACTTTTTTCATTGAAAACCATCTGGATTATTTTTCTTTTCCCGACCATGCCTCCACACCTGAACAAATAAGGTTCATGGTCTACATCGCTGAAACCAGCCGCTACTATCCATGCTCGGACCAAACCTACGAAGCCATCATGGCCCGCCGGCCGTCGGTCTATCTGCAGGAACAATATGCCCGGGGGCTCGAAACAATCTTCGATCTCATCGACCGTCAGATCGAAGACAAAACCGAAAAAAAATACTTAAAATCTCTAATCCTCATCAAGTACAACCATGAAACCAGAGATAATATCATGATCCCGTCAAGGGTGCTGAAACGCCTGCTGGGCATTTTTTTAAAACGCACCCAGATCGAAGACCCTTTCCGCCGGGAAAAGATCTTTCGCAACAAGAATGCCCGGGCCGTGCTGAACTCCAAGGCCTTTAACAATGCCATCAATTATATGGACTGGTCGGGCCTGGAACCGGCGCCCGCATCTCTGCCGGCAATCAAAAACCATATTGAAAAAATCGAGCTTTCCCGTCGCCTATCCCTTTTAGGTCACCCCGCCCTTTGGGAATCAGACGCGGCACAAAAATTTTCGGAAAAAAAGTATCAAAACATTTTCAAAAAACCAATAACCGGCAGCGGCGTAGAGCGACTGTTCGATTTTGTGGGTGTGTCGGGTTGCATGCATCAAAACGAATCCAACGGGAACCGGAAAATACTCTGGCTTGCCGATGAATCCGGCGAAATCATCTTCGACCTGAAGATTATCCGCTATCTGGCAATGCTGGGGCACAAAATCATCATCGCCTTCAAGGAGGGGCCCCTTTTCACCAAGGCTGATTTTTTTGATGCTCAGGAAGATCCGGTATTGAATTCCGAACTGGCCAAAGCCCTGCTGATAGACAACAAAAACATAGATAAAAACGAATTGGCCAAAACCCTGCGCAGCGATCACCATATTCTGATCATATCCGACGGCACCAATGAAGATTTTAACCTGATTCTGGCGTCAACCACTTTCGCCCGTGTTTTCAAAGAGGTGGATGCCGTTATATCGAGGGGATCGATCCAGAAACGGCGTTTGTTTGAAACGGGCTTTCAGTTCACCCAGGACATTTTCAATATCTCAACGGATATAGATGGCGAGGTGATTGTATCGTTCAAGCCCAGGCACCGTGACGTGATCAAGTTTTCCCATGCAGATCTCGACAGGAAAGCCCACGCCATCATTGCCCGAATGGAAGAAGTTAAAAATCAGGGTATGACAGTCATGTTTTACAGCGGCATCATCGGCTCCATTCCCGGAAAACTGGATATCGCCAAAAAGGTGATGTCCGTGTTCGTCTCCTTCCTCAAAGAACAGTCGACCCTGACCTTTATCATCAATCCTTCGGAGCATTTCGAACCGGGTATGGATGCCGACGACCTCATGTACATGTGGGAAATTGTCCAGAGCAGCGGGCTGATCGACATCTGGCGTTTTCAAAGCTACGAAGACATCACCCGGGCCTTCAATCTTCTGGATATGAAGATACCGCCCGAGTGGGTGGGCAAAGACGCCACCTACAGCACCGGCTGCACCATAGAGATGCGTATTGCATTGCGAGTACAGAAGCGCTATCCGGAGATGCAGATCATCGGACCGGACAAGGAAAAATTCATGCGCCGCAATGAATACGGCATCGGCAAGCTCTATGACCGGCGCCTTAGCGATATCAGCCAGATGCAGTAAAACAAATTGAAAATTGAATAGTGAGAATTGAAAATTTATGGTTTCGCTTCGCTCTGTCGTTTTCTAAATTATCCACATGCTTTTGGGGTAAAAAATCAAAGACTTTGACAAGGCATGAAGGCGCCTAATCCAGATCCACCGGTGTTTTGCATTTATTGCAGCGTTTAGCGCCGCGAAAAAGCCGGTGCCCGCATTGCGGACAGACATACCGCGCCTCTTCGTCTTCGACCCATTTTTGTGTTCCGTGTTCCCGCCAGTAGGGTATGGCCCGCAGGATAACCTTTTTGCCGACGGGCACGGGAAAGGTTTCAATGTGCCGACAGGGAAAATCATTACACTCATGGCACCCGGCATATCCTTTTTCCATAGTGCAATCCTTGATGGCACAGACCCGGCAGAATATGGACACACGGTCCGACAGGCATCCGTCGCATTTGATATCTTCAATGGTGAGATGCTCCAGCCCCGGCATATTTCCCTGGTAAACTCCCAGCAGTTTTTCCAGAAATCGGTTATTGCCGTCCCGGGTAGCATAGTACACACCGCAGACACCGCAGTACAGGCCACAGGGAGCTATAAAATTCCGATTGATTTCCATGGAAGATCTCCTTTCATAAATTCAGGGGGATAAAGAACTAAAAAAAATTATATCGCCATTGAAACGGCCACGGCTTCCCGACGCTCCCCGTCATAGAGCAGTTCAACCAGTTCCAGGGCAAAATCAATGACCGTTCCGGCCCCTTGACTGGTGATGCAGTTGCCGTCCACGACCACCTTTGATTTAATCTCATCGGTATTGGAAAGCTGATCGGTATACGCCGGATGACAGGTAGCCTTGCGACCTTTGAGCAGGCCGTGATGCTCCAGAATGATGGCCGGCGAAGCGCAGATGGCGCCATACAGCAGGCCTTTTTCACTCTGGCGCTTTAAAATACCGGTCAATTCTTTGGAATCCCGCAGGTTATCAGCCCCCGGAATCCCGCCGGGCAAAACCACCAGATCGTATTGCGTATCCACACAATCGGAAATCAATGTATCGGCAATCAATTTGACACCGCGGGAAGCCGTAATCTGAAGCTGCCCCACAGATGCCACCGTGACCTCGGCTTCCGCTCGCCGCAACACGTCGATAATACCCACCGCTTCCAGCTCTTCGGTACCATCCGCCACCGGCACCAAAACTTTTTTACTCATGACAACCTCCTTTTGTTACAGGTATTTTTTTCATAGAGACCGGCCGGTATTTTTACATTGACCGCACAAACAGGCCGCCATGTAAGACGGCCCTACCGTTTTACCCCCGACACCCATCACCAAAGGGAAGGCACAAGGCCTGCCCCTACATTAACAAACCATTCATCCAACCATCGATCATCCGTCCCTTCATTCATCCGCCCATCCGCCCATTTATCCATCCCCTCTTTCCTGTTTTCTCTTTCCTATCTTTTCTAATATCCGACCTCCGACTTCCGACCTCCGACTTCCGACTTCCGATTTCCGCTTCCCTTCTACCTTCCACCTTCTACCTTCAGCCTTCCACCTTCTACCTTCAGCCTTCCACCTTCTACCACTTCACCGGCACCCGTACCGTATTGCCGGCCTTATTGGTAAACAGCAGATACCTGTTTTTTATCCCGTAAAGATAAAGATCACGGGTCACTCTCACATCCTGGGTACAGTATTTGATAATTTTACTAAGCTTTCCCTGTTTCCACCAGCGCAGGGCCTGCAGGCCGTCGGCGCTCTTTTCCGTGCCGAGTGTGGCCCGGGCCAGGTTGTCCAGAGAAAGCCGGTATCCCAGGTGCTTATGAACATCCTCAAGGATATCCAGGGTCGGCAAAACCTGAAAGTTAAAATCCGAATATCCGGAAAGCACCAGGTAGTCAAAGCGTTTGATGTTAAACCCCACCACATAATCAAAGGTTTTAAGATATTGGATCAGGGCCTGCATTCTGTTTTCCGTAAACGCAGTAAATTTATCTGCCTCGGCATCAAATACCACGGCACAGCTCACCTTCATCCTGTCGGCCCGGTGCCACCCTCCCACCTCCTGTGCCGAAAGCTGGGTTTCGATATCCAGGACACCGAAACGGGTGCCTATGAACCTTCCCTGTTTTGGGGAAGCAACCGTTTTTTTTAAAAAAGGTATCTTGCCGGCAGATTTTACAGGAGCCTTTCCATTGATCAGCATCTGTAGCAGAAAAGCAGCAGACTCCTTGTCGATAGGCCGGTTGCCCGAGCCGCATTTAGGAGAATGCACACAGGAGGGACACCCGGTTTCACAGGGACAGGAGCGGATGATTTTCAGTGTATAGGCCAACAGGTCCGCAGCCCTGTCAAAGGCTTGTCGCGTCAACCCGGCCCCGCCGGGGACCGAGTCATGGATAAATACGGCGGCACTGTCGACCTGGGGATGATAGACCATGGATATACCGCCCAGATCATTGCGGTCGGCCATGACCAGCAAAGGAAAGATGCCGATCGCCGCATGTTCAATGGCGTGGATGCCGCCCATAAAATGCATCTGCCGGGATTCAACAGTCTGCCGGATAGTCCTCGAAAAGGTAAACCACACCCCATCGGTTTCAAAAACATGGGGCGGCAGGTCCAGGGGCAGAGAATTGATCTTGCTATGACCGCGAATCCGCCACATGTCATAACCTGTTACCTGATCGGTCACTTTCAGGCGACCTGTATAAAATCGGGTTCCGGCCACCGCTTTTTGATCATAAATTTCCAGAATCTCGGTATCTTTATGGGCCTTGACCCGGGTATAATAATTGACTTTGGCGCGTGACACCTGCACGCCGGCGGTGGCAAGATCCAAATCATCCACAATATAGGTAACCCCGTTATGCAGATAGACGGCCCCTGGATGGGTCTCCCGGAAAGCCCGGTGAGCATCGATACTGCCCCGGTTGTCCCCGGTGCCGGTTTCAAAAATCGTCAATTGGCTGCCCGATCCCCTCAGATTCACATGACGCTGGGGCCTCATGCGGCTGGAATAGATCTCTTTGCCATCGCCGCTT
>CAYQNS010000043.1:0-25125 GCA_964418755.1 uncultured Desulfobacteraceae bacterium
CCAACTGTTGCCCGGCGCAGTCAGGCGTGTATCGCAACCTGCGAACACTGGTGCGCCATCGGAAAAAGTTGATCAAGATGAAAACCGAAGTCCGCAACCGGATACATACTATTGTCGATCGGCTCTTTCCCGGTTTTCTGAACGAGAAGAAAAGCGGCATCATTCCTTTTTCCAGCAGCTCGCTATACCTGATGCAAGAACGCTTCAGTGCACCGCAAATCCGTCGCCGTCAGCGGTCGGCCTTGGTTCGAAACCTGGAAAAACTGGGAACCAAAAAAACCGAACAGGTTGCGGCCAAATTACAGGGATACGCATCTCAGGTGCTCACCACACCGGATGAATATACCGCCACCTTGCAAGTTTCCCTGGCCAGTCATGTGACTCATTACCGTTGTCTATTCGACGGCGCCCAGCAACTGGTAAAAGAGATGGCACAGTTGTTGGCCCAGACCCAAGGGGCTTTTTTAACCAGCATCAAAGGTATCGGCATCGTTCTGGCTGCAGGCGTTACCGCTGAGATCGGTGACCCCTTGGCGCAACGGTCAACCGACCAGCTGGCGTCCTATGCCGGTATCGTACCCAAGGTCAAACAAACCGGCGGCAGCCAGGGGCCTTCGATAATCGGCCACGTCAGTAAGCGAAACAACCATATCCTCAAAGACTTCGTGGTGCAGTCGGCATTCCATATCGGCCGTTATGGTCCTAAAGATTTGAAAGACGACTATAGCCGCCGGGAGGCTGCCGGTCAGCATGCCGACTTCGGGATGGCTCGTCGCTTTGTCCGCATGGCCATGTGTTTGATGCGTACATCTCAGATTTATTTGCCTCCTGATTTGAGAAGTACGGATGTCAAGGCTGAACGACGAGGCGACTATTACCTGTCCATGTGGCCCTATCTGCGAGACAAATGGAGCAAAGCCGGTGCACTCGAAACGGCCTTTGCCAAGGATAAGCCGTTGGGCCAATGGCGATATATCGTACAGGAGCTATATGGGATAAAACTAAAAAAATAATCACGGACGGATGCCGGTGGTGACGATGTAAAAATGATGTTTCCAGTTTCGGCAACGGGATGGCTCGGGATAGCTGCCGCAGGCGGTTCTACCAACAGAATCGAATGACGGCTATGGCAAGAATGCCCACCCGTTCCGTCCGAATTTTAAATGGCTCCAAGGTGCTCTGATCCCAGTACAACAGGAGATCTAGTCAAACCAGATTGCCACAATCGGGCATCAATGGACGGGGTGAACCACCTGTTTTGCTAACTGGAGAGACCAGTTTTTTGATCGGCATCCCGGTTAATGGTCCTTTTAAAAAACCGGTTCAAATCGGCACAGGGGAGTGTTGTCTAAAAAATGGGTCAAAAAAAGGCTTGCAAAAGTTCTGGTGCTCTTGGCGGGCAGACAAAGAGCCCGATGGGGGAAATTTTTATCTATCTGCGTTTCTGGACGGATTCTGTTTTGATTTTATTTTATAACTTTCCAGTATGTTTTATCAGACCGATCCTCTACAACCACATTCATTGCTTCCAGTTTTTTTCTTATTTCATCGGCTTTGGCCCAATCTTTAGAAACCCGGGCCTCGGATCTTTTTTTTATCAGGTCTTCGATGATGACAGGATCCAGCTCCTGTTTTTCAAGGGCCGATTTTTTTTTGTATTTAAAATAATCATCCGGGTTTTCAGCAAGGATGCCAAGGATCGTACCGATTTTCAGTATCTGTGCTCTTGCCGACAACACCTGTCTATGGGTATTGTTGGACATGCTGTCCGGCGTTTCATCCAGCAGGCGATTGATATTGCGAATCGCATCAAAAAGAGATCCCAGCCCCAGGGCGCTGTTAAAATCATCATCCATGGCGGAGCAAAACGTCTCCCAGTATTCACCGTCAAACGAATTATCTTCAACAATTTCAGAATTGTGTTCGATTATTTCTCCGATTCGCTTCAATGTCCCGTAAAATTTGTCGAGATTTTTACCGGCCTCCTCAATATTCCGAGGGGTATAGTCAATTGGACTGCGGTAATGGTTAGACAGCAAAAAGAGGCGCAATGCCTCCGGATGACAGGTTTTGATAATATCTTTTATCATCATAAAATTACCCAGGGATTTGGACATTTTTTCATGATCAATATTAATAAACCCGTTATGTATCCAGTATTTTACAAAAGGTATGCCAAAGGCCGCCTCGGACTGGGCAATCTCGTTCTCATGGTGCGGAAAGATCAGATCCTTACCGCCGCCGTGAATATCGATGGTTTCCCCGAGCAGGGCACTGCTCATGGCCGAGCATTCAATATGCCATCCCGGCCGGCCACGGCCCCAGGGACTGTCCCATGATGGTTCGCCCGGTTTAGCCCCTTTCCAGAGGGCAAAATCAAAAGGGCTTTGTTTTCTTTCATCCACATCCACCCGTGCACCGGCCTCCATATCCTCTAACCGGCGGCCCGAAAGTTTGCCATATCCATTAAATTTTTCAACTGCGAAATAGACATCATCTTCAACACGATAGGCCACTTTCCGGTCCATCAGGATTTCAATAATCCTGATAATATCGGAAATGTGCTCGGTAGCCCTGGGTTCAATGGTGGCCCGCCGCACATTCAGCGTATCCATGTCCGTGTAAAATTCCGCAATGTATTTTTCGGCAATTTCGCGGGAATCGACCCCCATTTCATTGGCCCGGTTGATGATTTTGTCATCCACATCGGTGAAATTCCTCACATATGTTACGGCATAGCCGCCGGCCTCTAAATAACGAACGATGACATCGAATACCACCACTGAACGGGCATGCCCGATATGGCATGAGTCATATACCGTGGGGCCACAGACATACATGCGCACCTTGCCCGGTTCAATGGTTTCAAACACCTGCTTCTTTTTTTTCAATGTATTATAAATACGGATCGTCATAATTATCCTTAAAAAAATTACCCATTTAATATTTTGCAACTTTTGTATTACACCCGAATCAACGTTATAAAAAATTCACTCTATCAGGGCTATACTCATGGCACCGATTCCCTCCCCCCGGCCGAATATTCCCAACCCTTCCGTGGTTGTGGCTTTGATATTGATCCTTTCCGCGTCTATCTCCATTGCCCGTGCAAGATTTTGTTCCATGGCCAGACGGTATTTGGAAAATTTGGGCGCTTCCGCAAAGATAGTGCAATCCACGTTTTGAATATAATACCCCTTTTCAATAATCATGCGACGCACACGAACCAGCAGCCGGATGCTTCTTATGTCTTTAAATTCCGAAGAACTATCGGGGAAATGGGTGCCGATATCGCCCAGACCGGCGGCGCCCAGCAATGCATCGCACACGGAGTGAACCAGGACATCCGCATCTGAATGCCCTATCAATCCTTTGTCAAAGGGGATCGTTACGCCCCCGACAACCAGCTTGCGCCCCTTTACCAGTCTGTGAACGTCATGTCCGTTTCCTATACGCATGATTTTACAAGTACTCTTTTACTCCGGTTAATCCATGTATCTCCACGCTGAAACAGCATCTTAAACGAAAAAATCAATTTTGTATGAACGCTCGTTATCGGTTTAAAATCTTTTTAAAAAAAGAAACGGATTTTTTGCCGGATTTTTCAGAATGCGGTTTTTCAGCCGCAACATTCTCCTCTGACGCGCCAGGAGGGGACGGCTCACGGGAAGCAGGCTCGACAATTTCCGCCAGACGCCCGCCTCCCAGAAAACGAAATTCAGGCCCTCCGCGAAGCAGCGTCAGGCGGTCGTTCGCATTAAGAGGCGCCTGGGAGGATATGGGCTGATTGTTAAGCAGAATTGATTCTCTGCCGGTGAGATCTTTTATCCAATACTGCTCCCGGCTGAAAAATATCCGGGCATGCTGATGGGCAATTCCCGGGTGATCCATGGTGAAATCACAGTCAGGGCTTTTTCCTATGGTGACCGGTACCTGTTTGAAGTCCCTTAATGTTGGGCCGTATTGAATCACCAGGGGAACACGTATTGTTTCAACACGGGCTTCGGGAACTGCAGAGGAGGATGCCGTTTTAGGCCGTTCTGTTTGAAAATGTGGTGCAAAGTCAGCTTTTGGCATGGCTGCTGCGGGTATATCAGGTTGCAGAATCGGCTCTGGAACGTTTGCATGAGGAACCGTTGAATCACCTTTAAGCAACTTGGTTAAAAAGCTGACTTTGGGACCGCCTTCGGCAAATATTAAAACATCACCATCTTTTAAAAATGTTTCCTTGACACGTTTGCCGTTTAAGTAGGTACCGTTGGAACTTTGATCGACCAGTTTAAAGCGGTTGCCTTCCCGTGTAATTGTTGCGTGCCGGCGGGAAATAATGGTTATATCCACAGGAAACACCACATCGCAGGAAGGATGGCGACCAATGGATATCGATGGTTCAAGGAATTCCTGAATTTCGCCTTTTAAGGGTCCCTGAATGTGAATTAGCTGAATGGCAATAGAAGGTATTTGTTTCATATTTTAATATATATCTGAATTATGATCCGTCAGGGAACAGGGGGCGCAAAAGGCCGGCAATCGCATATTGTTTATTCCATGACGGACCATTCGGTTTTAGTTGGCAATCTTGATTTTTGGTCCCGGCGCCGTCCAGAGTTAAATTATTTAGAATTTGACCATTCTGTCAAGGGAATAATCAAATAACAAATAACAATAATCAAATGGCAAATGGCAAACAACTTCAAACTATTGGATATTGTGATTTAAAATTTATTTGAATTTTGGTGCCTGCAATTTGTAATTTACGGCGTACGCCTTTTCAACAGCGCCGGTTTATCCGGCTTAGAATAGGCTGCAAAGCCGGGGACCACAAACCCTTGAAAAAATTTAATTGATATTAGGATGTGTTTGGTCTAATATTGATAACCCGTCATTTTGTATTCGAAACAGATGGCTCTGTTTTTGAGTAATTTTTTCCTTTTACAGCGTTCAGGATCGGCCATTATCAAACCCGTGACCGGCTCCTCCTGAACGGTTATAAAAAGCACTATACTGAATTATAAAATTTTTAGTTACTAAACTTTTGCCGAAACAGGATTGAATATGGCCCAAATCGAATATTCCGGAAAGACCGATGTCGGACTAAAACGGAAAAATAACGAGGATAGTTTGATCATCAATCCCGACCTTGGATTTTGCCTGGTGGCCGATGGAATGGGTGGCGCTGCTGCCGGAGAAGTGGCCAGCCGGATATTTGCCCAAACCTCGGAATCGACCTTTGCCGGCTTTAGAGGAAAATCCGAAAAAGAAGCAATTGAAAAAGTTCAAAAATCTTTTTATTTGTCAAATCAAAAAGTATTTGAGCATGTTAAAGAAAATCCCCTTCACAATGGCATGGGCTGCACTGCTGAACTATTATCTTTTTTTGATGAGGGATTTGTGCTCGGTCACATTGGTGATAGTCGAACCTACCGATTCAGCTCCGGAAAACTGGAACAACTGACAACCGACCATTCTTTTGTGCAGGATCAAATCGACCAGGGGCTTATAACGCCTGCGGAAGCCAGAAAACATCATTTGCGAAACCTTATTTTACGGGCGGTGGGAGTAAAAGAGAATATCTCGATTGATCTTTTGCGAGGCAAAGTTTCCATAGAAGATCAATTTCTTTTGTGCTCAGACGGGCTTACGGATATGGTAGAGGACCGACATATTGAAAAAATTCTGGCCCGAAATGATGCTCTTGTCTCTAAAAATGAGCAGCTCATTGAAATGGCCCTGTCTTCCGGCGGCAAAGATAACATCACAGTGGTGCTGGCCCGGATAAAACCATAGTTTCATATGAAAGAAATTTTGGAATTGGGTAAACTGTGAACCGATAACCGTGAACGATTACATATTTTTTCATGAATCCGCTTATGAAAATTAAAATCAGGCACATTATACCAAAAGGGATTTTATTAGCCTTTCTATGTCTTATTATTGCCGGTTCGACCGCTTTTGCCGGTTTTGATACGGATGCAAAAATTTATCCTTTGCCCATGTCTGAATTAATAGATGTCCTTGAACACTGGTTTGCCAGGTCAGGTTTCGAGGTCCGCCTCCACCTGATCAAACCGGGTAACACCACCCTGTACGCAGAACGCCGAATTGAAACTTGGCAGGTCAATCTGAAAAGACATTCACCGCTTGCCACCCGGGTCAGAGGCATTTGCCGGCAGAACGGCGAGCCGGACAAGGATATGTTGAATATTTTATGGCGTTTCCTGGATGGTTATTTTAAAATCCCGAACACGACCACAAACCGAACCGTTTCAAATTCAACTCAGGTGATCCCGACTGCCGTACTGGGCCGAATCGATGCGGTAGTCTGCATAAACACCCGGAACGGGGACCATGACAGCCAGTTTTCCGGCTTTGTGATCGACCCGGCAGGCTTAATTCTCTGTACGGCCCACGGCCTTGATGCCACAAGCATGGTGACGGTGGTGTACTATGACGGACGGATTCTGGAAGCCCTGCCCCTGAAAATTGATAAAAAAAAAGATATCGCTCTGTTGAAAGTGAGTACCCGTCAGGAGCCGTTTATACCATTTGGAAATGGGCGTGAACTTCTTGGAATGGGAGAACGGTTGTTCGCGGTGGGATGTCCGGAGAACCTGCGAGGAACTGTTTTTGCAGGTATCATAAACGCTCCTCCCAGGCGGGTGGGTGATTTGCCTCTATGGCAGGTCAATATGGAGATTCACCCGGGCAGCAGCGGGAGCCCGGTCTTTGACAACCGGGGCAACCTGGCAGGCATGATCAAGGGGCGTTACCGGGGCACTGATTCGGTGGGATTTTTAATACCCCTCGGGACAATTCTTTCTTTTTTAAACGGACAATAAAATATGAAATACGGGCGTTACGAAATCATCAAAGAACTGGGACGCGGTGCCATGGGAGTTGTCTATCAGGCCCATGATCCCCGCATAGATCGTCTGGTAGCACTGAAGGTGCTGCGTCCGGACCGGGTAACCAGCCAGGACTTTGTACAGAGATTTTTGAAAGAGGCCAAGGCCATCGGTCGTCTCAGCCATGCCAATATCGTTACTGTGTATGATGTCGGCCAGGACCACGAAACAATTTATATTGCCATGGAGTTTTTGGAAGGACGGCCACTGAATGAGGTGGTTCGAGAAAAACCGCCGGCAGTCAAAGATGTGATAAACATCGGGCTTCAGGTTGCTGAAGCTCTTAATTATGCCCATGCCCGGGGGATTGTTCATCGCGACATCAAGCCCTCCAACATTATCCTTGATGATGAGGGAAGGATAAAAATTACCGATTTCGGAATAGCCCGCATCGAAGATCCCGAAGCGACCCAGCAAACCCAGGCCGGAGAAATCCTGGGCACCCCCGTGTACATGTCGCCGGAACAGGTCATGGGAAAAACCGTGGACGGACGGTCCGATCTGTATTCTCTCGGGATTATTCTTTATGAACTGACTACCGGTCAACGGCCCTTTTCCGGTGAAAATATAGCGGTTATTTTCAGGGCTATCACCCAGGACATACCATCCGAGCCGCAAACAGCGGATGGCGATCTGCCGCCGGCCTTTGCCTCGCTGATTATGAAAAGCATGGCAAAAGAGCCTGAAAAACGCTTTCAGAGCGGTAGACAAATGGCCGATGAACTTAAAATCTGTCCTGAAAGAAAAAATAATACCGGTGTTTCTCAATCCAAACGCCCTGAAAAAAAAGGACACCTGCTTTGGGTTGGGCTGATTGCCTTGATAATAGTGGTCGCCGGAGGTGGATTTTACTACCTGAAATCAAGGCAGCCGATTCAAGATTCGCCACAGATAGAGTTATCTCCGGTAAAACAGGCAACTATAGAAGCGCCATCCGAAAGTGGATCCACTGTTGAGGCTCCGGCAGAAACTCAGGAAAATAGCGAAATACCCAAGGTAGAAATTCAAGAAAAGGCGGTTGCCGGTGGAGAAAAAACAACCACTCCCGATTCCGTTGCAGACCGGGAAGAGCAAAGTCCGGACAAAAAAAAGGAAGTGCATGCCCTCTTGAAAATTGACTCCGTGCCTACCAGCGCCCAGGTTTTCGTTAATGATGCTTTCAAAGGAAAAACGCCGGTCAATCTCAGCCTGCCCCTGGGAAAGCATGAAGTACTGGTTACTTTGCGCGGTTATTATGAATGGGAGGCAAGAATCGACCTGGACCGCCCTGGTGAAACACCACTGTATGTTCGTCTGGTGGCCGAGGAGTAAAAAAACGACCGTTTGCGGTTGACGGCTATCGGTTCACGGTTGAAAAAACAAAGAATTGAAATCAATATCAAAAATGCTTCAATTATTGCATCATTCATATTTTGTTGTGCCCGATCGGGCATGGCCGTTATTGACAAAACCGTGAACGGTAAACCGACAACCGTGAACAGTTGCGAAAATATGTGTACAAGATAAAAAATATTGATATTACAACAAAAGGAGGCACTGCTATGCGAATTGTCGCTAAACTGATGATACTGACGGCCGTGGTGATAACGGTATGCCTGACAGGTACCAACACGGGTCATGCCGGACTTGCCGCAGGTGATGCTGCTCCCGGTTTCAAACTGAATGATATCAAAGGCCGCAGCTACGACCTGGCCGTTATCAAAGACCAGCCTATGGTGATCCTCTATTTTTTTGATGTGGAGTCTCGTTCAAGCCAGGAAGGTCTGCTGCACCTCGACAGCCTGGCAAAAAAATACGAAGATGCGGATCTCATGGTATGGGCCATTGCTGTTTCATCACGCGAAAAAGTAGCCCGTTTTGTGTCGCGTACCCGACCTGTTTTCCCGGTGCTGCTGGATACGGGAACGGTCAGTGATCTTTATCATGCCCGGCAGGTGCTGCCTACCGTATGCATTCTCGGACCCGGCCAGAAGATGATGGATTATTTTCAGGGCGGAGGCAAGACCACCGAAATCATGCTGGTCAGGCTGGCGCAAAGGAAACTTCAGCATAAACAGCCCCAGATGGCCAAAGTGATCAGTGAGCAGGTGGTAAAAAAGAACCCCGGCAACATCAAGGCAAAGAGCGTCAAGGGCTATGCCGAATTAAAGCAGGGTGATCTGGACGCTGCCGAAAAAACATTTTCGGGACTGGCCAAGGCAAAGGGCAAAGGTGAAGTGCTGGGTAAGGAAGGCCTGATATCCGTATACGCGCAAAAAGGAGAAACCGAAAAAGCCCTTAAAACAGCAAAGGAAGTTGAAAAAAAGGGAGGCAACCGAGCCTATGTGCACGTGGTCAAGGGGGATCTGCTTTACAGCCAGAATCGCAAAAAAGAAGCTGAAACTGAATATAAGAAAGCCATTGGTAAAAAAATCGCTGAGCCCTTTCAGCAGGCAGTGGCATATAATCAGCTAGGTCGTATCCATGCGGCCCGGGGAGAATATGAAAAATCCCGCGAACTCTATGATCAGGCTGTTGAAATCGATCCCTATTATATTGAGGCGACTTCCAACAAGGGCGTCACATATGAAAAAGAAGGCCGCTGGGACAAAGCCCTGGAACTCTATCAGCAGGTCCAGACCATTAACAAAAACGACATCTTTGCAGCGATTCTGGCCAAAAAAGCCCAGGAGATGCTCCTTCTGCAAAAAGACAACGCAAGGAAAGAACGGATCGATAAATTCGTCAAGGAACTGGCCCAGCGATACCGCGAGAAGCGTTTTGAAGCGGATGACAACGAGGATACCTGGACCTCGCGTCCCATGGTTCTCAGTTTTGTCGATTTTCAGGAAAAAGGCGGCCTGGCTGCACGGGACGGTTTTTCCACCGTGCTGACGACGCAATTGGCAGAACAGTTGAATGCCTCCGGAAGGGTTCAGGTGGTGGAAAGAGTCCTGATTGAAAGGCTTTTGGAAGAGTTGAACCTGGGTACTTCCGCACTGGCCGACCCGGCCACGACCCTGCGCCTCGGCAAAGTGCTGGCCGCTAAAATTATGGGCACCGGTTCGCTCTATTATCTGCCGGGCGGGCCCCTGTTGAGCCTGCGGCTTATCGATACCGAAACATCGGCCATCCCCAAGGTTATTAACCGCAAGTTCAATCCCGGTGTTTCTCTTGAAAAAGAACTGCATCGCCTCAATCGTGAAATTTTAATGACGATCATGCTGCATTATCCCCTGCAGGGGTATGTGGTTCAAGTCAACGGCGCGCATGTGCTGATCAACCTGGGCTCCAACCAGGGAGTAGTTCAGGGTACCGGTTTTGATATCATAGAGGAACAGGCGCCCATTGAATTCAAGGGCAAGATCCTGAAAGCGGCCTCCAAACCGATTGCCCGGCTTGAAGTCTATAAGGTGGACGATGATTTCAGCTATGCCATGCTGAGTAATCAGCGGCGCCCCATAAAAAGTGAAGATAAAATAATAGAGAAAATTGACGACATGATGAGTATGGGGGCCGGCAATGCAGTTCAGTAAAAAATTTTTTATCCTCATCCTGCTGACCGCATTCCTTTCCGCCTGCGCAACACCTTCCGAGGTACATGAAAACGGAAACATTGTGGCTGTCTGGAATCCTGACAACCTGAGTTTTCAGCCCAATGCCTGGCCGGACCTGGGAGAACTTCTCGGCAGTCAAGTGGCGGAGCATATTGCAGACAGCGGAAAATATACGGTTGTGGAGCGCCAGAAACTCGATCAGGTGCTGGAAGAGTTGAATCTGGCAACATCGGCACTGGCAGACCCGGCCACACGTCTGAAAATCGGACGTCTGGCCGGGGCGAAAATGATGGTTTTCGGTGGATACCAAGTCGTGGGCAACAGCATGCGCATCGACCTGCGCCTGGTGGACGTGGCCACCTCCGGTATCATCGCTACGGCCACGGAAACGGTTGAGGCCGCGGATCTGAATGCCTGGCTTCGTGCGGCCACGACCACGGCCGCTGACCTTTTCAATCAAAAACAATAACGCGCTTGCATTTTTTAAAAGCGGCTGCTCAACGTAAGAGCCATGGAAAAACCGTCATAGGTCAAATCATCATCCGGATGGGACCAGCTTTTGTCGTCCCGGATCTGAAATGCATTAAGATCGAGAATTGCCCTGCAGCATGTTCCAAATTTATATTCCATCCCGAACCCGGCGTTAAATTTATTGCGGCTGCCGACATGATAACCGCTGCCGGCCTCATAATCGTTTTCATCTATAAACAGATAGGTTACAGAGGGCTTAAAGAGGATCCGGTCGGAAAGACGGTAGGATACCCGACAGGCGGAGACCCATTCATTGCCGTGACTGTTTTTGTCCTCCGCGGCCAGACCGGAAGGCGACATAAATTTACTCTTGGCCCTTAAGATTGTCTTCAGGTCCAGATCAAAAGTCCATTTGCCGGCGCCGGCCTTAATACCGGTACCGATCAGAAGAAAATCTCCCTCTTCAAGGATGTCATCTCCGCTCATTTGATCTTTGTCGTAATTGCAGTATTCGGCAAAAAGGCGTGCTATCATGGAAGGAGTGATGTAGTACTGCAGTTCCGATGTCAGGGAAAAAATATCGCCGGGATCGTACTCATCAAGGAATTCACTGTAATCATACTCACCTCGCCAGATATAGCCGACGCCCATACCCCAGACAAGGTCCCGCCATTCACCGGCAACGGTCAGAGTGGGGTTAACATTGAATCCCTCTCCAAAACTGCTGATGGAAACCAGATCGGAATTCATCGTCAGCATAAGCTCTTTTGTGGATAGATTCGTCTGTCCGGTGGGCAGGTTGAAACCGACCCCCACCAGAATATCAACGGGCAGGCCGCCCGGCAATTGATAGGAAAAATTTAGTTTGGAATCCAGCATTCCATCCAGGGTCTGACGGTCTCCAATGTTTGGATCCAGGGTGGTATTGCAATAGCCGGTAAGCAGTGTTGCCGAAAAATTTTTATCTGCCACGCCGAATTTCAAGGGAATATGGTATTGATTTCCATCGGTGTTATCGGAGTTGCGCCATACATCAATAACCAGGCCGCTTTCTGCTGTAAATTCGTATGACCAGGCTGGGTAAGCGCCGAGCAAAAATAATAGAAATATAATAATAATCCGGTTTTTTTTCATGAATAAATTCTCCCGGTAAAAGTATGGGCAAATAAAAACAGTAAGCTTCATTCACAATAGCCGATGCAGTGATCCATGTTCAATCATGGATAGTCACCACCGGTATACTCGATTACAAAATTATCGCCGGGATACCCCCCATAAACACCGGCCGGATACTCTCCCTTGTTAACACCACTGGAGATACCGTAATAGGTGACGATGCCGTCGGTACCGGTGTGATGGACGATATAATCGGCCGTTTCCGGTATTACCGGGTAGTCAACGTAAGGTGGGGCTTCGGTATAAAATGACCGATCCCCGGTATCATCGGTATCATCGGGTCCATAAAAGTCTATATACCCCTCTATTTCAACACCTTGAACCCTTTTGGGTTTGTTCATCCGGACGGTAGGATACTCGGACGTCAACCGGTCGGTCAAAGAGGTGCGGCTCTGCAGTGATTTTAAAAGAACGGCGGTTCGCTTCTGTGGCCGCCACAATCCGAGCCGTTCCAGTTCTCTCAGGTTAAAGTCGGCAGGATGCAGTTTTGCATCTTCAGCCAAAGCCTTTTTATAAAACACAGCCGCAGCTTTAAAGTCGCCGTGATCACTTTTATCGATTCCTCTGAAAAAATACATCAGGGCCGGGAGACTGGTTGAAATCGGCTCCATAAGCAGCTCTTTGCGTTTTGGCGTAAGCTCAATCTGAAAGGCCGCAATGATTTTGAGCAGCATCTCTTTCTCAAGAGCAAAGAGCCGATTCAGTTCATCCAGAACCTGGGGTTGATCGAATATTTTTTCTTCGGAGACATTTATGAGATCGGAGCGTATTTTTATTTTTTCAAGATCTTCCTTGAAAAAGTCTCCTCCAACCAGGTACCGGGCCCCAAGCAAGCGCCCGACCCGGGGCGCGGTTTTAGATTCTACAAGGCCGGATTTTCCAAGTCCGATTTCTTCGGCAAGAGCCTGCAGTTTTACCCTCTCCACCAGCCGAAGCTCTTTAATTTTTGCAAGGTCGGTCATGAGCATGATTGAAAAGCCTTTTTGGAGCGGATCCAGATTTGAATCATCGGACCGATTACGGAAATAAAGAACCGCCAGTGTATGTCCGGTCGTGACAGCCTTTATGGATTTTTCCTGCGTAACGATATCCTTTGCCCATTGCCGGGTTTCGGGAGTCACCACCTGGCCAGCCCGGGCCCCCGGCAGTACCAGTGCCCAAAAAATTATAAAAAAGGCAAGTGCCGTAAACCTTTTTTTCGACATTAATAATCCCCCTTTGGTATCTAAATTCTTCGGTTTATCCGGATTTAAGAGTTGTAGAATGATGTGCTTTAGGGTCCGCACCTCATTTAGCAAGCGGGCATTGATTTTTTGGGACATTTTGACGAAATCAAGTTGTGTAATGCCCACTAAAAAATTCCGGAAAGAAAACAGCAAGTATTTTAATTAATACAACTTGTAAAATAATTCAAGCAATTTGAATTATTGCTGATGTTTCTGTTGTTGCATTTTTTAAATAGCGACAGCAAGGCCCTGCGCACGACAAGGCCATGTATTATGATTTTAGATAAATCCGGGGCATTTTTATTGATCGTCCCCTAACAAACCTTGACATTGACTAAAAAATATAATAATTTTCTCAAATATTTGGCCTTCACTATCACAGCCCCTCACGTCCTGAGAGGCTGCGGGTTCATCTCACAAAACAAATCTGTTTATTTGCTTTATTTGTCAATTAAGCAATTTTTTTAAATTTTCGGATTAAACATGTAAATTTATAGCCATACATTTAATTCGTGCTCGAACGAACGCCTTAGATTACGTATCAACAGAAGATTGCGATATATTTAACAATCGAAGATTTTAGGTTTGAGGAATGAGTGAATGCACAACAACAAAACTATTTCCCTGATTCCCTATCTTTCTCCTGCCAATGGGTTTTTCCTTAATATCGGCCGCTGCGGCATTGCGGAATCTGGTGATGGAGAGACGGAATATAAATTCGATGAACTCTTCGATTCAGATCCGTTTTGCAGGCTCATGGGTGCCGGGATTGTCAGTGACGGCAACAGTCAGGTCAAAAAAGCTTTTCTCCTGATGCAAAAAGACGTGTACCTGCACCCTGCAGATGAACTGAGGCCTGTAACCAATCCCGGGATCGAGCGCTATTGGCAGCGTGCTTTTAGAGTGTATGCCGATAATGATCAAAATCAGGATTGTCTTATCCTGGCGGGGCAAACAGACCGGCCGGAACAGTTGACCACATGGCAGTCTTTGTTTTTTTGCAACCACCGGCAAATCTTTTTTCATCCGCCATGCCCGGTATGCAGTCATACCCTGCACCTTTGCCGGGATGATAAAATCTTGACCGGCATGGGATTGGGACCTTACTCCACCAGCCTGAAACGGTATCTTTACTGCCCCTTTTGCCATGATGTGGCCGGACAGTCTGATTTTTTCACCTATGATCTGGCAAAATCCGATCCCTCTTTTGTCAATGACCGGTGGGACCTGATAAGAAAACTGGGGCGTTTGAAGCCTGGTCCTGACACCCCGGATCATTTTCCCTGCCCCGGCTGCTCCGAGCGTGAGAAATGCTACGGGCCCGACGGGCCGGTCAAAACCAGAATCGAAATTTTCAACTTCTACCCGTCTTACATGATGATTTTCCCGGGCGATTCGATAAACGCCATTGATTTTCTGGCTCTTGTTTCAGGAGCATCCGGGGACCAGTTGCAAAATAATCTGGCGGACAGGCATCAAAACGGCAGGATAAAATGCCTTCAGACCTTGGGATTACTCCAGGACCGCGGCCCCTGCTTTATGTTCCGTCAAAGCAATCGTTTTTTTTTGGAAGTCCTGTATCTGAAATTAAATTTTATAGCCGGTGTATTTGAGAACATAACACCGGCACTGAAAAACCTGCGCCCCCCGGACCTGGGCTTTTCGCTGGATCATTTCTGGGTAAAGCCCGCCCGCAGAACCGGATTGATTCCCCATCTGTGGAATTTCACGGTCCATCGGATCAATCTGGGAGATGCCGGCAGTCAATCCCTGCAAATTCCCAAAAACCCGCCTCCATATGGATTCTATTTTTTGGGAACCATCTGGTTTTTCACCCTGCTTGCCAACAGCCGGCAGGAGTCATCGACGATCTATGAAAATCTGCAAACGGTTCTTAAACCGGAAAACCGGGATCCTGAAACCAGTACCGCTGAGTTTGAAACAGCCTTACAGAATCCTGTTTTTGCACCCGAAAATATTTTTTGGAATTCAAACGAAGCAGAAATCCCGGAATCCATGAAGAGTATCTGGCAGGAAACCCTGAAAACCGGCTGGATGCTGCTTAACAGCCATATATATCACGGCGTGAGTCACGATATTGAAACTTTTCAGAAAAAATTGACGGCATTGCTGGAAACAGTGAGAGAAATGCTTTTGCCGTTGGCCCGAGAAGTTGAAAAACCTGTCGGGAAAACGGAAGTTGCAAAAATTTCAGAAAAAGACAACCAGGTCCTCTATAATATTATAAACAGAATTGGCCAAAAATGGTCTGCAACGGTTGAAAATGATTCATTAAAACCGGATCTGCCACGACAGGATCCGGGCATAGATCAGACCGCAACCAGCGGGATGAAACCGGAAGGCCCGGGTGGTGACCCGGACGAAACTTTGATCATCGGAAACAGATATGGTGATGCAGCACCGGCAGTGCCTGAGAGTAAAGGGTCCCCTGCCCCGATTCAGGAAAAAAAATCCGAGTTTATAATAAAAACTACCCGGTCGCCTGAAAAGGAATTGAAATGCGAAACAATTATGCTATCCTCGGGAATCTTTAACGATATCAGCAAAGACGAAAACGAGCATGAAAAAAAGCCGGTGGGATCCGTGCCGGACCTCCAGGGTGATAATGGTACGACCGATTTTTTTGAAGATCACACCATGATTCAACGATCTACCGACGAGCCGGAAAAAATTTTGAGTACGACCGGCCCTGAGTTCTCTCCGGTTGACGGCTTTACTAAAACGGACGAAATCGAAGGGACCCTTATACTCTCCCCGGCAAATGAAAACAGGGTCTCCCGGTCCCAAAAGGGTGATTTTGCCGAAACCATGATCCAGTCTCCCGGGACAGATACGCAAAATAAACCAATCCGGTCTGCTGAATCGGACAATTGGCCGCCGGATATTATGAAAAATACGAAAAAAAACAAGATATCCGGCCAACCTTTTCCAAAAACAAATTTTAATATGGATCAGAACTTTGAAGAGACAAAGGTTCCCGTCCAAAAAGACAAAGAGGAGCACTATCTTCCTGCAGAAAACCTTCATACCGAAGATGACCTGCCGGAAACCGTTATCCTTAGTTTAAGACCCAAAAACAGGAAATAGAAAATGACAGCTCCGGACCGGGTGGAAAAACTGGCACAGGAAATAAAGCGAATATTTATTCTGGACCCGGTGAATGCCGAAACTGAGATTGAGCAGTATCTAAAAAAAGAACTCGATGACCTGCCGAACCAGGAGAAAAAAACGCTGCTTGGAAAAACGGCAGCCGTTTTTAAAATACCGGCTCCCGGTGAGCCGGACATGGATGAGGATGCGCTTGCCAAAATATTTTCCATGCTGCTGGGGAGGGATGTATGCCGTGATGAGCTGAATTCGGAAGACATGATGATACGGCTGGGCCAATCGTTGAATACTATTTTTGATACGTTGAATCACCTGGTAGGCGTCATCGACAAGACCCTTTTCGGAGAATCCGTAGGAGAAGAAACCATCCGGTACTTTATTGGTTCACATGTGGAGGGGCAGGATTGCAGCGGATCACTGGAAAGCTATATCGGCCGTATTAATCAGGCGTTTTTAATTACTCAGGAAGCATTTAAACAGGCGGCTGAGACCAAGGTGGCTGAGATTCTGGCCGAACTCGATCCCAAACAGATCAGCAACAAAGGCAGCGGCTTGAAGTTCGGTCCGTTACGCAAGGCCGAATCATTTGCAATTTATGAAGAAAAATATCAGAAAATCAGGAAATGGTTTGAATCGGGGCGGTTTAAGGAACAACTGGTAAGGGAATTTGAAAAAAAATGCCGCGGCATGGATTGATGCCTTTACGCAGAATCTTTGCCCCCGATCGTTTGCAGAACAAACTTTTACCCCATTTCAATTTTAATAAAAATTTGTTACCATATATCAATTTAAAGGAGGAACATTAAAGTGAAAAAGTATGTATTGTTCATCTGTCTACCACTCATCGGGCTGCTTTTTTGCGCCTGTGCGTCCAAACCGCTTCCGCTTCCGGACTGGAATTTTGAAAAAGCGGCCATTACAATTAACCTTAAAGCCGACAACCGGTTGAATCTTAATGAGGAAATCCCGCATACGCTGTTGCTGTGCATATATCAACTCAAAGACAGAAATACTTTCAATCGCATTGCCGAGAATCAGGAAGGCATATACAAACTTCTGGAATGTAACCTTTTTGACGGCAGTGTCACCAGCGTCAAGCGCCTTATCGCTAATCCCGGACAAGTCATGGACTTTACACTCGACCGGGCCGAAGGGACGCGATACGTGGCAATTGTGGCCGGATATTACCTTCTTGCAAAAGAACGGATGATCCGTTTTTACGAGGTCCCGGTGGAGATCCGAAAAAAAGGCCTGATCATGAAGAAAAAATTTCAGATGCCGACCTTGATGGATATTAATATTAACCTGGGACCAAAACAGATAATCAATTAGCCCTTAGGAAAGATCTCAAAATGGAAAGACCGCTTTTCTGGCATCAGGGGTTGTTTCTGCAGCCCCAGCACTTTCAGTTGGAAGACCGTTACCTGCAGCATCTGTTCAAGCCGGTTTATAAATTTCTGCATCCCTGCCTCTGGGGAGTAGGAGACCTGGAAATTGCACAGGAGGCTTTGAGCGGGGGGACATTCAGTCTCATCAAGGGGGAATTTCTTTTCCCGGATATGAGCTATGTGGGATTTTCCGGCAATGCGCTTTGCGATGCGAGGTTGTTTGAAGATGCCTGGGACGAGGCGGGACAGCCTCTCACGGTTTATGCAGGACTTAAAAAATTCAAAAACGATGGCGAAAATGTAACGGTTCTTGAAAATCTCGACAATTTGACGGAAGTTACCACCCGTTTTGTAACGACGACTGATCCGGATGAAATTCAGGACCTGCACCAGGACGGCCCTGATGCGCAGGTAAAAAGGCTTTTCTATGTGCTGAAACTGTTTTTTGAAACCGAAAAAGAACAGCTTGGCGATTATACGCTGATTCCCATCGCCAAGCTGCAGCGTGAAGGTGAAAAAGTTGTTTTGTCAGAACAGTTTATACCCCCGAGCCTGAATGTTACCGGATCCGATGTGCTTTTCAAACTAATCACGGATATCCGCGATCAACTGGCATCCAGGGTTCATCAACTGGAAGGCTATAAAAAAGAAAGAGGCATTCACACGGCGGAATTCGGAGCCCGGGACATGGTTTTTATCCTGGCATTAAGATCTTTAAACCGCTACGTTCCGCTGCTGAATCATTTGACCGAATCAGGGGGCGCACATCCCTGGGATGTGTATGCGGTACTGCGCCAGCTCGCAGGCGAGCTCAGTTGTTTTTCAACCCAAATCAACCTGTCGGATGCCGATACAAAAGACTCGGGGCTTTTGCCGGCATATCATCATGAATCCTTGTGGGGCTGTTTTGCCGACGCCCGTTCTTTAATTACGAAACTTCTGGACGAAATTACCGCCGGGCCCGAATATGTACTGGAACTTGCCTATGACGGTGCCTATTTTGCATCGGAAATGGTGCCGGCAATTTTTGAAGGTCGGAATCGATTTTACCTGATTTTTGAAACCGAACAGGACCCCGACACCTTTATTGCTTCCCTGGATACAATCTCCAAACTAAGTTCCCGCGAAGCATTACCGATCCTGATTGCCCGATCTCTTCCCGGCCTTGCGCTGGAACATCTGCCCACCCCTCCACAGGAACTGCCTCGTCGTCCGGGATCACTTTATTTTAAAATAAACCACCATGGCGAACAGTGGGCTCAGGTGCAAAAAGGCAATAATATTGCATTATACTGGGATTCGGCGCCCCAGGACTTAAAAATTGAACTTATGGTTGCAGGGGGATAACCGGCATGCGCTTAAGCGACTATTTCATAAATCTGATTGCCTACGTTGCTTATTTTATCAAAAACCTGGACAATCAGCAGCCCTCTTTCGAACAGATAAAATCCGATATTCAGCAGCATATCAGCGAAATCGAAAAACGCGCCGCACAGGATACGGCCTCGCGTGATGATTTCGACCTCGCACGATTTGCCATTTTTGCCTGGGTGGATGAGACCATCATGAATTCATCCTGGCAGGAAAGAGAAAAATGGCAGGGCGAACTTCTCCAGCGGGTTTATTTTCAGACAACTGACGCCGGTGAACTTTTTTTTGAACGGCTGAACAATATCGGGCTGCATCAGAGAGACGTTCGAGAAGTCTATTACCTTTGTCTGGCCATGGGGTTTACAGGACGATTCTGTAATGCGGGAGATGAGTATCTTCTGGAGCAGCTCATGACCTCGAATCTTAAAATTTTGACCGGGAGTTCCGTCGGGGTTCCTTCTATAACCGAAACAGAGCTTTTTCCGGAGGCCTACCCGCCGGACTCAGCCGAAATTCCCCAACCCGGGACAAAAAGCCGGTTTTCTTTTTTTACAATGGGATGTATCGGTTTTCCAATCCTGCTTTTCGGGGGGTTATACCTTATTTACTGGTTTATTCTGAATAATGTCAGTGCCAATTTTTAAAACAGATGCGTAAATAATTACAAACAGGTGGTGGACTTCAATGAAACAGTTCCTGTTAAAGGTACTTAAATTTTTTTTAATCATTTTGCTCATTTTACTGGCGATTTCTCTGATTTTCGGGCTGGTTCTGTGGATAGACTGGCCATGGTGGGTAGGGCTTTTTATCCTTGTGGGGCTGGGCGGTCTCTGGGTCGGGCTGATATTTATAAAAAAAATAATGCTGCGCCGTCGCGAACAGCATTTCGTGAATCAGGTGATCAACCAGGATGAATCCTATATTCAAAACCTTGGTGCCGATAAAAAAGACAGTGCCCTTGAATTGCAGCAACGCTGGAAAGAAGCCATGGAGGCATTGCGCAAGTCTCACCTGAAAAAACTCGGCAACCCATTATACGTTCTCCCATGGTACCTGGTTATCGGTGAGAGCGGCTCCGGTAAGACCACTGCCATCAAGAGCGCCCGCCTCTCTTCGCCCTTTGCGGAAGTCACCCGAACATCAGGAATCTCGGGAACCCGCAACTGCGACTGGTGGTTTTTTGAACAGGCGATTCTCATCGATACGGCCGGAAGATACGCAATTCCGGTGGATGAAGGCCACGACAAAGATGAATGGCAAAAATTTTTAAGCCAGCTTATTAGATTTAGAAAAAAAGAACCCATCAACGGGTTGATTGTCACCGTGGGCGCTGACAAATTGCTTTCCGCCGGCGCCGATGTTCTGGAGGCGGACGGCCGCAAAATCAGACAGCGCATCGATGAACTCATGCGGGTTTTGGGCGCCAGGTTTCCGGTTTACCTGGTGGTTACCAAGTGCGATCTGGTGCAGGGAATGACCCAGTTCTGCGATCAGTTGACTGAGAAGAGTCACGAGCAGGCCATGGGAATGACAAATCTTCAAATGACCGGGGAAATAGATACCTTTGCGGAACGGGTCGTTCAATCGATCGGCGAAAAACTGCGGGATCTGAGACTTTTGATGCTGCAAAAAACAAAAGATCGAACCGCCCGGCAGGGTGTCGACCCTGGTCTGTTACTTTTCCCGGAAGAATTTGAACGGCTCAAGCCGGGCCTGAACGCTTTTTCCAAAGGAGCTTTTCAGAAAAATCCCTATCAGGAATCGCCTCTTTTACGGGGCCTGTTTTTCAGCAGCGGACGTCAGGAAGGCAGCCCCTATTCCCATTTTTTAAATGCTCTGGGGCTTATCGGGACGCGGGAAGTTCTACCCGGCACCAATAAAGGATTGTTTCTGCACGATCTGTTTACAAAGATTTTCCCCAGCGACCGCGCTCTGTTTGCCCCCACGCAACGAACCCTTGAATGGGGACGCCTCACCCGCAACCTCGGCCTTACATCCTGGGTTGCAGTAGTGCTGGCGCTTTGCGGGCTGCTCAGTTTTACTTTTGTAAAAAATCTTCAAACCATACGCACGGTATCCCGGGATTTTTCAAAACCAGCGCTTTTATCCGGGGAACTGTTCAATGATGTCATTACCATGGACCGGTTTCGGCAGGCCGTTTTAAAAGTCGAGAAACAAAATAAACACTGGTGGATTCCACGCATGGGTCTGAACCAGAGCCTGCATGTCGAAAACACAATGAAGGAAAAATACTGCCGGCTTTTTAAAGACGGGTTCATGCTGCCCCTTGAAGAACAGATGACGCAGTCCATAACCGGATTTTCGGATACCACTTCCGAACCGGTTATTGTTCAGTATGTGGATTATCTCGTCAAGCGCATCAACCTGATCAAGGCTCAACTGGAGGGAAAAGGGGCTGAACATTTGTCATCCATGGGGCAGCCGTCATATGATGTCATCGCCATAAAGCCTGGCCATACGCCTATTCCCGAACTTAAAGAAAAATTTGCCGGACTGTATCTGCATTCACTGTTCTGGCGTCGTGACCCGATCATTCTCAATCGGGAGATGAATAATCTGCAGACATGGCTGAAACATATTCTGATCAAAAAGCGATCCGACCTCAACTGGCTGGTCCAGTGGGCTGACAGCGATCCTGATTTGACGGGGTTGGCTCTGTCCGATTTCTGGGGCGGGAGCCTTGCCCAAATGGATGAACCCTTGATACCGGCAGCCTATACGACAAAGGGAAAGCAAAAAATCGATGCTTTCCTCGGCGAAATTGAGACGGCCCTGCCCGACCCGTTGAACATTGCCGAACGTAAGCTTGAGTTCAGGCAGTGGTACCTTGATGCCTATCTTGAAAAATGGCGTTTTTTTGCCGAAAATTTTCCCAGGGGGAAAAAACGACTTCAAGGCCTCGAAGAATGGCAGCCCGTTGCCGCAAGCATGGCATTTAACAACAGTCCCTATTTTGTTTTTTTTAAAAAAATGCGCCGGAACCTTCTGCCGCTGACGGATGCGGATAAAGTGCCGTCCTGGATCGATCTGGTTTACGAGTATGGAATCGCCATGGACCAGGCTGGAAAGGTCGATCCGAAAGACAGTGTCAAGATCAAGGTAGGTATCATCCAGCGGACAGCCAGCAAGGTTAAGGCCAAGGTGGCAAGAATTGAAAAAAAAATAGACATCAAAGGCGGACGGCAACTGACCCTGAAATCACAACTTACACTTGTCGACTCCCTTACCCGATACCGCAAGGCACTTGGCGCCATTGCGCCGGTGGCCTCTTCCCGGCGGGTGGCGTTTCAAATGGCCGGTCAGGTGTTCAGTGAAGATCCATCCGTGGGAGAATCTCCTTTTTTCACGGCACTAAGCACCATTGCGGACATGAAGGCCGCATTGCAAAGCGTAAAACCCGAAGACCGCATCTTCTGGGACCTGGTAACAGGCCCCCTTGATTGTTATTGGGATTTTGTATGCAAAGAGACTGCTTGCCGGCTATCCACAATCTGGGAGCAGGAAGTTCTGGTCGAGATTCAGGGCGTGACGAAAAAAAGAGTGGTTAACGAAATTCTGTTGGGACAGGATGGATTTGCCGTAAAGTTTATCAAGGGTGCAGCCGCACCTTTTGTCGGCCGGACTCTTAAAAAAGGCTATTTTGCTCGAAAAATAGAGGGAAGAACAATTGTTTTTACGGATGAATTTTTAAACTTTTTTACAAAAGGCGTCACAGCCATGACCCCCGTGCGGGTTGCCAAGGTGGAGACCGTGGTGCCGGTCAAGCCACTTAAATCAAACTATTTTATTTCGATAAAAGGCCTTCCCACCAACGCCAATGCCGATGCAGTGGTGCAGCCGCACGCAACACAGCTCGAACTCCAGTGTGCCGAGGGAAGCCAGAAGCTGACCAACCTCAATTACCCTGTGCATAAGACTTTCAACTGGTCGCCGGCAAGCTGTGGAGATGTTACGTTTCAAATCAAAGTCGAGGACCTTGTGCTGGTCAGGAAATACACCGGCGAAAAGGCTTTTGTGAATTTTTTAAAAGATTTTGCCAAAGGGAAAAAAACATTTTATCCAAAAAATTTCCCCAGGCAGGAAAAGGCACTGAAGGGGCTTAACATTAAATCGATCCGGGTGAGTTATGGATTGGGTGGGCACAAGCCGCTTTTAAACGCCGTATATGCCATTGAAGATGCCGAGCGTAAAAAGGCGGCCGCCGCCAAAAAACGAAAAAGAGGCCCCAAGGTGCCTCAGGTGCCTCAGGAGATTACAGTGTGCTGGGATCTTTAAATAATAAAAAAAAATGGGAGTGGTGTGCAAACGGAAAACATCCTGCGAGCCGGGATTATTTCAGAATCGCTGCGCAGCATCCCCTGCTGAACGCTTTTATCGAATGGATGGAAAAGGGCTATAATCAGCTTAAAAGAAGGCCTGAATCGGGTCAGACACTTTATTCATGGCGTTTCTGGTCCAGGGGAGCACTTCCCGATACCCTGGTTTGCGGCATCATTCGGGACAGCAGCGACGGCGTGGGGCGTCCCTACCCGCTTCTTATTATGGGAACCGGCGCCGTGATCAAATGGCGGACACACCCGGAACTGCTGCCCTTTGCTCTTGAGAAAACCTGGAAACAGATGGAATCACTGGCTGCCGGCAGGTTTGTGGATCTCCAATCACTGAAGGAGGAGGTTTTACGCCTTTCACCGCCCGAAGTAAACCGGCAGCTGCACAACAGGCACCTGGAAAAATCTGAAATCCGGCTGTCTTCAGACCGGGACGCGTCGTACCCAGGTGAGGATATAAACCGGCTGCCTTCATCCCAAAAGCCTGTTTCACAACAGGAACAGCTTTTTATAGAAATTAAGGACGCGGCAACTGAAAATCCATTAAACCTGGCCACGGCATGGAGTTTGCGCTTAAAAAAACAGGCTGTTGATCTGCCCAGCGCTTTTTTAATGGGCGGAAGACCGGAAAAATCCTATCTGGCTTTTTTTTTCCGGCCCCTTGGTATCGGGGATTTTGTCCACCTCTGGTCAATAGGATCGGAGGATGACCGTTCATCGATGCAGGCGGAATAATAAATACAAAGGTTTTTCTCATGGAATTAAAAGAACTGATTAAATCCGGCCCGCTGACTCAGGCACGTTCGGAACTGGTGGCAGCGGTAAAAGCGTCACCTGCCGACCAGGGCAAGCGCATTCTTTTGTTTCAGGTTCTGGCGTGCATGGGCGAATGGGATAAGGCCCGTCGCCACCTTGAAATCATTACAGCTCAGGACTCAAGCCGTCAGGCCGGAGTACAGGTCTATCTGGACCTGATTCAGGCCGAGACAGAACGAATCGAAGTTGTCCATAATAAACGACCGCCCTCTTTTTTGCCGGAATCTCCGGATTACCTGGAAATTTATGAGAATGCCCGTCAAAATCTAAGCAAAGGCCGACTCCAGGCCGCCAAGGCCGGGTTCCTGGAAATCGACAGCCGGCGTCCGTGTGTTTCAGGGACTCTGAACAATAAAAAATTTAGTGGATTTCAGGGTACCGACACACGGTTGTTCTGTTTTCTGGAGGCATTTGTTCATGAGCGCTATATTCTGCTGCCGTTTGAATTTATCCGTGAATTGACCCTGGCACCGCCCGAGAGCTTTCTGGATCTTTTGTGGGCATCGGCACAAATAACAACATGGGAGGGGTTGACGCTTAACTGTTTTCTGCCGGTACTTTACCCGGAAACATTTCTCAGTACCGATGATCGATTGAGGCGGGGGCAGATGACCGACTGGACCGACCTTGGAGAAAAAATTTATCAGGGTGTGGGCCGCCATGTTTTCCAGATCGGAGAGGAAGATGTTGGAATACTTGAAATTCAACAGATCATTTTCAATCCGGTCGCAGTGGAGTGAATATAGGCCTTCTTTATT
>CAYQNS010000044.1:0-24813 GCA_964418755.1 uncultured Desulfobacteraceae bacterium
CCCCAATGGACAGTAAAAATCAATTTTACTACCGCAACTTATTGGGCTGTTACCAAGATATGGCTTAACATTTTGATAATATTTTAAAAAGTATGAATTGTCGCATGCCGGAAAAGTCAAAGCGGTAAAAAAAGACTGTCGGTTATTTTTACAGGTTGTCATAAGGTAGTCGTGGACAGTGTTTTTTTAGGAAGGCTCAACAGATGGGATGCCGGCCGATGTCCAGGGGCGTGGCCAGTTCACTCTCATCAGACAGGGTTTGTTGATTTGTTCACGGGTATTTGGGGGTCTCACGCATAATGGGCCTGAAGTGTCTCCACCAGTGCCGTCAGGGTCTGGTTTACAGGAACGGAGATGCCGGCTTTGCGGGCTTCTGAAACTACGGCAGCGTTAATGGCGCTGATTTCGGTGAGCCGGTGATGATCCACATCCTGTCCCATGGAAGACCGGTTGCCGGAGGTGGCCTCAGCGATGTGATACACATGTTCTATAATGTCGTTTCTGACTAAAATTCCCAGGGTTTTGGCCACAGCTGCGGCTTCTTCCACGGCTGTGCGGCATAAATCCCGGGTAACGTCAAGATCGAGAATCCGGCCGTTTTTAATATGGGTCAGGGCTGTGATGGCATTGATTCCGACGTTCACCAGAAGTTTTTCCCAGACGATCTCCCGGATATCCGTTCTGGCCTCAATCTCAATATCGGCTTTGGTAAACAGGTCCACTACCTTTTTGATCCGGCCGTTGTCAGGGCCGTCCCACATTCCGATGACCGTGGCGCCCCTGCCGGCATGGCGGATATGTCCCGGTCCCAGCATGGTGGCCCCATGAGCCGTGGTTCCGGCAATGATCATACCCGGGTCTATCACTTGGGCGAGGGTATCGGCATTGCCCATGCCGTTTTGGAGCGTCATCACCAGTGTTTTTTTGCCGGTCAGTTTTTGGGCGGTTTCGGCTGCGACCCGGGTCTGGGTGGATTTTACGAAAATAAGAATCAAATCGGCAATGCCGATTTTTCCCGGATCAGTGAAGGCCCGAACTGGAACCGTCCGGGTTTCGCCTTCCCACTCAATGCTAAGACCGTTTTTATTGACGGCCTGTACATGCTCGGGCCACACATCCAGCAGCCGGACATCCGCCTTGCCTTTGCTCAGCAGTCCGCCGAACAGGCTTCCCATGGCCCCTGCTCCGATAATCGCAATTTTCATTTATTTTCTCCCATGCGAGCCAGTTTCAAAATGTTCAATTTTGTTCAAGGTCAAGAAAGGCGAAATTTTAACCGGAGGGATACATTGAGTATTTCGAGGATTAAAATTTGAGCCTGACGCAGAGATTGGGCAAAAGGGGGCGTTTTGAAATTGGTTCACGCCTATTTGGCCATCATATGAGCCATCCACATGGTCAGCGGCGGATAAAAACAGATCATAAAAAGATCCACGATTAAAATGGCTAAAAACGGCAGGACACGCCTGCTGACAGCCACCAGGCTGTCGCCGGAAATGGAACAGGATACGATCAAACAAATTCCCATGGGCGGGGTCAGCATGCCGATGGCAAGATTCGTTACCACAATGACTCCCAGTTGAACTATATCGATTCCCAGGCTGGGCAGCATGGCGGTAATCATTGGCACAAGCAAAATCAGTGATGCCGTGGTTTCCACAAAGGTGCCGGCAATCAGCAGGACCATGTTGATCAGCAGCAGCAGAACGATGGGGTTGTCGGACAACCCCAGCAGGCCTCCGGCCAGTATGGCGGGAATATCCTCTATGGCGGCAATCCAGCTGAAGATGGAAGCCGTTGCAATGATAAACATGACAATGGCCGATGTAATAGAGCCGTTGATGAACAGGGGGGCAATATCTTTGACGGTAATTTTGCGATAGACCACCATCCCTACAAAAAGGGCATAGACCACTGCAACGGCCGCAGATTCGGTGGCCGTAAAAATGCCGAACAGGATACCGCCTAAAATAATAATGGGTGCCCCTAATGCCAGCAGGGACCGTTTAAACGTCCTCCAGACTTCATTTACGGAAAACCGGATTGTGGACGCATACCCTTTTTTTAGCGAAATAACGGTGGCCACGGCGATGAGCGAAAGGCCGATGAGAATTCCCGGTAAAATCCCGGCGGCAAACAATTGGCCAATGGATGCCCCGGTCAAAAATCCAAAAATAATCATGGGGATCGATGGCGGGATAATGACACCGATGGATCCGCCGGATGCCTGTACGGCCGCGGCAAAGTCGGACTCATACCCTGACTTTTTCATGGCCGGGATCAAGATAGCACCCACAGCCGCTGCATCGGCCGCTGCGGATCCGGATATGCCGGCGAAAAACATGGCCGAAACAATGGTGACCGCTGCCAGGCCCCCGGGCAGCCACCCCACCAGCGCATTGGCAAAATCAATAATCCGGCTGCTGATGCCCCCGGCTTCCATGATCGTGCCGGTGAACATGAAAAGAGGCACGGCCATCAAATGAAACGAATCGGTGCCGCCGAACATTCGCTGAACCACCATCATCATGGAAAAATCGCCCTGGATCAGGATGCCCAGCACAGATGCAACACCTATAGCAATGGCGATGGGTGTATTGATGGCAAACAGAAACAGCAGTGAGACTATGAGTATTTCAGTGGTCACGATCACCTCGTTGCAGGGCAGCCATCAAAAAAGTCACGCCGTGAAACATGAGAACCAGGCCGCTTGCCGGAATAATACTGATGATCAGCCATTTTGGCAGATTAAGGGCCGGGGATATCTGCATCCTGACAAAATAGGCAAATTTTATTCCAAACACGATCATCACGACAAACAGACCGATGGATACGCAGTGGATCAGAATATCAAAGGTTCTGCGAAGCCCCGGCTGAACGCGGGTATATAAAAAATCGACACCCGGATTGGCTTTGCGATAATAGGCCACACTGGCGCCTGAAAAAGTAAGCCATACCAGCAGATAGCGGGCCAGCTCTTCGGACCAGAACAGGGACTGATTAAGCACATAACGGCAAAAAACCTGCACGGCTACCAGTATCGCCATGGTCAGCCCCAGCCCGAAGAGCAAATGCTCGATCCAGTGGTTTATGGAACAACTGATTTTTTTTAAAACCGACACGACATGCATCCTTATTGGGTCGCCTCCAGCATTTTCAGCAGCATCTCCTGCACTTCAGGCGCACTGTACAGGTCCATGTCCTTGAGGTCGGCCACCTTTACGCGGAAGGCCGCCAAATCGGGGTGCTCTTCCACCTGCATGCCTTTTTCTTTCAGCAGCTTCAGCCGTGCTGCGTCTTTGGACCGATTGTCATGGCGCTGAAATACCGCCGCCTCTTTCATGGCTTCCCGGATCATGTTCTGAGTGTTACCATCCAGCCCCTGCCACCATTTCAGGGAGGCCACATCGATATGGCATGAATAGACATGCCGCGAAAGCGTCATATACTTCTGGATTTCATAGAACTTGTACACTTCCATGACCCACAGGGGATTTTCCTGTCCGTCGATGACTCCCTGCTCCAGTTCCGTATAGATCGGCCAGGGCATGGGGGTGGGATTGGCGCCCAAAGCCCGCCAGATGGCTTTATGGATGGCTGATGCCATGACTCTTACCTTCAGGCCCTTTATATCTTCAGGACTTTTAACCGGCTGTTTGTTGTTGGTCAGATTTCGAAAACCGTTTTCGGAATAGCAAAGGCCCTTGAGACCTGATTTTTCCAGACTTTTTAAAATTTCAGACCCCAGAGGACCGTCAAGGATCTCATCGGCCTGACGGTTATCCCTGAACAGAAAGGGATAGCTGATGACCCGTGTGATGGGCTCAAAGGTATCAAAGGGACCGCCTGTGATAATCGCCATCTGGACCGAGTTCATCTGAACCTGCTGCAGAATTTCCGTTTCAGTACCCAGCGACGCGGAATGGTAGATTTTAACGGTGATTTCACCATCGGATCGTTTTTCGATGAGTTCCTTGAATTTTCCCGCGGCAATGTTCTGGGCCGATCCGGGTTTGGTGGCCAGCCCCAGTTTAATTTTCATGGCGGCCGGGGCCGTAGTGCCGCTCAGGATAAACGTCATTACAATGGCGAGTGCCACATATTTTTTCATAAAGCCCTCTCTTTGGGTTAACACGTTGATTATAATGGGAAAACAGCTCCTTTATCCGCACTGGACACAAATCTGGCATACCGGGCCGCATAGCCGGTCTTAATTTTCGGTTCAAAGTCGGGCAATTCGGCGATTCTCTTTTGTATTTCAGCATCCGTCAATCGTACATTAAGGGTGCGGGCCTGGATATCGATTTCGATCAGATCTCCAGGCTTAATCGCCGCTATGGGTCCTTTGGACGCGGCCTCCGGAGACACATGACCGATGGCGGCTCCCCGGGTTGCACCCGAGAAACGCCCGTCGGTTATCATGGCCACCTCTTTGTCCAGCCCCATGCCGGCAATCGCCGATGTGGCCGACAACATCTCCCGCATTCCGGGCCCGCCTTTTGGACCTTCATACCGGATTACAATGACTTCGCCTTTTTCGATCCTGCCGCCTAAGATGGCCTCGCATGCGGTCTCTTCAGAATCAAAAATCCTGGCAGGCCCGCAATGCTTCATCATCTCGGGTGCAACCGCCGCCTGCTTGACAATGGCGCCGTCCGGAGCCAGGTTGCCGGTCAAAACCGCCAGACCGCCCGTGGGATGAACAGGACTGTCCAACGGCCGAATTACGTTTTTATTCTTTATACCGGCATTGATTTCAGTGAGCATTTGGTCCATTGGTTTGCCGTATACCGTCATCTGCTGATCGTTTATCAGACCTGCCTTTGCCAGTTCGGCTAAAATGGCAGGTACTCCTCCCGCATTGAACAGATCGATAATATGATGGGGGCCGGCCGGAGCCATGGAGGTCAGGTGGGGAATTTTTGATGTGAATTTGCCGAAATCCTTTAAGGTCAGGCCCACCTGTCCGTAATATGCGATAGCCGGCAGATGAAGGGCCGTGTTGGTGGAACCGCCCAGGGCCATATCCAGACAAATGGCGTTGTTAAAAGCCTCTCGGGTCATAATATCTCTGGGTTTTATTTCTCTTTTGACCAGTTCAACCGCCTTGAGGCCGGTCTGTTTTGCCAGGACGACCCTGTCGGAAAACACAGCCGGAATCGAGCCGTTAAACGGCAGGCCGATCCCTAAGGCTTCAGACAGATTGCTCATGGTGTTGGCGGTAAACATGCCCGAGCAGGAGCCGGCTCCGGGACAGGCATTGCATTCATACTCGTTGAGTTCATCAAGGCCGATCTTGCCGCCCTTGAACCTGCCCACTGCTTCAAAAACCTTATCCAGACCGGTGTCCACACCAAACACCTTCCCTGGCAGCATGGGACCTCCCGAGAAAAAAATGGAGGGGATATTCAGCCGCATGGCGGCGATGAGCATTCCGGGAATAATTTTATCACAGGAGGCCATCAGAACCAGGCCGTCAAACGGGTGGGCCATGGCCATTACTTCAACGGAATCGGCGATGAGTTCCCGACTGGGCAGTGAATACTTCATGCCCTCGTGGTTCATGGCAATGCCGTCGCAGACCCCGATGGTATTGAACACCACCGGCGTGCCGCCGGCAGCATAAATCCCGGCCTTGACCGCCTCCACCAGGCCGTTTAAATGAATATGACCGGGGATAACTTCATTAAAAGAATTGGCAATTCCGATAATCGGCCGGTCCAGTTCCCAGTCGCTGAATCCGTCTGCCCGCAGCAAAGACCGGTGCGGAGCGCGTTCCGGTCCGGCCAGCATTAAATCGCTTCGTTTTTTCATAGTTGACTCCTTATCGTATACTCGTCTGATTCATGTTTTTTTAGTCCGATTTCTAACAACTTGTCAAGTATTTCTCCGGCAATTCTCATTATGGTTTCAATTCGACATCGGTGGCTCATAACCTATTGAAAACACGTTGGCAGAAACAGCCGGTCTAAGGATTTGAGCATTGTTCTGTTTCATAATGAGAATTGCTGCTGAAACTATATTTTCCTTGACAACCGAAGGCCATATACAGAGGTGCTTTCCAGGGAAAAAATTGACGTCAGGCCAACTACGACATCCGCACTATTCTGGAACCGCCGGGCCACAGCGATGTCCGGACGGCCATGATTTACACACGCAGGCCGGAGTTCAGCCCACGAGATGAACCAGGGTGGATGCCGGTACCAGGCGGACCTTTTTTTGCAGTTCCGGGAGCATTTCGCGCAGTATTTTATAGGTTTCCATATGGGGATGGGCAATACCGATGGCCTGTCCGTTTTTTTGGGCGGTTCGGATCAGTTTTTTCAACTGTCCGCGGATAAAATCCGGTGTCTGGAGATGGTCGATAAAGATATCTCGCTCGGCAAACGGCAGTTGCAGAAGCCTGGCGGATGGACGGCAAAGGGTCTGGCGGCAGGTCCGGCTGTCTATAAAAAAGAGCCCTTTTTTTTTCAAGATGGAAAAAACCTGATTCATCTGGGTGGAGACAGTGGTCATCCTGGACCCCATATGGTTGTTGACTCCTATAACACCCGGAACAGCGGCAATATCCAAGTTCAACTGACTGATCAACTGGTCCGGTGTCATACTGGTCAGCAGGGCGCCGGGGCCGGGATTCACTTTTGGATATTCATTCGGCTCCATGGGCAGGTGCAGCATAGTTTCCCAGCCCTTGGAATGAACAGCTTTCAGAATATTTTCCTGAAAAGGGCTGTAGGGTAATATGGAAAAGGTAAACATCGCATCCAGAGACAGAAATTTTTTGGCCATGCCCCGGTCATACCCGATATCATCTATGATGATGGCTACTTTTGGTAATTTGTCCGATTGTGGTCGCACGACAGGCGCTGCTACCGGCCTGTCGATCACCTTTGGATGAGGATATACCTCGTATCTGGGTTTTTGTAAAACCGGTTTCGGAGGCACCGCGGCCCTGGCCGGAGCTGTGGGATACACCGGGCTTACCGGCGGCTGACGTTTGATAAAATGATGAACCATCACCCCGGCGACAACCACCAGCACGATAAGTACCAGCAAACCGCCCAGCCCTTTTTTGAGTTGGGCACGGATGCCGGTTTTTTTATTTTTTTTTTTGCGGCTCTTTTTTAAAGCCGGTTTTTTGCGTTGGGCCACGGGCGATTTACTTTTTGACATGTTGAAAGATATTGTAGCTGATAAGGAGCTCAAGGGCCCGTTTAATCTGGTTATCCGTCTTGAGGTCCTCTATATTCAGAGGGCCGTAGCGGTATCCGGACTGGCGTCGCTTCGGCTTTTGGATCTCGTCGTTGTTGGTTTTTTCGTTATTTTTATCGGTTTTGACATCAGGGTCGTCGGCACCGGGTGCGGCATCAAGATGATTCGTCAGGTCTTTTTCCTTCAGCAGGCGTTGTTCCTCTATCTCACCGGCGGCGTCATCTATCACCATGGGTCTGACCTCGATATCGGGCTCGATTCCCTTGGCCTGGATGGAACGACCACTGGGCGTATAATACCGGGCAATGGTAAGCTTGAGCCCGTACCCGTCCCGCAATGTTTCCACGGTCTGTACGGTACCCTTGCCAAAGGATGTGGTACCGAGAATAAGGGCCCGTTTGTGATCCTGCAAGGCACCGGCCACAATTTCCGATGCACTGGCGCTGCCGCCGTTAATCAAAACAACTATCGGGTAATTGCGACCTGGGTTATCAGGATGAGCCTTGAAAAGTTTGGTATTTTTTTTCAGACGTCCCTTGATGGAAAGGATATCGCCTTTTTCAAGAAAAAGGTCGGAAACTTTAATTGCCTGGGGCAACAGGCCGCCGGGGTTGCCGCGCAGATCAAGGATAAGCCCTTTTATGGGGGAAGGTCCGTTTTCCAGTTCAGACAGAGCCGTCTCAAGATCGGCGGTGGTGGTTTCGCTGAAGCTGGATACTCTGACATAACCATATCCGGTTTCCAGCACAATTGCCCGGACGCTTTCGATGGGAATGGTATCCCGGATCAATGTAAAATCAATGGATTTTGGCGTACCTTTGCGCATAACCGTAATCACCACGGAGGTTCCCTTGGGGCCCCGCATCATTTTCACGGCTTCCCAGAGCATCATGTCCTTGGTGAGCTGACCGTCTACCTTAATAATGATATCCCGGGCCTGTATCCCGGCCTTGTGGGCCGGTGTCCCCTCGATGGGCGACACCACCGTTAGAAATCTTTCCTTCATCTCTATCACAATACCGATGCCGCCGAATTCACCATGCGTGTCGACCTGCAGTTCTTCGAAAGCCTCGGGCGGCAGCAGGGCTGAATGCGGATCAAGCCCGTGCACCATACCCTGGATCGCCTTATGGAGAAGCTCTTTTGTTTCAACGGGATCGACATAATTTTTTTCCACCAGCTCAATCACATCGGTGAATAACTTAAGCCCCTCGTATGTTTCGTCGTTGCCGGCAGACAGGTCTTGAAAAAAACCGGTTCCGACGGTCCAGAAAATGGCGGCGGCCACCAGCAGATGCCATAATTTGACATGGCGTTTCTTTTCAACAGTCATAATATAGATTACTCCCTTTATCCTTTTTGAATCCATGCTGCCGGATCCATCGGTTTCCCATGATAGCGAACTTCGAAATGGAGCCTGGAGCCTGCCATGGAACCGGTATCTCCCACTGTGGCGATGACCTCATCTTTTTCCACAGTTTCATCCTTGGCTTTAAAAAGTTCTTCGGCGTGAGCATAGAGCGTGTAATAGTTATTGCCATGGTTTATAATCAACATGTTGCCATAGCCTTTTAACCAGCCGGCATACAGTATGCGGCCCCCGAAAACCGCGCGGACAGGTTCGCCCTTGTCCGCGCGGATATTAATTCCGCTCTGGAAATTAACCACATTGAATTTTTTGTTTCGATGGGAGCCAAACAAAGATATTATTTTACCTTTTACGGGCATCTTAAGCAAGCCTTTATAATCAATAAAGCTTTTTGATATTTTTCTTGCGGAATCTTCCTTCTCATCAGGACTTTCATAACTCAGGGAGCGAATTTTCAGATCCAGTTCCAGGGCCGCCTGTTTCAGGGATTCAATGGCGGCCATTTCCAGGGTTTTGCGCCGGCCGATATCCTTCAGAATCCGGGTTCGCTTTTTTTTTGAATCCGCAAGCAGGGTAATCTGGCAGGCAAGATTCTGCTCAAGAACATTCATTTTTTGATTCTGATCACTCAGATCCGCCAGAATTTTTTGAAGATCCACCCGGTTTTGTGTCAGTTCTTCAAGAACCCTGCGGTCATAGGCAATTATTTTTTTCAGAGCCAATCGCCGTTTAAAAAATTCGTACATATTTTCAGAAGATGCCAGGACATGGATTTGTCCCAGCCGCCCGAGCTTATACAGGGCCACTATCCGGCAGGATGCATATGCCTCGCCCGTTTTAATTTTTTTTAAAAGTTTTGCAAACAGAGCCTTTGTGGCTTCTTTCTTCTCTTGAAGCTCTTTTTGCCTGCCCTTCAAAAGGGCAACCTGCCTTGTGGCAATATTTAGATCGCGATCGATCCGATCCAGATTATTGATCACCTCGGTTTCCCGGGCAGCGATCGTTTGAACAGTCTGCGTTCGTTCTTGTATTTGATGGTTTACATCAAGTGCCTCTTCTTTGAATTTTTGAGCCGCCGCAGCGTCCTTTTCAGCCTTGTTTTCCTCATCTTTTATTATTTTTATTATTTTGATATAACGCGGTTCATTAATAATATATCCGACCCGATCCTCGTGCAGGATATTGATCCATCCATTACAATATTTCAGGATCTGAACGTTTGTACCCTTGCTTAGCTGTTTGATGGGGGTTCCGGACTTTTGGGGCCCGGAGCGCATGTTCAGCCTGTTCACCCGCACGATTGCTTTGTCCGCCCGCACATTGCAGACCAGCAGAGGCGACCACAACAAAAGTATACCTGCGATGGTAACGCCTATACCTTTAAAAATTGTTTGAGAGAAAGATAACATCCCAGCCACCCGACAAACATGCTGCACAATATGATGGATAAAAAAGTCCTGGGGGGAAGAAATCTGATGGTCAGCAGATTGGAAGAGAAATCCTGCTGGATATTTGACGCAACCAGAAAGTAAGCTATAAAAAGCGCGGCAACACCCAGGATACCGCCGCAGGCGCCCTGAATCAGTCCTTCGATATAAAAAGGGGTTTTTATAAAACCATCCGTAGCGCCGATCAGGCGCATGATTTCAATTTCTTCCTGCCGTGAGTAAAGCACCAGGCGGATCGTATTGGCCACAATAAACACCGCAGCCATAAAAAAGATACCGCCGATGGCATACCCGGCAAGCCGCAGCAGGTTAAAAATATCTAAAAACCTGCCGAGCCACTGTTGACCGTATTCCACTTCCGCCACACCCTCTGCGGATTCAATCCGGTTGGCAAGGGCCTCCACTTGCTGCAAATTCCGTGCAGTAGCAGTCATTCGAATTTCAAATGAATCCGGAAGGGGATTTTTGTCAAGTCCTTCTAATAGTGCCGACTGCCGTTTCATTTGAATTTTCAACTGGTGTAATGCTTCCACGCTGGATATGAAGCGGGCTTTTGCAACCCCGGGAATGGATTGAATCTCATCTTTTATTTCAAGGCGGACAGGCTCTTGAATATCCGGCTCCAGGTAAGCCATCAACTGAACGCCTTTTTCCCAGTCACGCATCATATCATCGGCATTGACAATAAAAAGAGTGAAGGCGCTGAAAATCAAAACCGATAACCCAATCGTAATAATGGTGACGGCGTTTAAAAATCGGTTGATACGGAGATCGTGGATCGCCTTTTGGAAAAAAAGTTTCATGATAAAAAAAAATAAACGGTTATATTTGATGGTCTCGTAAAAAGGCAAAAATTCACTTTTTACGAGACGTTTTAAGTATTAGGATTTAAGTTTTAAACCTCTGTTAAAACAAATAATATCAATGACCTAAAACCCAACACCCAACACCTGATGAATTCGGCTTTTTCCGAATTCATCATAATTGTCTTTCGTCAACCGGGCCATCCGGGTCTGTTTCTAAAGTTTTTTCAGTTTGCTGAAACGTTACGGAATGCAATTGTCCCTGGTTGAGATGGATGACCCTTCCCCCTGTTTTTCGGATCAACTCTTGGTCGTGGGTGGCTACAATAATCGTGGCGCCCCGGGTGTGAAACTGTTTTAAAAGTTTAATGATAATGGACGCGGATTCATTGTCCAAGCTGCCGGTGGGCTCATCGGCGAGTATAATTTTCGGATCTCCCGCCACGGCCCGGGCAACCGCTATTCGCTGCTGTTCACCCCCGGACAGGCTGGGCGGAAAAGCATCCCGGCGGTCTGCCATTCCCACTGTCCGGAGAAGGCTGTTGACTTTTTTCCCGATGAGTCGGCGGTTCCGGCCCCTGGCTTCCAGCACGATGGAAATATTCTCGAATACCGTTTTTGTCGGGATCAGTTTATAATCCTGGAATATAATCCCGAATTGCCGCCGCAGATAGGGAATGCGCCTGCGGGAAATTCTGGACAGGTTCAACCCGTCGATGAGAATCTGCCCTTCCGATACCGGCTCACCGCGATAGAGCAATTTCAACAGGGTTGTTTTGCCGGCGCCGCTGGGGCCATTGATGAAAAGAAAATCATTTTTTAAAATATCCAGGGTAATATCCGTCAGTGCTTTTTTTGCACCGTATTGTTTATGAACATGGAAAATTCGAATTATTGCCGATTGTCCTTTGTTTTCAATCATTCCATGCCTGACTTTTCCCCCGCAGCAGTTGATGCAAGATAGTTCACACAGATTTGCAACTGTTTCGGAGCAACCCTAGTAGTTTTTATTGACCGGTGCGGGTTTTATTGATATCACATTTTTCGAGTTCAGGGAGTGCTGCTACCAGTTTTCTCTGCTCGAAAACCTCCACTGAATCCCATTAAACCACGCTTCTTCCATTTCGGTGGGGGTTTTTTATCGTATCTCGGCCTTAAAATCAATATATTCTTATCATCGGCAGGCTGTGGGGTGATTCGGAGCCGGTTTAATTTTTGGATTATCACATATCATGGCCGGAGCTGACCTGCCGGACAACCTTTAGGTAGAGAAAAAAATATGAAACAGGAACTGATCGAACTGCTTTGCCAACAATCATTTAAGTACAGTAAGGCGCCTGAATTCAAACTGGTTTCGGGCAAAATGAGCCGATTTTATGTCAACTGCAAACCCACCACCTTGAGCCCGCGTGGAATTTATCTGGTGGGGCATCTCGTATTCAATGCCATCCGGGAACTTGCACCTGATGGTGTGGGCGGTCTCACATTCGGGGCCGACCCCATTGCGGTTGCCACGGCCTTTGCCTCTGAACTGAACAAGGCCCCCATAAAGGCGTTTTCGATTCGCAAGACCCGGAAAGACCACGGTATTATAAAGTGGATCGAGGGGGATCTGGCTCCGGGACAAAAGGTTGTGATCATTGATGACGTAGCGACTACCGGCGGCTCCACCATAAAGGCGGTGGAACGGGCCCGGGCCGAAGGAATGGATGTGATAAAGGCCGTAATACTGGTGGACCGTCAGGAGGGGGGGGTTGAAAACATCCGCAAACAAGTCCCGGATGTGGCGACGATTGTAAACCGGGACGAACTGATGGAACAATGGGCGTCAACAAATATAGGTAGCACAGGCATTGTTTGACTCCCAGGCACTCACCCGGTCTACCCGTACGGACGGAGACTGGATACGCGCCTGAAGCCGGTCGGCAATATAGCAGGCAATGTTTTCGGATGAGGGCTGGCATTTTCCCGAAAAGAAATCCAGCTCATTTAAAAATTTATGATCAATCGTTTCCATTATTTCGGCAAGATGTTTTTTCAGGATACCGAAATCCATGAGCACACCAGCCTCATTTAATGTTTCACCGGTTACAAAGACTTCTACCTTCCAGTTATGACCATGCAGATTTTCACACTTTTCCCCAACCATCCGGAGCTGATGAGCAGCCGCAAAATCAGTAATCACTTTCAATTCGAACATCTACCTTATATCTCCCTTACGCCCCGGTAGCGCTGCTTTTGAATATATTTTTCAATTTAGTGGAAAATTTTTCCGTTTCAAGTTTTGCAAATTCTTTCAGCAAAACTTCCTGCTTCTTGGAAAGATTGGTCGGTGTTTTGATCAATACCTGTATGATCTGATCGCCCCGCCGTCCGTTTCTGAGGGAGGGAATGCCTTCGTTGTGAAAATAAAACAACTTGCCCGGCTGGGTGCCTTTGGGGATATCGAGCTGTTTTTCGTCTTTCAAAGTGGGCACCTTTATTTTGTCGCCCAGGGCCGCCTGGATAAAACTGATGGGTATCTGGCAGATGATATTGGTGTTGTCCCGCTTAAAAAAATCATGCGCATCTACATGAATAAACACATACAGGTCTCCGGCCGGCCCGCCATTGATTCCGGATTCCCCTTCGCTGGTCAGACGCAGGCGGGACCCGGTATCGACCCCGGCCGGAATTTTGACCGAAACCGTTTTACTGACTCGAACCTGTCCGGAGCCGCGGCAGTTGGAACAGGGTTCTTTAATGGTTTGCCCGGCTCCCCGGCAGGACGGGCAGGTGGTTCGGACCGAAAAAAAACCCTGGCTGCGGGTTACCTGTCCCGCACCGCCGCAAGCCCGGCAAATTTCAGGCTGGGTGCCGGGTTTGCATCCATTGCCTTTGCACTGGGAGCAGGGCTCCATTTTATCCACGGTGATTTCGGTTTCGGCTCCAAATGCAGCCTTCATGAAGCTCAATTGAAGATCATATTTGAGATCCGCTCCCTTTTGCCCTCTGGGTCTCGATCGTCCCCCGCCGCCAAAACCAAAAAAATCTTCAAAAATATCACCAAAACTTGAGAAGATATCTTCAAATCCGCCAAACCCGGAAAAACCGGTACCTTCCAGCCCCTGGTGCCCGTACTGGTCATAGATATTGCGTTTTTGAGGGTCCCGCAGAACCTCATAGGCTTCGGCGGCCTCCTTGAATTTTTCCTCGGCTTCCCGGTTGCCCGGATTTTTGTCCGGGTGATACTTCATGGCATGTTTGCGATAGCTCTTTTTTATCCTGCCGTCATCCGCATCCCGATCTACGCCGAGAATTTCATAATAATCACGTTTGGTTGTCATTCAGTTGCCTTCGGGGATCAACAATGCCGCTACTCTTTACACGAATTTTCCATTGTTTTTCAGCAGCATTAAATTTGAGATGGTGAACGTTGTAATGGATTAACCGTTATGCTATTTTAAAAAACATAATTTTATGGTAAAATTTATTCCTAATAATGATGAAATAAAATAATTCACATATCATGGTTGTCAATGAAGAATATGGAACTGGGGTTTGTCCGGGATATGTTTGAGGCCATTGCTCCCCGCTATGATTTTTTAAACCGATTGCTGAGTTTGAGACAGGATATTGTCTGGCGCAGAAATATGGTTAAGGTTATGAAAATTCCAGTTGCCGGCCGGGTCCTTGATGCAGCTTGCGGTACCGGTGATGTGGCCATTGAAATTAACCGTCGGAAAGGCAGTGAGGCCTATGTAACCGGAATAGATTTTTCTCCGGAAATGCTGCGGCTTGGGAAATCTAAAATACAATCAGCGATAAAAGGCAACCGCGTGGAGTTGCTTGCGGCGGATGCTTTTGCTCTGCCTTTTAAACCCGATACATTTGATGCCGTGACCATCGCATTCGGCATCCGGAATATTGCCGATAAGCTATCTGTGCTGAAAATCTTTCATGATCGCCTCAAACACGGCGGCATGTTGCTGGTGCTGGAGCTGTCGACACCGGAAAAAGGTTTGATGCTGGATCTTTACATGTTTTATTTTAAAAAAATCCTGCCTCAGATCGGCTGGTTTATTTCAAAAAATTTAAAGGCCTATCAATACCTTCCCGCCTCCGTTTTGAATTTTCCAAGTGCTGTTGAATTTGCCGCCATAATGAGACGTGCAGGATTTTGTGATGTTCAATGGAAAAAAATGACACTGGGAATAGTCACCTTATATCGGGGGCTGAAGGGTGAAGGTGGAAGGTAGAAGGCCGGGAGCTGTAACGCAGTAGCTGAAAACTTTTTTTTACGTCATCGACGTTTAATTGTTTTAAAAAAATATGCATTGCATGGAGAAATTATGAATTTCAAGGAATTGGCTGAAAATTTATATTTAGACGAAGACGAATACCTGGAATTACTGGTTCTTTTTATAGAAACCGGATCAGCCGATCTAAAAAAATGCCTGGCAGCCATTGCGTCAGGAGATGCAGAGCAGGCCGCCAGGGCCATTCATTCGTTTAAAGGCGCTTCGGGGCAACTGGTCCTGACGGAATTGTATGAAGGTGCCATTGCAGCGGAAAAGGATATAAAAAACAGTCAGATGGAAGAGGGCGCGCAAAAAATAACGCCCATGTTGGAAAAAATGGGCACCCTTGATGCCCTTGTGAGGGCTAAAAACATATAAGACATATCGGCCTATCAATGGTACGAATAAACTGATTGAGCGGATCAACCAGGAGTTGGCCGAGTTTATGGCCCAAACAGGCTATCACTCTGCCACCACGCCACCCACGGCCAATTTTGATAAGATCAGCCTGATGAGTCGATGGTCTCACAAACATCTGGGGTATTTATCCGGTTTAGGTCGCTTCGGCATTAATGCACAGTTGATCACTCCCTCTGGATGTGCTGGGCGCTTGGGAAGCCTGGTCACTGAGGCCGACCTTGACGACCATCCCGTTTTCAGCGGTACGGAACTCTGCCTCTATAAACAGGGTATGGATTGTTTAAAATGCGTTGCCTCGTGTCCTGTCAATGCGGTAACTGTTGAGGGCATAGACCGAACAAGATGTTATAAAAGGATCAAAGCGGTTCAAAAGATGAAACATCTTTCGGATCTACCCGAGTATACGGAAACATGTGGTAAATGCCAGGCTTTTCTACCATGCAGTTTCGGCCCTCCAGTCTGAAGATTCTATTCCTATACGATCCATAATCTTGCCCAAAATGAAAATCAAAGCTTTGCCCTTGTGCTTTTTCATGACGGCCGGTTCGGTAGATCTTATTCCCATAAATTTTATAACGGCATTGCGTGCCTCAGTAACCGTAGCCTGTATGACCTTTTGTGCGGTTCTCTGTGTCCTCTGTATCTCCTTGGCAAACATGAATAGAAAAAACCTTCAAACGCTTCATGCCCATTGTGATCCATGCCGCTGGTTCTAAAGGTAATGACATTGAATTGCTTATTGACTCCAGACAAAAAAACAGCTTGACAAATAGTTAGATAATCAAATAGATAGATTTTCTAACTATTAGACAGGTTAATTTTTAGCCTGTCTAATCACCAGGGGAGTGTCCATGAGTAATCCTAAAATTGTTGAGCTGGCAAGGGATGTCTCCACATACGGAAAAATCCTGAACACATACTTTCACGACCTTTTGCATAAAATTTTGTTGGATATGGCTGCGTTTCACGATATCCATGAAATGTCCATGGCCCAGGGCCACATGATTTGGGCTGTACAGGACCGGGGCGCCATGACCATCAAGGAGCTGGCCGAAAACCTTGATGTCAGCCCTCCTTCGGCGTCGGTCATGGTGGACAGGCTGGTGGAAAAAGGCATGCTCACCCGCAGGCAAAGCCGGAAGGACAGGCGCAAAGTGGTTGTGGAACTATCCGATTATTCCAAGGATTTCATGGGCAAGGCCGACCAGGCCGTGCTGGCGGTTTTTACGGATCTTGTACAAAAACTCGGTGAAGATCATGCCCGCAACTGGGTGGAAATTCTCAAACGGCTTTCCGTGATCATTGAAGAAATAAAAGTGGGCGCAAACAGCGGAAAACAACCCCCGGCCGCACTGGAAGACTTAACTGAATTGAGCGATTAGGTTTTGGCTGTTAGCTATTACTTCAATGATTAGAGGATGTTTACTATTAGAAGCGTTCGCCTGCCGGGTGTTATTTCTCATGAACGGAATGCTATGGTTTTTCAAAGCTAAACGCTAATGGCAAACCGCTAATCGCTCATCTTAGGTAAAAAAACCAAAGTTATAGGTAAGGAAGTACCCCATGACTGAAAATACCCGGATCAACGGCTCCAAAATTCGTGTTTTAACACGTATGATCGCCTGCGTGGTCATCCTTGTAATCGGAGGATTCGGCATGTGGGCACTGGCCCGGATGAAGGAAAAGCCGCCGGAAGTTCCCATAAAGGAACAGGCCATTCAGGTCGAGATGATGCCGGCCGCTTTTGAGGACCATCCGGTGGTGATCACCGGGTTTGGCGAAGCCCGCGCCAGGGATATCGTCCGGATCGCTCCCCAGGTGGGAGGCGTTGTAGTGCAAATCCATCCCAACCTGGAAGTCGGCGGCATTATTGCTGCGGGTGAGGTGCTTTTTGTGATTGATAAAGTGGATTACGAGGCAGCATATGAAGCGGCCCGCGCTACTGCCGGACAGCTTGAACAAACTGTGGCCCGTCTGGAAAAACAGTTTGAAATCGACCGGATACGCCAAAAAACCCTGGAGCGCAGCCGGGAGCTTGCCCGCACCGAATATGACCGGGTGCGTAAGCTTTTAAAAAAATACAGCGTAGGCACCCAATCGCACGTGGACCAGGCTGAACAGGCATCCAATTCGGCCAAGGACAGGGCCGATCAGATGACCCTGGCCGTGGAGTTGTATCCCATCCGGATCCGGGAAGCCCGGAGTGGATTGGCCGCAGCCCGCGCCGGGTTGAAAAAAAATCGGGCCGACCTTGACCGCACAGTGGTCAGTGCCCCATTTGATGCACGGGTGATTTCCGTCAGCCTGGAAAAAGGCCAGCTTGCCCAGCCCGGGATGACGATCCTGACATTGGCCGATGACTCCGAGCTTGAAATCGTCATCCCCATTGACAGCCGCGACGCCCGCGACTGGCTGCAATTTGAAAACGACGCAGTTAAGCACAAGACCGCATGGTTTGCCCGCCCCGTGCCCGTGCCCTGCACCATCTTGTGGACCGAGGACAAGAAAAACCATGCATGGGAAGGTGTGCTGGACCGGGTGGTGGCATTTAACGAAAAAACCCGCACCGTGAGCGTGGCCGTGAGGATTTCCGGGGAAAAAGCGTTTTCCGCGGACCCGGAAAGCCTGCCCCTGGTTCAGGGCATGTTCTGCAGCGTGTCCATACCCGGCAAGACCATGAAAAATGTGATTCGCCTGCCCCGCCGGGCTGTAACCTTTGAAAATACCGTATATGTGGAAAAGGATGGGCGCCTGAAAACTCTCCAGGTCAAGGTGGCGCGGCTTCAGGGCGATGACGCCTTTATCAGCAGGGGAATTGCGCCGGGAACCAGGGTGATCGTTACCCGCCTGGTGGATCCGCTGGAAAACTCCCTGTTGGAGGAGATCAACACACCCCAAAAGCCAAACTCCGCAAATGAAAAAGGCAAAGGGGAGGACAAGGCATGAGAAGCATCTATACGGTCTTTGCCAAAAACACGGTCTTTGCCAATATCGCATTGCTGATCATCCTGTGTGCCGGGACGCTTGCCGCCTGCAGCATGATCAAGGAGACCTTCCCGGAATTTTCCCTGGATATGATCACCATCGGCGTGGCCTATCCCGGCGCAGATCCCGAGGAGGTCGAGGAAGGCATTTCCTTAAAAATCGAGGAAGCCATTGAAAGCATCGCCGGCGTCAAACAGTACACCACGGAATCCTCCGAAGGGTATGCAAGTATGGTCATAGAGGTCAAGGAAGACTATGACCTTTACGAGGTGCTGGATAAAGTCCGCAGCCAGGTGGACGGTATTGCAACCTTCCCGGCAGACGCGGAAAAACCCATTATTTCCGAACTTCTGCACCGCGAACTTGTGGTGCTCATGGCCATTTCCGGGGACATGTCCGAGCGCAGGCTCAAGGAATGGGGCGGGCGTTTCGAAGATGAGATCAAGGTGCTTCCCGGCATCTCGCAGGTGATGGTGTTCGGTACCCGGGATTATGAAATCAGTATCGAGGTTAGCGAAGAGCGCCTGCGCCAGTACGGCCTGACCTTTGACCAGGTGACCGATGCCGTGACCCGCAGCAATTTGAACCTTGCCGGCGGCACCATCCGAACCAGGGACGAGGAGATCCGCGTACGCACCATCGGCAGGAAATACACGGGCAGGGAACTGGCCGGCATTGTAGTGCTGGCAAGCCCTTCCGGGGAAATTATTACCCTGGACCGTATTGCCGTCATTCGGGACGGGTTTACCGAAGATCCCCTGGAAACCACGGTCAACGGCAGGCGCGCAGCTTTTGTGATGGTGTACAAAACCAGCGAGGAGGATTCCATTGCCATTACTGAGTCTGTTGAAACTCATGTGGCCCGGATGAGACCCCGGCTTCCCGAAGGCGCCCGGGTTGAAATTCTGTTCAAAAGCACGGACATCCTCCAGGCCCGCATTAATCTTTTGATCAAAAACGGTATCCTGGGCATGATCCTGGTTTTTATTCTGCTCTTTGTTTTTTTGAACGGGCGGCTTTCCTTCTGGGGAGGCATGGGGGTTCCCATTTCCGTGGCCGGAGCCCTGGCCATTGTGTGGGCCACCGGCGCTACGATCAACATGATCTCGCTTTTTGCCTTTATCATGGTGCTTGGGATTGTGGTAGATGACGCCATTGTGGTGGGGGAATCCATTTATGTGCACCGAAAAAACGGCGATCCGCCCCTGGCCGCGGCCGTCAACGGGGTCTCGGAGGTCGGCATGCCGGTTGTCGCGGCGGTCTTCACCAGCATTATCGCGTTTTTACCTCTGGCGTTTGTTTCGGGCATTATGGGAAAATTCATCAAGATTCTGCCCCTGGTGGTGATTTCATGCCTGGCCATCAGCCTGATTGAATGTTTGCTGCTTATGCCGGCACACCTTTCCCACCTGCCGGAAATTAAGGAAGGCAATGGCGCTAAAAATCGTTTTATGCGTGGTCTGAACCGTTTTCATTCCAGTATTTCCAAGGGACTTGAGCGTTTTGTGGAACGAATTTATGCGCCGTTTCTGAGAAAAGCCATGCGATGGCGTTATGTCAGCCTGTGCACGGCCATCAGTATGCTTTTACTGGCCATGGGCCTGATGCAAAGCGGCATCATAAAATTTGAGGTGTTTCACGAAATCGATGGGTTCATCATGGCAGCCAACATCGAGTTCCCTTCCGGTACTCCGCCGGAAGTGACACGGGATGCGGTGCAACAGGTGGATGAGGCCCTGATCCGCCTGGGAGAAAAGACGGAAACGATTACCGGGAAGCCCATGATTAAAAACCACCTGACCATGGTGGGGCTGACTGCCGGACAATGGCCCACCATCGGCCCCAATTTCGGCGGGGTCCAGGCCATCATGCTTGAATCGAAAAATCGCGGAATCCATTCTAAAAAACTTATGGTGGCATGGGAAGAGGAAATCGGCAACATTCCGGGCATTAAATCCATCACCTTTGAAGGCATGCAGGCCGGGCCACCGGGGAAACCCATAGAGATGTGGGTCCAGGGCTATGATATGGATGAAATCCTGCAAGTTGCCGATTCCCTGATAGACCGTCTGGAACGGTTTGACGGCGTGTATGAAATCACCTCGGACTTCAACCCGGGGCAGACCGAACTGCGGTTGAGCTTAAAGCCCGAAGCCCGGACCCTGGGCCTGACCGTGGCCGACCTTGCCCGGCAGGTGAATGCCGGCTATTTCGGCAGCGAAGCCGTGCGGTTGCAACGGGGCCGGGAGGATGTGCGCATCAAGGTGCGCTACACCAGAGAGGAAAGAAGCCACCTGTCCGATGTGGACAACATCCGCATCCGCACGCCTTACGGCCATGAGATACCCCTGCGCTCCGTAGCGGATCTCTCTTATGCGCCGGGGTATTCCAAAATTACCCGTACCGACGGCATGCGCCGGGTCATGGTGTCGGCCAATGTGGACAACACGCGGGCCAATACCGGCGAGATCATGGCCGAGCTGAACAAAAGCTATTTCCCAAAGCTTAAAAAAGCCCACCCTGCCCTGCGCATCGCGCTTCAGGGTGAGCAGAAAAAATCCCGCGAATCCTTCGGCAGCCTGGCCATCGGGTTTCCTTTGGCGATTCTGGGCATCTTTGTCATCATCGCCACCATGTTCCGGTCCTATGTTCAGCCCCTGGTCATCATGTTCACCGTGCCCTTCGGCATTATCGGCGGTGTACTCGGCCACCTTCTTTTAGGTTATGACCTTTCCATCATGAGCGTGTTCGGCATGGTGGCCCTTGCGGGGGTGGTGGTCAACGACGCCATTGTGCTGATCGAACGTATCAATGAAAACCTTGCCGAAGGCATGGGGTTTTTTGACGCCATCACCAGTGGCGGGGCCCGGCGCTTTAGGGCCATTTTTTTAACTACCGCAAGCACGGTGGGCGGTCTGACCCCGCTGATGCTGGAAACAGACCTCCAGGCCAAATTTATGATTCCCATGGCCATCTCTCTGGCAGCGGGCGTGGCCTTTGCCACGGTGCTGACCCTGGTGCTCATCCCGTGTCTGCTGGCAATTTTAAATGACATGCGCCGGGCGGTTTATTATTTAAAAAATGGTGTGTGGCCCCGTCGCCGGGACGTGGAACCCGCGCGGGACCGCCACGTGGATAAACTGAACCCTCATACCGGCCAACAACCGGCGGCAATGCCTTTGCCCAAAAGTTTTTAGGCGGTAGAGTATGCGCAATACAAATAAATTCGCAAACCCGCGGACAACATATGAGGAGCCCATGAAACGATTGACCGCAGTACTTATGGCGCTGGCACTGGTATTTGCCACAGCCGGCCCGGCCCTGTGCATTGAAATGGATGCAGATATCCCGGATCTCGCCGACATCCGTGTGCTGGATCTGGACACGGCAAAAAAAATCACTCTGGCCCGGAACCCCACACTCAAAGCCGCCGCTCATCGGGTGGAGCAAGCCGCCTGGCGCGTGAAACAGGCGGCCTCGGCCTATTTGCCCCGCCTGGACGCCAACACCCAGGCATCCCGTGTGGAACTTTCAGATAACGCTTACACTGCAGCCCTGCAGCAGGCCCGGTTTTTCAATCCGGCCGCCACGATGGAAGACCCGGAAGAATACTACAGTGCGGGCATCACCGCCACATGGCGTATGTTTGACGGATTTTCCCGCCGCTTCAACTACGCGGCCGGCAAATACGCCCTGAGCGCCAGCAAGCACTCCCGGGCCGATGCCCGCAGGCTGATCTTCTCCTCCGTGGCCCGGGCCTACCACGGGGCCATGCTCGCCCGCGAAAACATGGCCATTGCCGAAGCCGACGAAATTTTCTTTGCCCGGCAAGTCCAGGAAGCCGGAATCCGCAGGCAAATCGGCACAGGATCACTCTCCGACGTGCTCAACTTCCAGGTGAGCCGGAACGCGGCCAGATCCAACGTCATCAGTGCAAAGCAAAGCTTTGAAGTGGCCATGTTCGGGCTGGCCGCGCTTCTGGGTTCCCAGGATTCGGATTTTGCAAAAAGGGTCGAACTCGCCCGTATGAATGCAGAATCCGTAAAAGAGATCACCGAACCCGAAGCCCCGGATTTTATGCAAAGCGCTAAAGCCGGCCGACCGGACATCCTCCAGGCCGAAGCGACAAAAAAAGCCGCCAAGGCCCGGCTCAAATCCGTACGCGGGGAATACTGCCCCACCATTGACCTTTCCGCAGGCTACACGGGCGACCGCACAGGTGACGCCGGCTTTGAAGGAGACGATTTCGGTACAACGATAGCCGCCACGGTCAATTGGAATATTTTTGCAGGCGGTCTCACCCGGGCCAAAGTGGCCGAAGCAAGAGCCGCCCACAACGAAGCCAAAAGCAATCTTGGCTACGTCCGTACCCAGGCCGTCAGCGAAGTGCTCGAAGCCATCGCCAAAGTAAGAGCCGCCCAGGCCGAACTTCTCCTCCAACGCGAAAACGCCGACCTCGTAGGTCGGAACCGGGATCTCGTGGAAAAGGAATACAGGGCCGGGCAGGCAAGCCTGGTCACCCTGAAGCAAGCCCAGCGCGACCTTGTCGCCGCCCAAAGCCGCCTTGCCTCCGCCCGCGTAAACCTGCGTCAGGCATGGCAGGAGCTTTATACCAGCGCCGGCGCAGAGACATAGGAGATTATTTCATTTTTACCCGGCACGACCGGATCGTAGCGTCCATCGCGCATTATCAAAAACACAAAGCCGCCGGGAAGTCACGCCTCTTCAAAGCGGCGGACACCGCACGCACTTGAGAACCTGAATGATTGGAAGCGTGCTGTTTATTTTTATTGAGGGGGGAAAATGAAACTTGAAGAAATTCGTCTAAAGATAGATAAGGCTGATCGAGAACTGCTGGTTTTGCTCCAGGAGAGAATGGAACTGGCTTTGCGGTCCAAAAAATTCAAGGAAACCATCAGCGATCCGGAGCGGGAAGAATATATGCTCGCACGTGTCGATGGCCTAAATCTGGACCTGATGGAGCGGTCTTTTACCAGACAGCTTCTTAAAACGATCATCGAGGAAAGCAAACGACTGCAGGAGGAAGACCGCCCCCTGGTGGCCTTTCAGGGCGAGCACGGTGCCTATGGAGAAGTGGCTTCCCGGCATCTGATACCAAAGGGTGCCTATATTCCCTGTATGGAGTTTAACGATGTGTTCCGCGGCGTGGAAGAGGGCTACTTCGATATGGGCGTAGTGCCGGTGGAAAACTCTTTAGAAGGTGCCGTAACGCAGGTCAACGATCTACTCACCACCACGGAATTGAATGTCATCGGTGAAGCCAAGGTGGCCGTGAACCACTGTCTGCTGGCGAGAGAGGCGTCCGATTATAGCAAGATTCGAACGGTCTACTCCCATCCCCAGGCCCTGGCCCAGTGCCGGGGATTTCTCATGCGCAACAAGCTGGAACCCCATCCCTATTATGACACGGCCGGGGCGGCCAAGATGCTGGCGCGGGAGAATCCGAGAGCCGGGGCCGCGATTGCCAGTGCCCTGTGCGCCGAACTCTACAATCTGGAGATCATAAAAGCCGGTATCGAAGACGGTCCTGCCAACACCACCCGTTTTCTGCTGCTGTCCCGAGAGCCGTATGATCAGGGCGGTGACAAGACATCCATCGTCTTTGCCACGGCCCACGAAGCCGGCCGCCTGTATGAGGTGCTGCGGCTGTTCGCCGAGGCAAACGTCAACCTGACTCGAATCGCCTCGATGCCGCTACGCACGGACCCGGGCAACTACTGCTTTTTTCTGGACTGCGAGGGCTCTGTCCGGGACGAGAAAGTGGCCGTGGTGCTGCGGCAGATGGCCGATTTGACCATTTCGATGAAAAATCTGGGCTCCTATCCTGCGGATACTCTGGCGTGAGTGGTGACGGTTTCCCGCTTGTCATTCCACAATAACATGGGACATTATCGCCGGCAGGTGAAGCAATGGTATATCTTTGACATATGACCAAAAATCTGCATAAACTTAAATTGATACTAAAACCCATATTGCTCCACACTCTTAACAAGGGGCGGGCAGACCCAATGAATAAGAAAATTTCATTTATTATGAATTCTGAAAGGTGGGTTTAGTTGTTTTTTTGACAAACTTTTTTCAAGGCCGCAGATAGAGATATTTGATCAATCTCTGCGGTTATGTCAAATTTGGGCTATTGGCAGAAATCAAAGGTTTTGACAATCTCGATTTTTATGGGATAGTCTCAATGTATCACCACTCGAATTTTATTGACATTTCATGGTTTCCCTTAAACTTTAACCTATCAACAGGTATAAATTCAATGGAGAAGCCCC
>CAYQNS010000045.1:0-24132 GCA_964418755.1 uncultured Desulfobacteraceae bacterium
AACCGATGCTCTTTATTGATACGGCGTGACCAATATCCTTTCCAGTTGTAGCGTAATGCTTCAGGGGCACCTATTCCTTCAAATGGATTTCGTTTGGTTTCTAAGATGATGCGGTTAATTCTCCTAAGGATTTTCTGATCTGTCTTCTGCCAATACAGGTAATCTTCCCATGTTTGTTCAGCCCATGACAGTTTCATTCTTTAATAAGGTCCCTCTCAACGCCGTTGCCTGCTTCGAGGTCAGCAATGGCAGCATTGAGACGTTCAGCGTTTTTGGGGCTCTTCATAAGATATGCTGTTTCTTCGTACGATTTAAAATCATCGAGAGACAGAAGCACTGCTGTTCGCCCGTTCTGGCGTGTAATAAGGATAGGATAATGATCATCGTTGACTCGATCAATGGTTTTTGCCATATTTTTTCGAAATGTTGTGTAGTTTATTGATTGCATATATATTCCTCCTGTGTAATTAAAAGATGTACTTGATTCTGTACGCAAATGTCAAGCGTTTTTTCTGCCTCTCGGGGGCATTCATGCAGAACGTGCGGGGCTAAGAAGGGCTTAAGTTTCACCAGGACATGAAGAACATGAAGGTTAGGGCAAGGGCTTTATTGGACACGGATTAACGCGAATTGGCACGGATAAAAAAATTATGTCTCGTACCCCGGTGAAATACGCTTCGCTTTTCTTTCGGAATTGGGATGATTAGATGGGCTGTTGAGAGGATTATCTTGCCGTGGGCATTCTCCATGATGCTTATGTAATCCATTTTCCACCCCAGAGCAATTTGGTAAATTCTTGATAAGGCACGATATAAATACCCTCGACGGTCTTTCTCATCCTTTTTTCAAGACAAACGATGATCAACCGCTTTACTTCAGGAAAATCTTTTTTAAAATTGGCAAGCCCACGGATATCCGCGGAGGTGATTTTTGACTTGCCCTTTGCTTCAATGGCTACGGTGCCCGGCCCCAGAATAAAATCGACTTCAATGCCGCTGGAAAGCCGCCAGTATGAAAGTTCATAGAACAACTCGCTGTATTTTGCGTGAACCGACAGTTCATGAAACAGCCAGTTTTCAAAAGCTTTGCCAAACAGTTCCGATCCGGGCTTGATGGCCCCTCGCCTTGCCAGATGGTTGACCACGCCCAGATCCCGAAAATAGAATTTCGGCGCCTGAATCGTGCGGCGCTTTGGCCGCAATGTGAAGGCAGGAAGGAAGGCGCCCATCAAGGTATCGATCAGGATGCCGTAATGGTCCCGGACAGTGGAAACTGCGAGCCCTGTTTCTCGTGCAATGTTGGACATATTTAGAATTTCCGTGTCTCCGATGGCTGCCACCCTGAGAAAGTCGGAAAATATAGGCAGGCGACGCGTCAAGCCTTCTTCCAGAATTTCTTCTCGCAAGTAATCATTCACATAGGCACGGATCGCCAAAGCAGGGTTCTCAGCCCCATAATGATCCGGAAGCGGTCCGGTGTTGACAAAATGCTCAATGAAAAAATCAGATCCAAGTTCTTGTGCTGTCAGGCCGAAGAGTTCATAGCGAATCGCACGGCCACCCAATAAATTTGCATGCCCGCGTCTAACTTTTCTCGCACTGGACCCGCACAATGCAAAAACGCGTTGCCACTCCTGAATCATGTAATGAATTTCATCTAAAAGCACGGGGACTTTCTGAATTTCGTCAATCACAATCAATCGTTCATTCGAAAGCGCTGCCACTTCTTCCCGCAATAGCGCCGGTTCCTTTGCGTATCGCATGAGTTCATCGGTTTTGAGCAGATCAATTCGCATGGCATCCGGGTAGCATGCCTTTAACAACGTTGTTTTACCGGTCTGGCGTGTTCCCCAGAGGAAAAAACTTTGTTTTGGTTTTTCAGGTAATCGAAATTTTCTTTTGTACATTTTTGGATCTTACAACAATAAACATGTATATTAATGGTTGACATGCAAAATGACATGATTGTTTAACGGTGTCAAGGAAAAAGGACGGAGGGCAGATGACAGAGGTTGGAAGACAGAGGGCAGATGACAGAGATCGGAAGACAGAGGGCAGATGACAGAGGTTGGAGGTTGGAGGGCGGAAACAGCTTATTGGACACGGATTAACGCGGATTCAGCCCGGTTAAATACGCTTCGCCTGTCCTTCGGAATTTAACGAGGCAGGCACGGATAAAAAATTAGGTTAAAGCGCTGCGCGCAAAAAAATTATGTCTCGCACCCCGGCAAATAGAGAATGCCTACAATATTTGTACGTTCCACTTACCGGGAATTGACGGTACCGCTGCGGATACTGCAAGTTTATTCAAGAAAAGAGACCGCGGCACCTCCCGGGCGCCAAAATGTAACAGATGGCTGGTAGTCATCTGGCAGTCAATCATGTCAAACCCCTGTGCGTCAAGGTGCTCCACGAGCTTAACAAAGGCAATCTTTGATGCATTGTTTACGCGCGTAAACATGGACTCCCCGAAAAAAACCCGCCCCAAAGCAATGCCATAGGCACCTCCTGCCAGTTTACCCTGATACCATACTTCAACCGAATGGGCATAGCCGGATTCATGCAGCGTGCAGTACGCCTCGATCATCTCGTCTACAATCCAGGTGCCATGGCTGTTTTTTCGCGGCACACCGGCGCAGGCGCGAATTACCGGCTCAAACGCCTGATCCATTGTTACCTGAAACCGTGCCTGACGAATCGTGCGCTGCAGCCGCCTGGTAGTCGTTAATTTCCCGGGAAACAATATCAGACGGGGATCCGGGGACCACCACATGATCGGCTCCGGTTCGGAAAACCACGGGAAAATACCCATACGATAGGCCAGCAAAAGCCGCTTTTGGCTCAGATCCCCGCCCAGGGCCAGCAGACCGTCGCTGCGCGCCAGATGTACCGGGGGAAATTCAATCTCATCGTTTAACAGAAAAACCGGGCTCATTGCTTGTGCATGTCTGAATCATATGTAAAAACGAGATCTTTATCCGCAATATCCACAAAAGCAACGCCGCCCTTTGTGAGACGGCCGAAAAGAATTTCATCGGCGAGCTCGTCTTTGATTTGAGTTTGAATCACCCGGGTGAGCGGCCGGGCCCCATAGCGCGGATCATATCCTTTCCGGGCGAGCCATGTGCGCGCTGCCGGCGAAATCTGCAGAAAAATCTTTTTGCCGGCCATCTGTGCGTTGAGTTCGTCCATGAATTTATCCACTATTTTTTCCATGATTTCCACATTCAGCGAATTAAAGGTAATGATCTCGTCCAGTCGATTGCGGAATTCAGGATTGAAAAGCTTCTCAATGGCTTTATTGCCCTTTGACTGCATATCCATTTCCGAATCGCCGAATCCGATGCTGCGCATTCCCATCTCCCGTGTACCGGCATTGGAAGTCATGATAATAATGACATTCCTGAAATCCGCCTGCTTTCCGCTGTTGTCGGTCAATGTGGCATGATCCAGCACCTGCAGCAGGATATTGAACAGATCAAAATGGGCCTTTTCGAGCTCATCCAGCAGCAGTACGCTGTGCGGATGCTTGCGGATGCCGTCTGTGAGCAGCCCCCCCTGATCAAACCCGATATAGCCGGGAGGCGCACCTATCAAACGGGCCACGGCATGTTTTTCCATATATTCGCTCATATCAAACCGCAGAAACTCGATGCCCAGCAACAGGGCAATCTGACGCGCCACCTCGGTCTTGCCCACGCCGGTGGGACCGGCAAACAAAAAAGATCCAATGGGATGATCCGGCGTTTCCAGACCTGCCCGGGAGCGCTTGATGGAAGTGACCATTGACGTAATGGCGGCATCCTGCCCGAAAACCACCTGCCGGAGCCGATCTTCCAGGGTTGCAAGTTTGCTGCGATCCGATGTCGAAACGCTCTGTGGCGGGATTTTGGCCATACGGGCAATGATCTGCTCAATATCCGCAGGATGTATTTTCTTGCGGTTGGAAGATTTCGTCAACCGAACAAAGGCCCCGGCTTCATCAATGACATCGATGGCCTTGTCAGGGAGGAAACGATCGTTGATATACTTGGCAGACAGTTCAACGGCTGCCCTGAGGGCCGGTTCCGTATAGACAATCTGGTGATGCTCTTCATAATACGGCTTGAGGCCCTTCAGAATTCGAATGGCATCCGCCCGCGGTGGTTCGGCAATCTCGATTTTTTCGAACCGGCGGGACAATGCGCGGTCAACGGCAAAATGATTCTTGTATTCTTCGTAGGTCGTGGAACCGATACAACGAAAATCCCCGGCAGCCAGAACAGGTTTTAAAATATTCGAAGCATCCATGGAACCGCTGCTGGTGGCACCGGCCCCGACAATGGTATGAATCTCATCGATAAATAAAATCGCATTTTCCAGTTTTTTCAATCGGGCAATGATGATTTTAAGCCGCTGTTCAAAATCTCCCCGAAATTTTGTGCCGGCCAGCAGTGCCCCCATATCCAGTGAAAACAGGTGAATGTTCTGTAACAATTCCGGCACTTCACCCTTTTCGATCTTCTGGGCCAAGCCCTCGGCCATGGCGGTTTTACCGACGCCGGGATCGCCGATAAAAATCGGGTTGTGTTTGCGCCTGCGACACAAAACCTGCATGGTCCGTTCCAGCTCCGCCTGACGTCCGATAAGCGGGTCAAACTTATGCAACCGGGCCTGGGCCACAAGATCGACGGTAAACAATTCAAGGGGATCTTTTTTCCCCCCGGCATTCTTTGCAGTCCCGGTATCCGGGGCCGCATATCCTGGAAAAGGGATTTTGGAGGATTCATGGGAAATATAGGTCAGCACGTCCAGGCGGGTAATGCCCTCCCTGCTCAAAAAATATTCGGCATGGGAATCTTTTTCCTGAAATATCGATGCCAGGATATCGCCGACGACAACTTCCTGTTTTTCAGCCGACCGCACATGGTTGACTGCACGCTGGATGACCCGCTGAAACCCCACGGTCTGCTGGAGTACATATTCAGTGCCCTCGGAAATAACCTCCATTTTATGGTCAAAAAAATCATTCAGGGCTTTTTCCAGATTTTGAACACTGCCTCCGCAGTTTTCGATAACCTCTATTCCGGTCTTATCCTGCAGGATCGCATACAAAACATGCTCCACACCCACATACTCGTGCCGCCGCCTGCGGGCTTCCTTGACTGCCAGGCCGAGGCTGATACTCACTTGTCTGCTTATCATACGCTATTCTCTCTCCATTATGCACCTGAGCGGAAAATCTTTTTCATGCGCCAGGGCATGGACCAGTTCTGTTTTGGTTTCAGCGACATCCTGAGTGTATACCCCGCACAGCCCGACACCCTGCCGATGAATCTTCAGCATCACGGCTGTGGCATCCTCGATGGATTTGTGAAAAACACCGATCAGAATTTCAATCACAAACTCCATGGATGTATAATCATCGTTCAACAGCAGAACCTTATACATTGACGGTTCCCGGGTCTGGTTCTTGATCCGGGTGGCCACATGATTTTCAGTTTCAGATCCGGATGTATGCGTTGGGGTCATTTTCCCGAATTCCTCTTATTTGCCGCAGCATTTTTTATATTTCTTCCCGCTGCCGCAGGGACAGGGATCATTCCGGCCGACCTTTTTATTGGTGCGTTTGACCGGTTTTTTACTATTGTCAGCCCCATCGCCGCTTGAAAATATCAAGTTCTGTTCATTCTTTTTCTGAAGTTTATCTATCTTTTCCGGCTCGGCGATCTGTATCCGAAACATGATGGACAGGGTTTCCTCCTTGAGCCTGGAAATCATCTCCTGGAACATGTCAAACCCTTCTTTTTTATAAACGATCAAAGGGTTCTGCTGGGCATAGCCCCTGAGACCGATCCCCTCTTTCAAGTGGTCCATACTCAGCAGGTGGTCTTTCCACAGGCTGTCCACTGCCTGGAGCATGACGATCCTCTCCAGGTTTCGAATCTCCCGGTCGCCGAGCAGTCGTTCCTTTTCCCGGTAAACCTCAACTGCGGCATCCGTAATCAACCGGGCCAGCCCCTCCCGGGTCAGTCCGTCCAGGGTATCCTCGTCAAAGGTTTCCAATCTGAAGCTGAAATATTTGAACACCGCCTCCACGATGCCTTTGAAATCCCACTCTTCAGGCAGGGCCCTTTCATCGGCAAACATATCGGCAATTTTATCGCTTTTTTCAGCAATCATATCCATAATGGACTCCCGCAGGTCCTCGCCCGTCAATGTGGCCCGCCGCTGTTTGTAGATCACCTCCCGCTGCTGATTCATCACATCGTCATACTCGATTAACTGCTTACGGATATCAAAGTTATGTCCCTCAACCTTGGCCTGCGCATTTTCAATGGCCCGGCTGATGAGGTTATGTTCGATGGGCTCTCCTTCTTCCATGCCCAGTTTCTCCATGATCCCGGTGATGCGGTCACCTCCGAATATCCTGAGCAAATCATCCTCCAGGGCCAGATAAAAGCGTGACGACCCCGGATCTCCCTGGCGGCCGGACCGGCCCCGGAGCTGGTTGTCAATGCGCCTGCTCTCGTGCCGTTCCGTTCCCAGGATATGCAGACCGCCCAGCTCGACCACGACGTCGCCAAGCACAATATCCGTTCCCCGGCCGGCCATATTGGTTGAAATCGTCACAGCTCCTTTCTGGCCGGCCATGGATACGATTTCAGCCTCTTTTTCATGATTTTTCGCATTCAGGACCGTGTGCTTGACCCCACGTTTTTTCAGTTTCCGGCTGAAACTTTCCGAGACATCTATGGAGATGGTGCCCACAAGCACTGGCTGACCTTTTCGGTTAAGCTCTATAATCTCCTCTAGGGCCGCATCAAATTTTTCCCTGCGGGTTTTATAGATTACATCCGGATAGTCCTTACGGATCATGGGTTGGTTGGTGGGGATAACGTTCACATCCAGAGTATAGGTCTTCTTGAATTCGGCCGCCTCGGTGTCGGCCGTACCGGTCATGCCGGCCAGCTTGTCATACATCCGAAAATAGTTCTGGAAGGTAATCGTGGCCAACGTCTGGTTTTCATTTTCAATTTTCACATTCTCCTTGGCTTCCAGGGCCTGATGCAGGCCTTCGCTGTACCGTCTCCCGGGCATCAGGCGGCCGGTAAACTCATCAACGATGATCACCTCGCCGTGTTTTACAATATAATCCACATCCCGTTTGAAAAGCGTATGGGCTTTAAGCCCCTGGTTGATGTGGTGGAGCAACTCGATGTATTTGGGATCGTACAGGTTGTCGGCTTTCAGCACTTTTTCGGCATGGGCCACGCCCTCTTCAGTGAGCACCACGCTTCTGGCCTTCTCATCAATGGTATAATGGCGCTCTGCTTTCAGACCCGGAATAATATTGTTGACCTGATAGTAAAGGCTGGTGGATTTTTCCGCGGGTCCCGAGATGATCAGTGGGGTCCGGGCTTCGTCGATCAAAATACTGTCGACCTCATCCACGATGGCATAATTGAGTTCCGGCTGGACAAGGGAATCGCTCTCAAACTTCATATTGTCCCTCAGATAGTCAAACCCGAATTCATTGTTGGTACCATAGGTGATGTCCGAATGATAGGCAAGCTGTCGTTCATGATCGTCCAACCCGTGCAAAACGGTGCCCACACTCAAGCCCATGAACCTGTATACCTGTCCCATCCATTCGGTGTCCCGCCGTGCCAGGTAATCGTTGACCGTAATAATATGTACCCCGTGTCCGGTAAGGGAATTCAGATAAGCCGGCAGTGTGGCCACCAGGGTTTTCCCCTCCCCGGTTTTCATCTCGGCGATCCTGCCCCGGTGCAGCACGATCCCGCCGATGAGCTGGGCATCAAAGTGCCGCATCTTAAGGGTCCTGACGGAAGCTTCCCGGATCGTTGCAAAGGCCTCGGGCAGGATATCGTCAAGAAGTTCACCGTTTGCCAGACGTTCTTTGAATCGGGTCGTCTGGGATTTGAGGCGCGCATCATCCATAGCCTGCATTTCGCCTTCAAAAACGTTAATTTTATCCACAATCGGCATGAATTTTTTTAACTCGCGTTCATTGCTGCTACCAAAAATTTTGGTCAAAAAATCAAAAAACATAAATCAGGAACTCCTTGTAATAAATGTCTGAAGGAAAAGGCCGTTTAGACACGATTTTGAATTTTCAATTGTCCGTGTTGAATAAAAATTAAACCATTTTGCCAAGAACCTCAAGCGGATTTTAAAGGAAATCCGGACATCCTTCATAACGGGCTGAAAATCGTTTACACTTTGTTGACTCTGCATCATACGGAAAAATGAAAATTGCCCGGGATCGCATCGGCTTTCACCTGCAGGTCGGTCCATCGCTAGTTTGTCGATTCATATTGTTTTTCAGATGCGTTTGCCCTGATGGAGATAGAGGAAGTGCTGTAAGGACGCTAATTGAGGATATATTTCCGGGGATTGACCTGAATGCCATTAAAACTGACTTCATAATGCAGATGGGGCCCGGTACTTCTTCCGGTATTGCCGATTTTCGCTATCTCTTCACCTCTTTTTACTTTTTGCCCCTTTTTTATCAAAGCCTTGGAGATATGCCCGTAACGGGTAATAAATCCATGCCCATGGTTGATTTCAACAATATTACCCAGGAGCCTTTTTCGGCCCACATACGTTACAACTCCTGCGGCAGTGGCAACAATGGAAGTGCCCTTGTGATTTGCAATATCAAGTCCTTTGTGCATTTCACGACGTCCGGTAAAGGGATTCTTGCGATATCCGAAACTCGACGATATCCACCCTTTGGCAGGGCGTATGGAAGGCGTGCAATCCAGAATGCTTTTCTGTTTTTCCAGGTATTGCAACAGGGTTTCAAACTGAAACCCCTGTTCGATTGAGGCGATTTCGAGCTGATTGATCCCGGCATGCATCTCACGTAAATAATGACTGTCCAAAGCTGTCCCTTGATCCATCCTGCCCCTGGAATCCAAATCATCAGGGATAAACCCACCGATACTGAAAAAACCTTCCTGCCGGCCCGAATTCTGGATATCCGCGATAACCCGAATTTTTTTCTCAAACCGGTTCAAGGTGACCAATTTAGATTTTAATTCGTTAATATCATTTGCAAATTCTTGTATCTGCTTTTGCTGATGGGCATTTTTTTCCTGTTGAAAAGAGATTTCTTTTGCAAGAACAGCGGCACGCCCGGCGTTTTTTTTGGCACCGATATAATCGTAAAAACCATAGCCCGCAAGAGCAGCTATAATAAAAAATGCACAAACAGAGCCATACAGGAAAACGGCCGGGACGGTAATCTGCCTCAACGTTGTTTTGCGTGGACTGTATATTAGAACTGACAACCTGTTGTGCATACTCAAACCTGTTGTTGATCGCTTATATTTTCAAAGATTATACCTTGCGAATTTTTCCCGGCCCAATACGAACAAGGGGTGCTGTTTCCCCCTTATTCGTATCTCAGGCAATTCAGGCAATTCCCAGTTTAAACTTAAGGGACTTTAACGTATTTTTCATCAGCATGGTAATGGTCATGGGGCCGACGCCGCCGGGAACCGGTGTAATCCATCCTGCGATTTCCCTGGCTGCATCAAAATCGACATCGCCCTTCAGGATAGCAATCTTTCTGCCGGTTTTTTCACTTATTTTCTCCCCCACCCGGTTGACGCCCACATCGATCACACAGGCTCCGGGTTTGATCCACTCGGGCTTTACCAGGTCCGGCACACCGGCCGCAACGATCAGGATGTCGGCCCGCTTGCAGTGCTTGTCCATATCCCTGGTTCGTGTATGAACAACGGTAACAGTGGCATTGGCCCCGGGTCCTTTCTGGAGCATCATGTTTACAATGGGCTTGCCCACGATATTGGACCGCCCCACCACGACGACTTCAGCGCCGCTGGTTTCCACTCCGGCGCGCACGATCATCTCCTGAATTCCAGCCGGCGTACAGGGCGGAAATTTAACTTCATCGCCGCCGATCATAAGCCTTCCGACGTTGACCGGATGAAAACCATCCACATCCTTATCCGGATCAATGGCATTCAAAATCTTTTTATCATCGATATGTTTGGGAAGGGGAAGTTGAACCAGAATTCCGTTAATTGAATCGTCATTATTATACTTATCAATAAGGGCAAGCAGATCTTCCTCTGAAATATCGATCGGCTGGCTGTCCTGAATTTCATGAAAACCAACACGATGGGCGGTTTTGATCTTCAGAGTAACATAGGACATGGATGCCGGGTTTTCACCCACCAGAATAGTTACAAGGCCGGGCACGACATCATGTTTTTCCTTGATTTCAGCTACTTCGGCAGTAATTTCTTCAAGAATCCGTTCCCGGATTTCAGTACCCTTGATCAGTGTTGCTGACATTTTTCAATCTCCTTTCAATCTTAAAATTTGGGATGTTTAAAACGTACCTGTATTGGATATCGTTAAATCTGGCTTTACGTAATCCAATCCAATAATTATGTCAAGACAAGAAGCCCGGACTCATACTGCCTTTTTTTCAATCCGGCGTACCCCTCATGGCAAATATAACTTGACATCCGAACCCAAAAAAGGATAGGTAAAATTTCAAACATTGGAAATGAGCAAAATTCATGCAAAAAAAACCTACAAATTGCCATTCTTATTATCCCTATCTGTATTAAAGGCTTGCTGTTCATCCATACGATGAATAGGCAAGCTTTCCGGTTCACAACCCTTTAAATCGCCCAGCTTTAAAATTTTAATTATCTTATTCGGTTTTAACCGGCCATGTGCTACTGAACGGCTTTTCAACTACATCATAATTTTATTGGTAAAGGAGAAAAAATGAAAACAAATCGTATTTTTACATTTTCCCTGATATTTTTACTTATTTTGGCGGCGTTCCTTATCTCTATGCCGGTCCAGGCAAAAACCATTTCACTCAACTACAGCATTTTTTTCCCGCCATCCCATGATCAATGCAAGGCCGGCGTTGCATGGGCTGAAGAAATCAACAAACGGACCGATGGCCAAATAAAAATAACCGTATTTCCCGGCGGTACACTGACCAAGGCCAACCAGTGTTACGATGGCGTCGTCAATGGAATATCAGATCTGGGCATGTCCTGTTTTGCCTATACCCGGGGGAAATTTCCGGTCATGGAAGCCATTGACCTTCCCCTGGGGTATCCCAGCGGCATAGCGGCAACCCGTGTGGCGAACAAATTTTTTAAAGCGATTCAGCCGGCTGAACTGTCCGACGTAAAAGTACTCTATCTCCATGCCCATGGGCCCGGACTGCTGCATACAAAAAAGCCGGTCCACAATCTTGCAGACCTGAAAGATATGAAAATAAGATCCACCGGTTTAAGCGCCAAAGTCGTTAAATCCCTGGGCGGAGTACCGGTCGCCATGCCCCAGGGCTCCACCTACGAATCATTGCAAAAAGGCGTGGTAGAAGGCACCTTCGGCCCCATCGAAGTACTCAAGGGATGGCACCAGGGAGAAGTCATCAAATCAAGTACCGATTGTTTCAGCGTCGGTTATACCACTGCAATGTATGTGGTCATGAACCTTAAAAAATGGAACGATCTTCCCGAAAACCTTCAGAAAATCTTTACGGATGTCAGCAATGAATGGATCGATGTTCATGGCAAGGCGTGGGACAATGGAGACCGGGACGGCCGGCAGTTTACACTCGGTCTCGGCAATGAGATCATCCCCCTGGCCGACAGCGAGAGCAAAAAATGGGCATCCGCGGTTCGGCCGGTTATTGATGAATATATTAAAGCGGCCACCGACAAGGGGCTGGCGGGGGAAAAATATGTAAACCTGCTCTCTGAACTGATAGACAAAAATAAATAATGATGGCGTCTTAAAAAGTCTCCACCGAATTTGCATGCTATTTGTGATTTATCAAACAACCCGAAAGAAAATATACACTTTGTGCAGGTCGGGAATCTAAAGATATCCTGTCTTTTGGTGGGCACAGCCCACCCTGCGATGGCCACCGCATGAGCATAGAGAGGAATCTTTGAACCGTGAACGGTTACTTGTGACCATATGTAATTTGTTTGTTATTTATCATTCAATGTCATTAACTTTAGAAACATCTGTATGGATCACCACGGACATGAAGTTTATGAAGTTTTTTCTTCAGTTCCTTCATGGTAAAAATTGTTGTTTTTTCATTACGTTAATGGCATTGATTTATCATTTGTAATTTGTTTTTATAGATGGGCGCTATATAATCGCCATATAACAGGAGAATTTTGTTGTGCTACAGCTTGAAAAACAGCTTCATCCGCCGGCACGCTGGTTTAACTGGATAGCGGCAATTGCCGTAACTGCCATGATGCTGCTGACCTGTGCGGATGTACTGCTGAGAATTTTGCGTTGCCCCATTCCCGGAACCTATGAAATTGTGGGTCTGCTGGGGGCGACATTTGTCAGTTTTTCACTGGCTCATACCACAACCGAACGCGGGCATATTGCAGTGGATTTTCTGGTCCGGAAACTCTCACCCGGAATGCAGACCCTGATTGACTGCATCAATTCAGTTATCTGCGCGCTTCTATTCGCCGTTATTACCTGGCAGAGCATTTTGTATGCCCTGGATTTAAAAAACTCGGGTGAAGTCTCCATGACGCTGCAAATGCCGATCCATCCCTTTGTTTTTGGAATCGCTCTTGGATGCGGCATGCTGACTCTTGTGCTTTTTTTCAGATCCGTCGAATCGGCCCTGAAGTTATTAAAACGACAAATGGTACCGACTAAATAAGAGCCAAAGCAAATTATTTGCTCGCACATAGCCTGGAGTTGTTTTGTTATTTTGATTTTTCCCTATCTTGAAATTTGGAATTTAGATACTAATCCTCGGGCAGGTCGTCAAGACTGCCCGAATTACATTACGAAAGAAAAAATATGTCTCCGACACTTGCGGGCGTCATCGGCCTGGCAGCCCTTTTTATCCTGATCTTCTCAAAAATGCCCGTTGGGTTTCTCATGGCCTTGATCGGCGTTGTGGGTTTCGGCACTGTGATTGGCTTTGATGCCGCGGTCAGCATGATGGCCAGGGATATTTTCGATGTTTTCGGCAGCTACAATCTCACCGTTATTCCCCTTTTCATACTCATGGGGCAGATTGCATTTCATGCCGGCATCAGCGGCCGGCTCTTTAACGTGGCCTACAAATTCATGGGGCACTGGCCGGGCGGCATGGCGATTGCCACGGTGGGCGCCTGCACCGGTTTTGCCGCCATCAGCGGGTCCACCAACGCTACAGCCGCCACCATGGCTGCAGTATCCCTGCCGGAAATGCGTAAATACAACTATCATGATACCCTGGCAACGGGTGTGGTGGCAGCCGGTGGCAGTATGGGCATACTGGTTCCCCCGAGCGTTATATTTATTATCTACGGCATCATGACGGAACAATCCATCGGCAAGCTGTTCATGGCCGGCATCCTTCCGGGATTACTCCTGACGCTCCTGTTTATCCTGACGATTATCATCTGGACAACTCTTAAACCGGAACTGGCTCCCCGTGCGCCCAAAGCCGGCTTCAAGGAAAAAATCGCATCCCTGACCGGCCTTATCGAAACCATTCTTCTCTTTGCCATGGTCATGGGCGGTCTCTTCCTGGGGTTTTTTACCCCAACCGAGGCCGGTGCAGTGGGCGCTTTCGGTACCCTTGTCATCGCAGTCCTGCGAAAAAATATTGATTTCAAGGAATTTATTAAGGCCCTTTTCGAAACCACCCGAATTTCATGCATGATTCTTGTCATCGTGGCCGGCGCCACCGTATTCGGTCATTTCCTGGCGGTTTCCCGAATCCCTTTTGACATTGCCAACTGGGTGGCCGGGTTCAACCTGCCGTCTTATGCAGTAATGATCCTGATTATCATGGTGTATTTTATCGGGGGCTGTTTTATCGATGCCCTGGCCCTGATTATGCTGACCGTGCCGATTTTTTTCCCGGTGGTCAGTGCCATGGGCTATGACCCCATGTGGTTCGGCGTCATCATCGTCATGGTAACCCAGATCGGCGTCATCACACCTCCGGTGGGCATCAACGTTTACGTGGTACACAGCGTGGCTCAGGATGTTCCCCTGGAGGTCATATTCAAGGGTGTCATCCCCCTGATCATAGCCCTTTTAATCGGGACTCTCCTTATGCTCCCCTTTCCCCAGATTGCACTGTTTCTTCCGGGGCTGATGGGCTGACGGGCATTTTCTAAACCGGACAGGGCACGGCATCCAGGCCTGTGGCCTCGTCCAGCCCGTACATGATATTCATGTTCTGAACCGCCTGGCCCGCGGCGCCTTTGACCAGATTGTCAATGGCGGATATCAGTATCAGGCGATTGTTTTGCCGGTCAATTGCGACCCCGATATCACAAAAATTGGTTCCACTCACATGCAGCGTGTTCGGTGGATTTCCATCCGGCCGCATCCGGACAAAGGGGCGGCCCGCATAATAATCAGCGATGCAGTTGCGAATATCCGCCCCTCCCGCCTCTTTGGTAAGCGATGCATATGTGGTCGTAAGCATCCCCCGGGTCATGGGAACCAGATGGGGCGCGAAGGTGATGCGAACCGGCAATCCGGCTTCCCGGCTCAACACCTCGTTAACCTCCGGGTTGTGGCGATGGGCCGCAATTTTATACGCCCGAAAAGACTCGTTCACCTCACAAAAATGAGTGGCCGGAGAAACCGACCGTCCCGCGCCGCTGACCCCTGATTTCGAATCGGAAATAATCGTACCCGGATCGATGAGCCCCTTTTTCAACAACGGGATCAACGGCAGCAGGATGCTGGTGGGATAGCAGCCCGGATTGCCTATAACCCGGGCTTTACTGATTTTCTCCCGATATATTTCACATAATCCGTACACCGCCTCTTTATTCAACTCCTGTGCGGTATGGGCCTGGTAATGCTGCTCATACAGCCCGATATCGGAAAACCTGAAATCAGCGGAAAGATCAATCACCTTTTTACCCAGGCCTGCGATCTCGGGCACCAGGGCCATGGGAATCTTATGCGGCAGGGCCAGAAAAACCACATCCGTTCGGCCGCAAAGACCGGCAATGTCCAGTTCTTCACAAACAAGATCCACCACACCGGCCATCGCCGGAAACACTTCTCCAAAGGGTTTGCCGGCATATTGCCTTGAAGTGATGGCCGTCAATTCAACGCCGGGGTGTCCCGTCAGTATCCTCACCAGTTCCGCTCCGGCATATCCGGTTGCTCCGATAATACCCGCCCGTATCATATTTTTTCCTTTCGTATGTTGTATGCATCGTAGAGTGGGCTGTCTTTTGGTGGGCACAGCCCCATACGATACTGAAAAATGAAAAGTGAAAAGTGAAAATTTATGGTATCGCTTCGCTCTGCCCTTTTTCTAAATAGAATCGATAAAATATCAACCAGATAAATATTGAATATTTGTGGTATTGATGAGTTCAGGCTTCAGGCCTTAAAGGCTATTGCTCATTCAAAAACACAACCCACCCTACGATGGCTGTAAAAAAAACCGCAGGATATTGAACAAGGAATGTCGAATGTCGAAATATATTGTCTGTTTTAACTTCAACATTCAACATTATATCAAGCCGGCTTCTTTTACTCTTATCCACCCGATCTTGTCGTCTGAAAAACAAATCTTCAAAAAACCTTTGTTCTTTTTTTCAACAGCAACCCGGGTTCCGGCATGAAGAACAAACAGTTCAGTGGAACTGTCGGCGAATCCGGACCGCACAGACACTTCCCGATCCAGTATGATCGCCTGAGTGCCATGGGTGTTCTCATAAAAATGATAAAATGCCGTAATCGAAAATATCAGCAAAAAGAGCAACAGTGCCGGAGTGCTCCGGTGCAGGGTCCTGCTCTTTTTTACAAGCTGCAGCCCTGTGAAAAACCAGAAAAACAGATTTAGAACAATGGCAATCCATTGGATGGTGGTTCTGCCCAGCATATAATTCCAAAAAAACAGGATCCGGAAAATCCCCGAATTTTTGTCTTCGTTTTTATCTTTGACCATGCGAAGTGCATGGTTGTAGTTAAATTTCAAATCCGGATCACCCGGTATCAGCCGGGCAGCCCGTGCATACCAGAAAACGGCATGTCCCAGATCATCGTTTTTTAAACAGGCATTTCCCAGATTGTAAAAAAGCTCTCCATTTACAATTCCGGCATCGGTTAATCGGGTAAATAATGCAATCGCCCGGGAAAAATTTCCATCATGATAAGATTGAACGCCATCGAGAAATAGACGAGGCTGTTTTTCAGCACCGGCCTGCCCGGGAAGCAGAATCGCTAAAAGGGTAAAGATGACTGCAAAACTTTGCATTACTTTCACGACAAGCTCCTTTTGATCAATTGACCGGTTTGAGCCAGGAGATCATTTCTCAAATTTGCATCCAGGCTTACCCCTCCGTATTTGGCTGACTCGATTTTTTCCAGCAGATCGACCGCCATAGACACCACTTCATCGGGATATCCCCTGCCCTGCAGAATATTCCGGGCCTCCTGGTAGGTAATCGATTCTCCGGGACGATCCGCCGATGCAAAAATCGCAGCCACAAGAGCCCGATACAAAAAATCCATGAAGTTTTCCCCGGAGACATCCGCTTTGCCGGCCTTTTTCAGTGCTTTTTCAGATTTTTTCAGCATTCGGATGCGATGGGTTACATCCTTTCGAATAACATTGAACATGAGCCTGAGTGACAGGTAAAACAAAGCCGGAATCAACAGAAAACACATAAACTGAATCAATGACAGGCTTTTTCGACTTTCCAGAGCGCCCAGGTCTTCTTTCAGCGGCAGAATGTCATGACCGGTAAACTCCACCTTTTGTTTTTTGATTTTCAAGGCCATATCCAATGCCGGTGGTGAATACGCTTTTGTATTAACCGTTTCCGGGGAAGGCTTTACGGTCAATTCAAAAGGACCGGCCTGCATTGGGCGATACCGGTCTTTCTGCGGATCAAAAAACACCATACGGATGGGCCCCAGTTTATACTCTCCGGGCGTGAGGGCCACCAGGGCACTGCGAAAAGTTTTGCTGCCTGAATACCCGCTTTGATCCAGCAAAATTTCCTCTTCGGGAGTATCCCTGTATTCCTTGAATCCATCCGGCACCTTGATGTCGGGAGCCCCCGCGTCCATGATATTACCACTGCCGGTAATCGTGACGGCCAGAGTTGTTGAATCGCCTGTTTTCAGCATACGCTCGTTAATTTCAGCCTTCATCCGGAACCGGCCCACCAGCCCGCAAAACGCATCACCAGAGGAATTTTCAGGCAGCGGCTTTACGTTGACCGTGATCGATTCGGTCCTCAGCACGGCCGGTTTGGTGTTCACGCTGCCGAAAAACGGATCACTGAAAAAGCCGTCAAAACCGGAATTGCCCTTTTTATTACGCTGAATAACATCACAGCCAAGCAGGGCCGGATCGATTGTCTTGCTCCCGGAAGTTACGGAAACCAGGAGATAATCAAGTTCGGTAACAGTAAAATTGCGGCCGTTTACAACCATTTGCTTCGTGCGGCTGTCTCCGATCTGCCGGGCCGTAAACCCTGAAAATTCCGGTTTTTGAAACCGCAAATTCACAATCCGCAGCGCTGAAAACAGTTGAAAGGTATATATGATCTGTTCACCTGCATACGGGGCATTATCAGACACTTCTGCACGAACAAAGAGGTCTTTTTCGGTGGTATCAATGGCAGACGACCGGGATACGAGTATCGATATTGCCCGGGTTTTCAACGTCCGGCCGCCTGTTTGCACACTCAGCTGCGGAATGGTAAGGGTTCCGCTCTTCAAAGGGATGAGTATGAAATTATAGGTCGTCTTTCGGGTGGTTTGTCCGTTAATGATCCGGACACTGCTGCCTGAGCCACGGGAAACAACGGTGAAATCTTTGATTGCCGACGTGTCGATCTCTCCCTTGCCGCCTTCAATGGTCACCGTCAGACGGATCGATTCATCCGGAGTGATCCGGCCTTGGTCCACGAATGCGCTGACTTCCGCAGCCCCTGCAAGACAGGGAAACAGTATAATAAAAACGACCAGAAAAAGGCCCATACCAGCCATTTGGCCCTTCCTGCTTATGGTGTGCATGGTCTGTTGCACGTTAGGATATATCTCCGTTATACAAATCACCAGTCCTTTTCCACCTGCTGCCCGCGGTAAGCCGGAATCATTGCGCGACCGGGCTGATCCTTCAGGCGGTTCAGCATTTTTTCGGCCTGATTCGAATCTGTTGATTTTTGCCCTCTACCCACGCCATATTGCTTTTCAGGCACCTTTGCACCGTTGTCCGCCGGTCCGTCCGCTTTTTTCTCAGGGGAATCGATCCGGTCACCATACTCTTTGTCCGCCTGGCTCCGGCGGCCTTCATCTCCGTCTTTTGCCTTATCACCGGACGGATCATCAGGAGAACCCTTTGAGCCTTTTGGGCTGTCCGATCTGCCGTTCGCTTTCTTTTTCTTATCTTTTCCTTTTTGCTCCTGATTGTTCTGCTTCTGATTCTGCTGTTGTTTCTGCTGCATAACCTTTTTGACAAACGCAATATTTTCTTTGGCCTGCCGGTCGTCAGGATCGCTTTCAAGGCTCTTTTGATAACTTTTTATGGCCTCTTCAAACTGTTGTATGCGATACTGGGTGTTGCCTATATTGTAGAGTGCTTTTGCCCGCAGAGTTTTATCTTTTGTTTTCAGCACCTGGCGAAAATGATCCAGGGCTGAATCATAATCCTTGAGTTTATAAAAGGTATTACCGAGATTGTATGAAATTTCCGGCTTTTCAGGATTTTCCAGTTGGACGTCAATAAAATGCTTAAGGGCTTTATCGTATTCTCCGTTTTGATAGGCATCGAGCCCTTCCTGCATATTACCGGCACGGGCCGGCACGGCAATCGTAAGCGCCAGTATAAAAAGAAACAGAGCACTTGATTTTTTCCTGTCGGACAGGAATATCTCTATGACGAGAGCCAGGATTGCCAGGGCCAGAATCCACTGATAGCGGTCTTCCCATACCTGTTTTCTTCCACCTTCAAGTGTCGCCGCTTCCATTTTTCCCCTGATTTCCTGTTTGTAAATGATATCCAGATCCATGTCTCCGGCAACGGATCGAACATAAGTTGCATCCGTTAAAATCGCTGCCTGACGCAGCGTTTTCTCATCTATTCTGGTCAGGACAATCTTGCCGGAAGAATCTTTTGTAAGACCACCTGATTTATCCGGCAACGGCACACCCTGCTCGCTTCCCACGCCGATGCAGAACAACTTTATTTCGGCATCCCGTGCTTTTTCCGCCGCTTTGACAATATCAGTGCCCGTATTTTCACCATCTGTTATCAGAATAATCGCCTTTTGGGCATTTGTTTTTTCATCAAATCCTTGAATAGAGATGGATACGGCATTGCCGATATCTGATCCGCCCACGGGCAAAAAATCCGGTGTAAGGGCCTTTAAAAAAATATGAAACGCTTCATAGTCCAGTGTCAAAGGACACTGCATAAAGGCGGTTCCGGCAAATGCAACCAGGCCGACACGGTCGCCTTGCAGCATGGTCAGCAAATCAACAATCTCTCGTTTGGCCCGGGCCAGACGGTCTGGTTTGATATCTTTGGCCAGCATACTGCGGGAGCAGTCCAGTGCAATGATAATATCGATCCCTTTTCGCTGGATCTTCTGCCATTTATAGCCGTACCGGGGTCCGCTTAAAGCCAGCACAACAAAGAGTAATACAATGACCATCAACACGGCTTTCAGGATGCGTTGTTTTGCATTTGGCTCCGGTGAAATGGATGCAAGGGTGACGGGGGATGCAAATGTGCGCAGAATTTTTTTGCGCTTTTTCATGCCATACCCGATGATAAGGATAAAAAAAGGGATCGTCCATATCAGAGACAGCATTTCAATTCTGGCGAATCTCATGGTATCTCCAGAAATCGGGTGTTTGAAAAAATAATCCACAGCCCCTGGAGAATAAAGGCCATGACAAGAAAATAAACATAAAATTCATTATACTGCTCGAACGTAATAATTTTTACCTCTGTTTTTTCCAGCCTGTCGATGGTATTGTAAATTTTTTCAAGGCCTTCTATATTTTTAGCCCTGAAATAAAGTCCGCCGGTTTTACCGGCAATATCTTTCAGCGTATCTTCATCAATATCCACCTGCTGGTAGACATAGCGATCGCCAAAGATTGTATCCTTGATCAAAAACGGAACCCTGCCCCGAGTACCCACCCCGACGGTATATATCTTTACATGCTTTTGCACGGCAATAGCGGCGGTGGTTGCCGGTTCAAATTCGCCTGAATTACTGCGGCCGTCGGTAAGCAGAATAATGATATTGGATTTGCTTTTAATGTCCTCAAGCCGTTTCAGAGAAATTCCGATGGCATCGCCTATGGCTGTACTTTTGCCGGCCGCACCAATTTTCAATCGATGGAGAACAGATACGATGGTGCTGTAATCCCGGGTAAGGGGCACCTGGGTATAGGCATGGGATCCGAAAACCACCATGCCGATCCGGTCACCGCTGCGCCGATCCACAAACGTCCGGACGACCTCCTTGACCGCTTCAAGGCGGTTCACGATTTTTCCCTTTTGCTTGAAATCAAGGGCTGCCATGCTTTCGGAGAGATCGACCGCCAGGATGATATTGATACCCTCTGTCTGGATATTTTGTTTGCGGATACCCCACTGGGGCCTTGCCATGGCAATAATGAGCAGGACAAGTCCCATATATTTCAGGACCGGCATGACCCTTCGCAGACGAAGCCAGAGTGAAGCTCTGATGTTGGAAACCGCGGCAACGGCGGATATCCCCATGACCGGAATGGTGCGTCTGCGCTGTTTATAAAAAACAGCCACTGGGATCAGGGCCAGTAAAAACAGAAAATAAGGTGATGCGAATCGAAACATATCTTAGTTATTTTGCATTACTTGGTGGACAGTTGTCTCCGGTGTCGTACTCTTTACAAAATTTTTTGCAAACAAAAGGTCTTTTCCCATCTGTTCGCAAGCGGCATGCAGCCCGGCAAACTTGATCGGATCAGCCGTGGAAAGCAGCTTTTTAACATCCTTCCGAAGTTTCCGGTCAATGTCGATGTTTTCGATCCGGGGCAGGACTTCCTCTGTGGTCATCTCGGGGGCATTAATATTGAACCGGTCTTTAATATATCCCCTTAAAGTTGTGGAAAGCTGAAAATAAAATTCCCGCGCGGGCATGGTTTCAAAAACAGATAATCCGTCAAGCAGCCTGCGGGCGATTTCTTCAGGTAACAGCGTTGGTTCAACGGTTGTTATTTTGTTTTTGCCGGGTCTGAGCAGATAATAGATCAGGCCGCCAATCAGCATTGCGATCACCAGCCCGGCAATGATATATAGCAACAAGGCCGGATCAAACCCGGCATCTTCGACCGGTTTGATGTCATGAATATCCGTCATGGGTTCCGGCGTATGGTCTGTCCGGGTGACTTCGGCACTGGCCGGATCGGTTTTAACCGGAGCATTGTTCTCCGCCCTTATTGGACTGCCTGCCCCGCCCCAAAAAAGCAGCAGAACAAAAATAATAGAAATGACCTTTTTTCGCATTACCGCTTCCTTGTTTCCCGATAGCGAAAATACCGGGTCAATGCATCTGCGGCAGACCCTGCCGTGCTGACTTCGATACAGTCGATACCACTTGATCTCAGCGTGTCCATATTTTTGCGATATTCCAGTTTTCTTGATTTTTCAAATTGTAATCGGGTATTTATGTCAAACGCGTCAAAACAGAGAATCTCTCCGGTTTCAAAATCCTGCACATGGACAATTCCGCCGGTCGGCAATTGAAATTCACCCGGATCGGAAACCATAATCCCGATCAGTTCATGCCTGCGGCCGGCAAGTTTCAACGGCTGCAAATAATCTTTGACCAAAAAATCGGAAATCAAAAATGAAACGGTTTTTTTGCGGCATACCCTGCCAAGATATCCCAGCGCATCGGAAATGCCGGTGCCTTTGAATGCCGGTTCAAATGTTAATATTTCACGTATCACGCGCCATACATGCGCAGATCCTTTTTTGGGCGGAATATACTTTTCCACCCGGTCGGTAAATAAAATGGCCCCGACCTTGTCATTATTGCGGATGGCGTTAAAGGCCATTATGCAGGCCACCTCCGCGGCGGTTTCTCTTTTCCGGCTCTCTCCAGTTCCAAAATCACCCGAACCGCTCATATCCACCAGCAGGATAACAATAAGCTCACGCTCTTCGCAGTAGCGTTTGATAAAAGGGCGACCCAGCCGGGCCGATACTTTCCAGTCGATACTCTTGACCTCGTCCCCAGGCGTGTATTCCCGTACTTCTTCAAACTCTATTCCCGAACCCCGAAATACCGAGCGGTACTGTCCCGCCATCATGGTATTGACCAGCCGGCCGCTCTTGATATGAATTTTACGGATCTTTTTTATGATTTCAGATGAAAGCATTTATGACTCTATAATTGAAAATTGAAAACCGCTTAAATTGAATAATAAATAGTTGTGGTATCGCTCCGCTCTGCCTTTTTATAAATAACATTTCAATGCCATTAACTTAATGAAAAAAACAACAATTTTTACCATGAAGGAACTGAAGAAACTGAAGAAAAAACTTCATGTCCTGGTGTTCCATACAGATGTTTCTAAAGCTAATGACATTGAATAACATTTGGTAGGATGCATTATAATTTGCGTAATCTATGAACAGAAATTTACAAACTCATTTTACATTTTTTCAACTTATTGATATTGCATCAAAAATCAATTGACAAAAAGCCGTATTTATCAATCGTTTTAATTTTTTAAGCAATCGAGATGCGGTTTATGACCGTAACTACTTGAAATGATATTTAATTTCATAAAAAATATATTTAAAATAACGGTCTATTTTATTTATCAATAATATCAAATAGTTACTCGGTTTGTAAATTTCTAATGAATTAAAATCGGCAGAATTCCTTAACTTTTCACTTCTCACTTTTCATTATTCACTTTTAACTTCTCACTTCTAAGGCACTTCGACAGTATCAAAAATGGCGGCAATAACCTGCTCGGTGGTAATGTCTTCGGCCTCTGCTTCATAGCTTAAAATAATTCGATGCCGAAGTACGTTCGGGGCTACCGTCTTGATATCCTGGGGTGTTACATAGGCCCGCCCATGTAAAAATGCATAGGCGCGGGCGGCCAGGCTCAGGAAGATGGTTGCCCGGGGCGATGCCCCGAACTGAATATAATTTTCCATATCCAGTTTATAATCAGCCGGCCTGCGGGATGCAAAAACAATATCGACAATATAGTCCTTGAGTTTTTCATCCATAAAAATTTCTTTAATGATCGAAACGATTTCATTTATCCCCGCCGGGTTTACCACATGCTTTATATCCAATGGCTTTTCAAAGCCCACCCGCTTCATGATCTCTTTTTCTTCGTTCCTGTTCGGATAGTCAATCACCAGTTTGAGCATAAAGCGATCTATCTGGGCCTCGGGAAGAGGATATGTACCCTCCTGTTCAATGGGATTCTGGGTCGCCATAACCAGAAAGGGATCATCCAGTTTAAAGGTAAATGCGCCTATGGTCACCTGGCGCTCCTGCATGGCTTCCAGCAGGGCCGACTGAACCTTGGAGGGAGCACGGTTGATCTCGTCGGCCAGAATGATGTTATGAAAAACAGGTCCTTTTTTAACGACAAAATCACCGACCTTGGGCCGGTAGATCTCGGTTCCGATCAGGTCGGCCGGAAGGAGATCCGGGGTAAACTGGATGCGCTTGAAATCTGCTTTGACCGTATTGGCCAGAGCCATGACAGCGCTGGTTTTGGCCAGTCCCGGAACACCTTCGATGAGGATATGTCCCTTGGTAAACAACCCTATGAGCAGACCTTCGATCAATTTTTCCTGGCCTACAATAACTTTTCCGATTTCAGTCTTTATGCTGTTCACAAGAAGATATTTTTCTTCAACTCTTTGTTTTATTTCCTGAATTTCCACACCGGTCCTCCTGGATGATTATTATTTGTGATGCATTCGTAAAAAGCCAGATTGAGACGGTCTTGTAAAAAGTTCAAATTCAAGGCGTGCAAATTTTGTAATCATGAGGCGTACTTATCGTACGTTGAATGATTGCAAAATGCAGCGCAACGCAGACACGCAGTGAAGCGTAGC
>CAYQNS010000046.1:0-23892 GCA_964418755.1 uncultured Desulfobacteraceae bacterium
AAATCCTATGATGAAGGACTTGCGGATCTGGACCCGGCACAATGGGAAACCTGCTATACGAATCTCCTGGAGTCGGTTTTTAGAGAATTCCCCGATAAAACGGCCCTTTATTTCATGGGGGTGGAATTATCCTACGGAGATCTGGATCGATATTCCGGCCGGTTTGCCAACATGCTTCAATCATGCGGTCTGGAAAAAGGCGATGTCGTCGGCATCAATCTGCCCAACATACCGGAATACGTCATCGCAGTGTTGGGAACCTATCGGGCCGGCTGTGTGGTTTCGGGCGTATCCCCCCTGCTTTCCGCAGAAGAGATGGTCTACCAGCTAAAGGATTCCAATGCCCGGGGCCTGGTCACCCTGGATGCGATTTTTGCGGGACGTCTTGTGGGCATTGCAGACCGGTTGCCCGGATTAAAGGTTGTGACCACGGCCAGTGTGGGCGGATTTCTGCCGGGAATCAAACGATTTCTGGGCAAACTGCTGGGCAAAATTCCCAAAGGTAAAGTAACTCCGCTGGCTGACAAGACCGTCAATGATTTTATTGAAGTGATCCGCTCGGATGTCTATTCAGTTCAGGCCCCGCAGGTGGATCTGACCCCCGACGATCTGTCCTGTCTACAGTATACCGGGGGTACGACCGGCGATCCCAAGGGGGCGATGCTGAGCCACAGGAACCTGATCTGCGATATATTTCTGCTCCAGCACTGGCTCGGGTGGGACCGGGGTGGGGGAACGCTTCTGTCCGGATTTCCCTTTTTTCATATTGCCGGGCTGCAGATTATGGTCAACAGCATGAGCCTGGGATGGGCTCTGATTTTAATCCCCAACCCGCGCGATACCGACCATATCTGCGGCGAGCTTGCAAAATATAAACCTGAAGTCATGGTCAATGTGCCCTCTCTCTACCAATTACTGGCGGCCAACCTCAAATTTAAGACACTGGATCACACCAACCTGGGAACGTGCATATGTGCGGCAGCAGCCTATCCGGAAGAATCCCAGAAAGAGCTGGAGAATATCGTGGGCAAGGGCAAGCTGCTCGAGTGCTACGGCATGACCGAGACCTCTCCGATTACAGTAATGAACCCGTCAAAGGGGCCCAAAAAACTGGGTACCATTGGCCTGCCGATCACCAATATCGACCTGAAACTGGTGGATCCGGGAACCGGAAAAACTGTGGATAAGGGCGAACCCGGTGAAATTTGTGTCAAGGGGGATGTGGTGATGATGGGCTATCACGACAAGCCGGAGCAGACGGCCCTGGCCATCGACGCGGACGGGTACATGCATACCGGCGATGTGGCTGTCCAGGATGACGCCGGATACCTGCGGATTGTGGATCGCACCAAGGATATGCTCATTGTCGGGGGCTTCAAGGTGTTTTCCAAGAAGGTCGAAGATGTTCTGACCGAGCATCCGGCCATTGAAGCAATGGCCATTGTCGGCCTGCCCAATCCGGATCGACCCGGGTCGGAACTGGTCAAGGCATTCATACACATCACGCCCGGGTATGATTATGGCGGAGATAAAGATGCCCTGCAACAGGAGCTGACCGAATTTGCCCGGGAAAAACTGGCGCCCTTTGAGGTACCCAAAATCATCGAGTTTTTAAAGGAGATGCCCCTTACCACCGTAGGCAAGATCGATAAAAAAGTGCTGCGGGTCAGGGACGCAAAGTAGACGGCTATTGATCGTGGAACAATGCAGCGGGAACGTTTTTATATATAGATGATCGAATATATCATCTCGAAAGTAAACATTATTGAACATAACATCGCAGACCCGCCATTTTACTACTCAGTGTTTATACGCATCAGTTTATACGTCATTGGCATGTCGGTTCCAGGATAGCAGCTTTCGGGTGTGTTGAGGTCATCGAAAAGTTTCTTAAATGTTGCATTGCCGGCAGGCCTTGACGCATTACGGCCCCGTATATTCAATACGTTCTTTTCGTCCGCGGCAAAGCAGCCGCTTCTGCGACGTCCGGATGCTGCACTAATATTCAGTGATCAGCCTGTTCACCGTCGACCCGTTTTAATATCCATGACGCTGTATTTTTGTGTCTTTAGGTTGAATATGACAAAATTATGATTTATACCAGAATTACTATTCAATAAATTAAGGGTGAAAATTATGCGATCTCATTCAATTCCCGATCCGGAAACGCTGCGGCGAGAAATCAAGGCATCCCATGAGCGCTGCAAAAGTTACGGTTTAAATCCCAAAACAATACGCAATCCTCTGCAGCGACGTCTGACTTCCGATGAACTGGCCGATCGAATTGAACAAAATCGTGAATTTCTGGACATTGCCATTACCCAGATGGAAGAACTCTACCAGTTTGTGGCAGGAGCCGGATTTGCCGTGACGATTGCCGATCGGGAGGGTTATATTATCTACATTATAGGCGATCCGCCGTTTTTGCAAAAATTGGCCCTCGGTAATTGCTGCCCTGGTTACCGCTGGACCGAAAAGGACGTCGGTACGAGCGTAATCAGCCTTATGCTTGCCCGTATGATACCCGTACAAATTAATGATAACGAACATTTTTGCCAGCGGGGGTATGGCCACACCTGCTCGGCGGCGCCCGTATTTGGTCCCGACGATCGTCTGCTCGGTGTCATCGCCCTGTCCGGCGATGCCCAGCGTGTTCATCCGCACACTCTGGGCATGGTGATTACCTCGGCCCGCGCCATCGAAAATCAATTGCGTGTTCAAAAAGCGTCCAAGGAACTGCAGCTGCGCAATAATTATATGAGCGCCATTATCAATTCCATTGACAGCGGCGTTATCGCCGTGGGGGAAAACTGTATCATAAACAGGATTAACAGGCAGGGACGCCGTATCCTACAATGGCGGGAATCTCCGGTGGGCCAACCTCTGGCAGCTATTTTTGGAAAACAGTTGGATTGGTCGCAATTGATGCGTCCGGGTTTTGAAATCGTGGATCGTGAAATCATTCTCCGTTCAGCCGGCCGGACTATCCAACTGCTTTTCAGTGCCAAGCCCATTTTTGATTCAAACGATCAGAGGAAAGGCACCATCGTCGTCTTTAACGAAATCAACCGTATTCGCAAAATAGTCCATGAAATGGCCGGTACCCAGGCGCGCTTTACCTTTGAAGATATTATCAGCGTCAGCAAGTCCATTCGGGAAGTTAAAAAAATGGCAATGATCGTGGCGTTGGGGAAGTCCACCGTTTTGCTTTTTGGGGAAACCGGCACGGGTAAGGAGCTGTTCGCACAAGCCATTCATAATGCTAGTGAGAGATCGCATTATCCATTTTTAGCCATCAATTGCGGCGCCATCCCCAGAGAATTATTTGAAAGCGAACTGTTCGGATATGCGGGCGGCGCATTCACCAGTGCACACAAAGGCGGGCGGCCCGGCAAATTTGAGCTTGCCGACGGCGGCACCGTTTTTTTAGATGAAATTGGCGATATGCCGACCGATATGCAGGTTAAATTGCTGCGCGTTTTACAAACCGGCGAAGTCTACCGGGTGGGTGAGCATAAATCAATCGCGGTTGATGTTCGTATCATTGCCGCGACCAATTCAAAATTAGACCAAAAGGTCGTGCGGGGTGATTTCAGGGAAGACCTTTTTTATCGGCTTAACGTTTTTCCAATTACGATCCCTCCCCTCAGGGAAAGAATCGGAGATATCATCCCCTTGACAAAACATTTTTTAAAGCATTGCGCCCGGGCATTAAATAAACCGGGAATGCAATTTTCGGCGGAAGTTGAAAAGATTCTGATCAATTACCAATGGCCCGGTAATATCCGCGAATTGGAAAATGCCATTGAAAGGGCCGTCAATCTGGCTGAGAGTAACAAAATTGAACCTGAGACGCTGGGTATCGGCACTTTGATCCATAGAGCGGCGATTCCTAAAGAATGCCGTGAATCATTACTGGAAGAGATGGAAAAACAAACCATTATGGAAATCATCACCGAGATGCAGTTTAACCTGTCAAAATCGGCCAAAGTGTTGGGCATCTGCCGGGCGACACTCTATAAAAAGATAAAAAGATATGGTCTTCCTACCAGCCCGAATAGTGTTTAATTTGATGACATGTACAGTTATTATACATGTCGGATAACTATTTGAAATAATATGAATATAATGTTTAATTTATTATAGTGTTTAATTAATTGACAATTATACATTTGTCCCAAACTTCTGCCCGACTTTGAAACATCTCAAATAAACGCTTTAATTATAAGATATTGCCCGATCATACTCCTTTTATGAGCGCATCTCGTTCATTCTGGCATAATCTTTGCTTAAATAATTAATATCGTCTCTAATTTAGTCCATTTTCTTTTTTTAGTGGAATAGCCGCCTTAATCAAAATTAAGAAAAAAATTCTCAGATATGGCTGATTTTAGGATTCCACCCTACCCTTCGCTTAAAAGTTAGTTTAAGAATTATTATAGAAATTGGTATTATGCATAAACCACGAAATATATCAAAAAATATTTGAAACAGTATTTTTCATCAATAACGAATAGTTGAATTACTTCCAAATCCAAATAACCGTTCAGCAAAGGAGGACAGACAATGGATCTACGCAATATGAACAGACGTGAATTTATGACAGTGACAGGCGGGACTATCGGTGCTTCCTTGATCGCCGGCCCTGGATATGTTTTCGGCGCCGCCAAACCGGGAGCCAAAGTGGACCCCATGAAAATTACCACATCCACCGCGACCATGGACCCTGTCAGACCGGAGGTGGCCCGGGTCTGCGCCGAGGCTTTCAAACAAATCGGTTGGGACGTCAAGGCAAACCCCATAGATTACAACCAGAATGTCCAGAAGGTGATCATGGAGCATGATTATGACATGTGGTTTGTCATGCTGTCCGGATCATCTATTCGTATCGACCCCAACGTTTTTCTCTACCAGGTACACCATTCTTCGCAGTATAAAAAAGGCGGCTACAATTGGTATGGCCTTTCCGATCCCCAGATCGACAAAGTGGTCGAGGCCCAGCAAAAGGAAATGGACATGGAGAAAAGGCGGGAAATCGTCTTCAAAGCTCAGGAACTGTGTCATGAAGCCCAGGCTTTGACCGTGGTTGCGAATATGCAGATGACCACGGCCTACCGGTCGGACCGCCTTAAGAACGTGGTCCCCATGCTGGGCGAAGGTACCGGCAGCTTCTGGACGGACATTAATATGGAGGTGATCAAAGGCGACGGATATGTGCGGACGGCCCGTCCATCTCCTTTGAAGATGCTGAATCCGGTGGCGTGTAAGGACACCACCGAGTTCATGGAACTTAGAATGATCTATGATTCGCTATTTCGAATCGGCCCGGATGGAAATATCGTGCCTTGGGCGGCAGAGTCTTATAAGGTGATTGATCAATTGACCCTTGACTTGAATATCCGCAAGGGGATGCTCTGGCACGACGGCAAACCATTGACCGCCGAAGACGTCAAGTTTACGTTTGATTATTGTATCAAGTGGAAACATCCCTTTTTCTACCAGATCCTGAAAAGAGTGGCGAATGTTGAGATAACGGGTAAGCATTCGGTTCGCATCAAACTGGCGGAATCTTACGCCCCGTTTATTCCCAACCTTCTGGGCGGCATGTTTCTCATTCCCAAACATATCTGGCAAGACATCCCCGAGAAAGTGGATGTAAGCGATCCCCTCAATTATGCGAATGAAAAGCCCGTGGGCAGCGGTCCGTTTAAGCTGGAGTACTGGGACCGCGGCCGGGAATTTAAAGTGTCGGCTTTTAAAAAGCATTTCAATCCTCCCAAGTGTGAAGGGATCATCGGAATCGTCTACGGCTCTCATGATGCGGTTGCCGCCGCTATTGAAAAAGGTGAATGCGATCGAAACCGCTATATCCTCAAGCCCAGTCTTTTTCTGGATCTGGCAAAGGTCAAAAACGTTGTCGCCAAGGGCTATCCTAACCACGGTTTCTATAACCTTGGTTATCATACACACAGACCCCCGCTGAATGATCCGGCCTTCAGAAAGGCCATCGCCCATGTCATTCCCAAGGATTTGATCATTGAGGCCATTTTGTCCGGCCTGGCCGATCGAGGCGGTTCAGTCATTGCGCCGGCCAACAAATATTGGCATAACCCGGCGGTAAAATCCTATCCGGAGGACTTGAACAAGGCCAAAAAAATTCTGGCCGAAGCAGGTTATACATGGGATAAGAAGGGTAAAATCCACTATCCGGCCTGATACGGATTCGACCTGTAAAGAATAGAGGCGGCCTGAATATTCCGGCCGCCTCCAATTCAGCAGAGGAGCAAAAAAGTGCAAGAATTTATCATTCGTAGAACTCTATACACGATTATGACAATCTTTGCGGTCGCTACGATCCTTTTTTTTATTTTTCGCGTTATGCCCGGCGATCCGACGGCCCAGGTGATCAGTCCGGCCCTGGATGAGGCCGCCCAAACTCGATTAAAAGAAGCCTTCGGTCTGGATAAACCGTTGGGTGTCCAATATCTTTTATATATGAAAAATATGCTTACACTGAACTGGGGCCGGTCTTACACCACCCAGCATGAAGTGTTCGGTATACTCAAGTACCGTTTCTGGAACACCATTTTTCTTATGGGCGCCGCCATGAGCTTTACCCTGGTGCTCGGGACCGGTTTGGGCATGCTCATGGCCTGGAAACGCGGCAGCGCCCTGGATGTGGGTTCCACGGTGACTGCCCTGGTCCTCCAGTCCGCCCCGCCCTTTGTCACCGGCATATTGTTTTTAATGATTTTAAGCTACAGGCTTGATTTGTTTCCCACCGGTGGCATGGCGACCCCGGGCATGCGATTGGCGGCCGGTATCCAGATGCTCTTCAGTAAAGATTTTCTGCACCACCTGGTGCTACCGACAATCACCACCGCCTTTTACTATCTGGCCACACCGATGTTGATCATGCGTGACTCTATGCTTGAAGTTATCGGTAGTGACTATATTGAATTGGCTCAGGCCAAAGGACTATCGCCCAATGTGGTAATGATAAAGCATGCCGCACGCAATGCCCTTTTGCCGGTATTTACCGTTTCTTCTGTTTTGATCGGATTTGCATTGGGTGGGCAGGTCATTGTTGAGCAGGTTTTCTCATGGCCCGGTATGGGCCAGTTGATGGTAGAAGCGGCTTCTTCCCACGATTACCCGGTGGCCCAGGCCACTTTTCTACTTCTGGCGGTGCTCGTCATTGTCTTGAACCTGTTATCCGATATTTCATACTGTTATCTTGATCCGAGGATATCTATGGGCGGTGGAAAGAACTGATTCGGCAAAGAGTGCGATCCAACTTCTGAAAAATTCTAAATAAATCAAATGAAAGGAAGTTTAACGTGTCAGTAGATGATCTTAAATTTGCGGTATTGGGAACAGGAAACTCGGGGCAAGCCTTTGCTGCCGATATTGCTCTCAAAGGTTTTTCTGTCAACCTTGCAGAAGTTCCTGCGTTCGCGTCCACTTTGCAGACCATAGAAAAAAAAGGCGGTATTGAGATATCGGGGGAGGCAGGCAATGGCTTTGCCAATCTGAACATGTACACAACCGATCTTCAAAAGGCGATCAAGGGGGTTGATATTATCATCATCGGGGGATCGGCTCACGCCCACGAACCCTTTAGCAAGGCGTTGCGCCACCATTTCGAGGACGGTCAGTTTGTCCTTTTTACTTCAAATTTCGGGGCGCTCAGATTCCATAAATGGATGATCGAGGCGGACGTCAAGACCCGTGTTACACCCGTTGAGTCCATGTCATTGCTTTACGCCACACGAGCTGTGGAGCCCGGGGTAGTGGCCTGTATGGGCATAAAGAATAATCTTCCCGTAGCCGCGTTGCCAGCTGGCCGGACCAAAGAATTTATTGAGAAGATTACTCCCGTATTCCCGCAATTTACGGCAGCTGAAAGTGTTTTGTCCACAAGCCTCGGCAATTTGAATGCCATCGTCCACCCGCCTATGGTCCTGTTTAACGCCGGTCGTATTGAGTCCAGCAGAGGCCGGGATTGGAATCTGTATGCCGACGGAGCAACCGAGTCCGTGGTCAAGGTAATGCTGCGAATGGATCAGGAGCGGATGTCGCTTTTGAATCATCTGGGGATAAGGGGGCTCACCTTTAAAGATTCTTTCGAGCAGCTTTATCAGAAATATTCCCTGGGCAAAAAAAGCATTTCCGACACACTCAGAGAGAGTCCGATTCATTCACACGCATCCTTTCCGGCGCCATCGGACGTTGGCACGCGCTATATAGATGAAGATGTGCCCTTCGCCTTGACAACCTGGTCTTCGATGGGCCGCATGTGGGATGTGCCCACGCCAAATATCGATGCGGTTGTCCGTATCGCCTCAACTATGCTGGACGTTGATTTCTTCAGACATGGAATCACAGTCAAAGAACTGGGGATTGAGGGTTTAAGCCCTGATAAACTCAAAAAATCGATCTTATAATCAATTATTAAGGGAGCCATGGAATGAAACTGGAAAGCCTAAAAGACTTTTTCGTCACCCAGTATAACATAATCAAAAGTAACCGTTTTGGTATCTGTGGGGCCGTGATTCTTGTTTTTTTCGGTGTAGTCGCGCTGTTGGCCCCCTTGATTGCGCCCCATGAACTTTGGGAATCTCTCCGAGATTCCAGCGGTAAGCTGGCCATGCTAAGACCGCCGTCTTGGGAGTTCCCGCTGGGCACAACGGCCATGGGTCGTGACATTTTGAGTCAGATGATTTATGCCACTAGGACCACATTCCTCATCGGACTGGTGTCGGGCCTGATTTCCATCGGCATAGGCGCAAATATCGGACTTTTCTCGGCCTATTATGGCGGGAAACTGGATGAAATACTGATGCGTTTTACGGATATTGTTTACGGCATGCCCTTTTTGCCTTTTTTAATTGTGCTTATTTCACTTTTCGGCCGGAACATCTGGTTCGTGATCATCGCCATCTGCTGCATTGTCTGGCGGACTTCGGCCCGGGTGGTTCGATCTCAGGCGATGGCTATCCGGCAACGACAGTTTGTTTTGGCGGCCAAGGCCAGGGGATGCAGCGATATGCGCATCATTTACGGACATATCATGCCCAACATTTTGCCGCTTTTGCTCCTCTACACCTCTTTCAACATTGCCTGGTCCGTTTTGGCCGAAGCAGGCGCCAGTTTTCTGGGATTCAGCGATCCGAACAACCTGACCTGGGGCGGGATGCTTTATAATCTTTGGATTTCGGGAAAAATCAGAACGGCATGGTGGTGGTTCGCCTGGCCTTCTATCAGCATTATTTTGCTGGTCAGCGCTCTGGTTTTTATCTCCCGGGCATACGAGGAAGTGGCCAATCCACGCCTAAAACAGCGATAGCGGAGAAAATACAATATGATTTTAGACATACAAAATCTTAAAACCTATTATCAAACAGAAAAAGGTGCTGTAAAAGCCAATGATGATATCACCCTATCCATTGATAAAAACGAGGTCGTTGGTCTGGCCGGGGAATCCGGTTGCGGTAAATCCACCCTTATTCGGACAATTATGCGCCTGGTCCCTAAAAGTGCTCAAGTAACCGCCCGGAAAATGACGTTCAAGGGCCAAGATATTCTCTCCATGCCGGATAAGGAATTTAGGGAAAAAATTCTTTGGCGGGGAATCTCTATGGTTCCGCAGAGCGCCATGAACGCCCTTAATCCGGTTTACAGGGTTGGGGATCAATGCATCGAGGCGATTCAGGCCCACACCGATTATAATAAGGCTAAATGCGTGGAGATTGTCGAAGGGCTTTTTGACGCGGTGGGCCTGCAGGCCGGTATGATGAAGGCTTACCCCCATGAATTCAGCGGCGGCATGCGCCAGCGGTCTATGATTGCCATGTCACTGGTTTTGAATCCGGCCCTTGTCATCATGGATGAACCGACCACCGGCTTAGATGTTCTGGTTCAGGAACGAATTTTGAGAAACTTAAAGGAGATTCGGCAAAAAGCCGAGTCATCAGCATCCATACTCCTCATTACCCATGACATTTCGGTCATCGCTGAGATGAGTGATCGCATCGGAATCATGTACGCAGGTCGGTTGATGGAAACGGCCGAATCAATGGAACTCTTTAATGAGCCTTATCATCCTTACACGCTGGGTCTTAAAAATGCCTTTCCCAGCATTAAAGCCCTTGACCGGGAACTCATTTCTATTCCCGGTTCACCGCCTGACTTGCTTGGGGACCTGCCTGGATGCCTCTTCGCCTTTCGGTGCCCCTTTGCTATTCCGGAATGCGAAACGACTCGACCGCCGGACATGGAAGTAAAACCGGGTCATTTTGTCCATTGTATTCGAACAGACCATATAGAAGAATTTCGCAAACGTGCAGGAGATAAAAAGACATGGCAATCCTCGAAGTCAGCGATTTAAAACAATATTTTTATTTGAAGCCCGATTTTTTGGCTAAGTTTGCGGGTGGAAAGGAAGCAAGAATCATCAAGGCCGTGGACGGTGTGAGTTTTTCCATGGAAACCGGCGAAATTTTAGGGATTGCCGGAGAGTCGGGCTGCGGAAAGTCCACCGCTTGCCTTGCCGTCGCTAAACTTAGAGAGCCGACGGGTGGTGCAATTCTGTATAAAGATCGTAACATCACTAAAATGTCCAAAAAAGAAATCCGGAATTATCGCCGCGAGGTTCAGCTCATTTTTCAGGACCCCTATGAGTCATTGAACCCAAGACACACCGTTTTCGATTTAGTGGCAGAGCCGCTTCGGGCGTTGACCGATAAAAGTAAAGCAACGATAAAAGAAAGAACCATGGAAACGATCGAAATGGCCGGATTACAACCTGATGAGTATAAAAGCCGCTATCCTCATCAGATGAGCGGCGGAGAACGACAGCGGGTCGGTATTGCCCAGGCTTTGGTGCTGGAACCAAAGCTTGTCATCGCCGATGAACCCTTATCCATGCTGGATGTTTCCATTCGGGCCGGGATATTGGATCTCATCAGAGACATGTCTAAACAAATGAATTTTTCATGCATCTACGTCTCCCACGATCTTTCCATTCTGGCTAATATTTCTGATCGCTTAATGATCATGTACCTGGGAAGGATCATGGAGATGGGGGCTACCAGAGATATAATCACCGAGCCCCGTCACCCCTATGCCCGGGCCCTTATCGCCGCGATTCCGATCCCTGACCCGGCCTATAAAAGGCCGATTCCTGAAATCAAAGGCGAAGTTGCACAACCCATTGATCCACCGCCCGGTTGTCGCTTCCAGACGCGTTGCCTCCAGGTTATGGACATCTGTCGGAACACAGAGCCACCGTTGAAAGAGCTGAAACCGGGCCACTTTGTCGCATGTCACCTCTACTAAAATACATGGACGGTTAATGAGTGACTTTTCCCGAGATGGAATGCATACTTTATTTTTACAGAAATGGAATCACATATCTTAAAAAACAAGCAAATTCTAAATGAATGTGGGTTTGAAATGAAAAAATCAATGAAATATGCCGTGCTCGGATCCGGTCATGGCGGAAGAGCGATCTGCGGACAGATCGCTGAAAAAGGGTATCCGGTTATGATGTATGAACCCTTGGAAAAAACAGAGGATTATCTGAAGATAAAGGTGGAAAAGGAGATGTTTTTAACGGGCGATATTACAGCCGGCGGTAAGCTGATTGGTGCCACCATGAATATGGAGGAAGCTGTAACGAACACCGATATTCTCCTGATCGTTGTTCCTTCTTTTGCGCATAGATTCATATTTGAAAAATTAATTCCGAATCTCAAAGATGGTCACCATGTGATTATTATACCCGGGAATTACGGAGGACTCCTTTTAAGGAAGATGATGGCTGATATGGGCGTCAAAAAAGAGATAACCATATCCGAGACGGCCTCACTCCCTTATGCCTGCCGGATCACCTCATACAACACCGTCAATATCTATAAAAAGAAATTTGTTCTGAAAATTGCGTCCTCCCCCAGCCGGAATAATTTGGAAGTGATTAATATTATGAATGATATATTTGGGAGCTATGTCGATTTCATTTCCGGAGAAAATCTATTGGGAATCGATCTTGACAATCCCAACCAGACCCTTCACCCGCTTCCAGTGTTTTTAAATTATGGTGATATTGAAAAGAATCCGGAAACCTTCCGTCATTACATGGACGGCATTACACCGTTGATTTCCGAAAAAATGATGCAGATGGACGAAGAACGCCTTGCAATCGGAAAAGCGTTTTCGCTGGAACTCACATCCACTATGGATCAGCTTAAAATGTATTACGGGCAAAATGATACTAAAACATATTATGAATATGTAAATAGCCCTGAAAGCCCTTACGGGGATGTCGTGGGGCACAATGTAAGGAGTCGTTATATCACGGAAGACGTCCCGGGTTTAAACGTTCCCGCACTGCAACTGGCCAAAATGGGTGCGGTGAAAACGCCGATTATCGAATTGGTGGTTCGGCTGGCCTCGGAATTGCACAGTGTGGATTATCTTTCAACGGGGACGACCCTTGAAAAAATCGGGATAGCGAATAAGGCCATAGAAGAAATCATTGGGTTGACTTCATAGCTTGACGCGAATGTGGTTAAGTGTAAAAAAACAGTTCAATATTCAGGAATAATTAAGGATTTCCATCATGCAAATCACAACAATCGAATTGTTTCACATCTCTATCCCTTTTGTTAAACCATACAAGCTTTCAAAAAAGTACGGCACTCTGACCAATGCTCACGCCGTTATTTTCAAAATTCATACAGATGAAGGAATCGTCGGGTTGGGCGAAGCAGACCCGATGAATCCTTTCACTGCCGAAACGCCGTCATCGGTCATGGCGGTTACGCGGGAGGTTATCGCTCCGCTGGTTATCGGTCGGGATCCGACCCGAATCGCCATGCTGGAGGCAGCCCTGGATCAGGGTGTATGCGGCAACCCGACTGCATGCGGGGCCGTTAATATGGCGCTTTACGACATTGTGGGAAAAGCCCATAATGTTCCGGTTTATTTGCTGCTTGGCGGTTTGAGGCATACCCAGCTTCCTCTTTTAGGACCCATCGGCAGCGGAAGTCCGGCGGAAGATGCCGATGCGATCGAAACGCTTTATGCCGAAGGCTACCGCACGGTCATGATCAAGATGGGTGCCCTGCCCATTGCCGACGAAATTAAACGAATGGTCGAAGCCAACCAGCGCTTCGGCGACCGGATGACAATCATCACCGACGCCAACCAGGGCTGGGAAACAACTGAAGCGCTGGCCTTTATCAATGGCGTCAACGGCCATTCCCCCGACCTGATTGAACAACCTATTCGATCCGGGAATATCAACGATCTGAAGCGCATTCGCGATCACTTATCCTGCCCGCTTTCCGTCGATGAAAGTCTGGTAACATCCCAGGATGCGGCGACCCTCATTCGAGAACAAGCCGCAGATGTTTTCAGTATCAAAGTGTCTAAAAATGGAGGCCTCACCAAATCATCCCGGATAGCGCAGACCGCCGCACTTTTTGGCATCAAATGTCTGATGAACAGTATGCTTGAATTCGGCATCACTCAGGCGGCTTCCCTTCACCTGGGTTTGACATTGCCCAATCTGGCTGATATGGGGCATGCCTACATGTCCGTGCTTCGGATGGCGGACGATGTAACTGATTTTCGCCGAAATATTTCCCGCGCCGTGGTTACGCCCCCCAAGGGCAGTGGCCTCGGAATTGCTTTGGACGAAGACATGCTGAAAAAGTACACTCAGGATTATGCTAAGATTGGCTAACTTCTTTTAATATTTTGTAACTTTTTTGTATTATACCCCTATTAATCAGGGCATCACCCCGTATTTTTTCAATTTCTTGTGCAGAGTCTTGCGTGTGATGCCCAGGCTGCGGGCCGCCTCGCTTTTGTTGTTGTTCACTGCTTCAAGGGTTTGAAGGATATGGGCTTTTTCCATGGCTTCCAGGGGCCGGGGGATATCCGCAGTCTGATTTTCGGTAAGCGCCTGTTTCTCCGGGCCGGGACTTGTCTGCCCCGAAAAGGGGAAATCGTTTTCCTCTAAATATTCCGAACGCGCCAGCACCACACCACGTTCAACAGCGTTCATCAGCTCCCTGACGTTACCGGGCCAGTCATGGCGGATGAGACTGTTCATGGCCCGGGGGGTGAATCCTTTGAGCGATTTGCGGTTTTTATCTATAAAAATTTCCAGGAAACGGCCGGCCAACAGGGGAATATCCTCTTTTCTGTTCCGTAGCGGCGGAATCTCCAAACTGATGACGTTAAGCCGGTAATAAAGGTCCTCGCGAAACAGGCCCTGGCGAATTCTTTCCGACAGGTTCCGGTTGGTTGCCGCAATAAGCCGGACATCTACTTTGATTACCGATGATCCCCCCACACGGGTTAATTCCCGTTCCTGCAGTACTCTCAGCAATTTGATCTGCATGGTCACCGGTGTTTCGCTGATCTCGTCCAGAAAAAGGCTGCCGCCGTTGGCCTGGACAAAGCGTCCCTCCTTTCGCCTGTCAGCGCCGGTAAAGGCGCCTTTTTCATGCCCGAAAAGTTCGGATTCCAGCAGGGTTTCGGTGATGGCGGCACAGTTGATTTTGATAAAGGGGCCGTTTCGGCGCGGGCTGTTGAAATGGATGGCGCCGGCAAGGAGCTCTTTTCCGGTGCCGGATTCACCGGTAATCATCACGGTGGCTTCCGAGGGGGCCACATAGGCGACGGTTTCCAGAAGCTGCGTCATTGCCCGACTGTGGCCGATAATCTGCTGCCGGTCAAATTTTTTCCCCAGATTTTCCTTGAGAAGCCTGTTTTCTTCCTTCAGATGAAGGTGTTCCATGGCCCTTTCCATGGTGATTCGGAGCTTGTCAAAATCAAGGGGTTTGGTCAGATAATCGTAGGCGCCTTTTTTCAAGGCGTCAACGGCGGCCTCCACGGATGAATAGGCGGTCATGATGATAACCGGTATGGCCGGATTAAAGGCTTTGATGCGATCGAGCGCTTCGATACCGGAAACCTTGATCATGCGCACGTCCATAAGCACCAGGTCAAAGGGCATCTCCCTGACTTGGTCGATTGCCGCACCTCCGTCGTCAGCCTCGAAAATTTCATATCCCCAGCCGCCGACCAGAATTCGCAGCATGGTCCGATGGGCGTTATCATCGTCAACAACCAGAATTTTATATTTTTTCTGCATGGCAGTGCCTATAACGCGGTAGTTTGCCCGGTGACAAGGGCATCGGGCAGAATGATCGTTACCAGGGTTCCCCGGCCGGGCTGGCTCTGAATATGAATCCGGCCCGGATGGGCTTCCAGAATATTGTGAATGATGGCCAGGCCGAGCCCGGTCCCCGATGCCTTGGTGGTAAAATAGGGATCGAAAACATGGGCCAGGTCATCTGTCGCAATGCCGTGGCCGGAATCCGCCACACAGATGACAAGCGTATTTTCAGCCGATTGCCGGTTTGCTTCCACCTTCAGCGTCCCTCCCTTTGCCATGGCATCAATGGCATTCAGGTAGAGATTCAACAGCACCTGGTTGATTTTATCCGGGTCCAGGACAACTTCACTGTTTTCCGGTTCGCAGGTAAACCGGAGGTCGATGTTATGTTCGGCAGCTTGCCGCTTGATCAGTTTCAGAGAATCTTCGACAAACGGCCGGATCGAAATTTTCTTTTTGGCGATGGTTATCGGTCGTGAAAATTCCAGTAGTTGACCGACCACGCGATTGAGCCTTTCCACCTCCTGAATCATAATGCCGGCAGTTTCCTGATCTTCGGGAACATCATGGTATCTTTCCTTGAAATAGGTGGCAAACCCCTTGATGGAGCTCAACGGATTACGGATTTCATGGGCAACGCCGGCCGCCAGTCGTCCCACCGAGGCCAGACGCTGATTTCTGGTGATCTCTTTTCTAAGCGCACGAACTTCACTCAGGTCCTTGAGCAGCAGGACATAACCGAGGAACGTCCCCTCTTCGTCCTTCAGGATGCTGGCACCTATTTCAAGGGGAACCACCCGCTGGTCGCCGACCCGGCAATCCAGTTCGGTTTCCACTGCTCCGTGGGCGATATCCGGATGCATGATCTGAGCAGTGAGTTCCTTGGGCAGCACATCCTCGGCATTTTTACCGATAATCGTCTCGGTGAGATTGAGAACGGCTTCGGCCGCGTGGTTGGCCGAAGCGATTTTTTTTCGATCGTCGATTGCCACGATGCCCATGGGCAGATTTTCGACCAGGTTGTCTGAAAACGCCTTTATCCGTGTGAGGGAACTCCGCGTTGCCCGATAGGACTGGGTCAGAAAAAGCAGGGCAATGCCGGCCATTCCGACCAGGAGCAAAATGATCGCCATAACGACGGTATGCCGGGTGTCGGCGATGCGTGCGGCTTCTATGGTATCCATTTCCAGTCCAACGAAGATGATCATTGCATCGGAATGAAAATCTCTATTTTGAACGGTATCGGGCGGCAGGCAGGTCGGATTCATGGCCATTTGGCGGCGCAGGCCCCGTTTTTTGACGGAGGGAGAAAAGCGTCGAAAGATTTCAAATATTTTACGACCGTCAGACCCGACCGGCTGGCGCCAGTATAACTGTTTTGAATGAAGAATTTCGTCAAAGTTCAGTCCTTTGCCGTAGGTGCTGCCGATTTTATCCGGGATGTTGTGGGCCAGGACAATCCCCCGGGTGTCGGTGACGATCAAATGGAGGATATCTGCCTGCTGTGCGGTCTCGGCCAGCAGGCGCTGGACTCTGAAGCCGTTGGCGCGCATGCCCATCATACCGGTCCGGGTTCCGGCTTCAAAGGCGCGTATCAGGGCCGCCCCCTTTTCAACGAGCAGCCGGGTGCTGTTTTCCTTCTGGCGATTAATATTTGCAACCGCCATGAAAATAATAATCGGAAGCAATATGGCCGCGGCGCCGATAAACAGCCAGGGAGAAAAACCGGCCCAAATTTTTTTTATAAATACAGGTTTGTTTTTCATTTTATTTTAAAATTTATGCAAAATGTAAACCACAAACCACTGTCCTGCACGAATGCAATGATTCCGCTGTTAGTATCTTTATTCTGAAATTCGTGTTTTTTATATCAAAAAATCACAATAATCAAAAAACAAATTCTAAATTCCAAAATAAAGAGAAATCAAAATGCATAATAATTCAAGACTATGTGGGGGCCGATCAAATGGCTTTTGATCTTATTTGTGATTTGAAAATTCATAATTTTTAGTGTTGAGACCCCCGACTGGTCCAAAAGTGGGTATTTTTTACCCGACTGGATTCTTTTGGTACGGCCATCTGGATACTTAGTATCCACCAATTGGATTGGCACGGCAAGTTAAAAATTCCTTAGCTAAAGACATTTCGTAAATAACATGATGTAATAACAGATAGATAAAAGAATATTCAAAATGTGGCACAGCCATTGCAGAATATGTTTTCAACACGAGAGAGAATCGAGCGCTCAAACGCGAACAAAAACTTCAACATCAAGTATAAGGAGAAATGAAAATGAAAAGAAACAACCTGAGCAAAATACTGGGGATCGTTACAATAGTAGGCGTTTTGGGACTGGGCACTTATGCCGTGGCAGATGGTAACGGCAGATATGGCCGCGGCAAGGGGAATTGTGTCGAAAGCCGGTTCGACAGCCTGGGTGAGGAGGTCAGCGGCCAGGTCGCTGCTGAGCGCAACGCCTTTTATAAGGCAACCGGTGATCTCCGCAGAGAAATTCATCAAAAACGACTTGAGCTGCAAAGTGAAATGGCCAAAAAAAATCCGGACGCCGCCAGGGCCGGCGATATCCAGAAAGATATTTCCGAACTGGATGCCCGTTTTGACCGGGAACGGTTGGAACACCGCCTCAGGATGAAGGCAATTCATCCCGAGCTGGGATCAGGATATGGCAAGGGGCAACGGGGCGGCGGTCGCCATCAAAATGGCGGCGGAAGGTACTGCCGGAATTAATCGGGGCTGCAACTTTATTGAACCGCGGGGGAACAGGGCGAATACTGGTTTTTCAGTAGCAGCCCGTTCCCCCTTTTTTTTGACAGCCATGCTTGCAGTCGGTCCTGAAATTTCCGGCCGATAAATAACAATCCTGCTGCAGGTTGGATTCGTTGTTCATGGTTCCAATGCGCATTTCCTCCCACTGCCTCCAGTTCTTTTACCAATACGTTTTTCACAAAAACGCGCTATCCCCAAAATCCCTATTTTCAGTCGATTTGTAGTAAAAAACCGTCTTGACAACATGGCCTTCATTTGATATACGATCTTCATTTGATATCTGAATTTCGACCACCTGAAGCTGGTTTGAACTTGCCGCTTCAGTGCCGGCACAATATTTTTTGACTCTTCCAGTTCCAGAGGCGCTGCACAACTGCCGCTTTTTGTTTGATTGTTCTGAAAAACACAATTTTATTCATTTGATAAGCATAATCAACCCTGTCGGGAGACATATAAATGGCAAAGAAAACGCAAAGTAAGGACACCCTGCTGGTCGCTGTGGATTTTACCTCGTTTTCCAAAGAAGCAGTGCTGTTTGCCAGCAATCTGGCGGACAAACTAAACGCACGGCTACTGGTTCTCCATGTTATCCATGACCCGGCGGAAGCCCCCGGGTTTTACGTTCAAAAAGGGAAAAAGAAGAAGTACCTTACTTCCATGGCTGATGCAGCCGAAGAGATGATGACGGAATTTCTTAAAGATTTACGCCAGGCCTTTCCTGCTAAGGAACCGATTAAAAAGGCCGTGCCTATGCTGGTGGTCGGTACGCCGGCCATGCGGATTGTAGAAGTTGCGAAAAAGGAAAAGGTCTACATGATCATTGTGGGCAGCCATGGCCGGACCGGGTTGTCGAAAATTATGATCGGTTCCAAGGCGGAACGGGTAGTGAGACTGTCAACAATTCCGGTAATCGTGGTCAAATCCGCCGAAAAAGATAATTGAAAACCGGCCGTTGTAAAGGGGGTATTATCATATGAAGCCGACCTGTTCTCGTCATATCAAGGAAATAGGGCTTATCACACTATGTGTTTATTTTTTGTTTTCTCCAGTGGGGGTTTATGCCGGAGGCGGATCGGACAAAGGCGAACTTAGCTGGTTTTTTCTGGGAATCGGCTTGCTTGGCGGGTTGTCTCTATTCCTATACGGCATGGAAAAAATGAGTGATGCCTTAAAGATTGTGGCCGGGGAAAAGATGAAGGATATCCTTTCGGTATTGTCGAGTAATCGTATTATGGGACTTATAACGGGAGCGATGGTTACGGCCGTTATTCAGTCCAGTTCGGTTACCACCGTCATGCTGGTTGGTTTTGTAAGCGCCGGTTTGATGTCGCTCTCTCAAACGATCGGCGTAATTTTGGGTGCGGATATCGGCACAACCATCACGGCCCAGATTGTCGCATTTAAAGTGACCAAGTATGCCTTACTGCTTGTGGCCGTCGGTTTTTTAATGCTCTTTACTTCAAAACGAGAAAAAATTCAGCAATACGGCTACATGATCATGGGATTGGGAATGATCTTTTACGGTATGAGCGTAATGAGTGATGCCATGAAGCCATTGAGAGGCTATCAGCCTTTTCTCGACTTGATGGCTCAAATGTCCAACCCGTTATTGGGTATTTTTATCTCGGCCGTTTTTACGGCATTGGTTCAATCGAGTTCCGCATCGATGGGCGTAGTGCTCGTACTGGCGATGCAGGGGCTGATTACTCTCGAGGCAGGAATCGCTCTGGCACTGGGCGCCAATATCGGGACTTGCGTAACGGCAGGCCTGGCTTCACTCGGCAAACCGCGCGAAGCAGTCCGGGTAGCAGTGTGTCATGTGCTGTTCAAGGTCGTCGGTGTTCTGATAATGCTTCCCTTTATTGGCCCGTTTGCAAAACTAATTGTTTACATCTCCCCCTCCCCCGCGGAAGGTCTCACACAATTGCAGGCTGTTGCCGCGGTAGTGCCGCGCCAGGTGGCCAATGCGCATACATTGTTCAATATAGGGATAGGGTTTCTTTTTCTTCCGTTTATTTCCCAATTCGCCCGAGTCGTTTTCTGGCTGGTCCCGGATAGGCCCTTGGCGGAGACTAAAGAGTTCCAACCCAAATATCTGAACGACGTGCTGCTTCATACACCCAGCCTAGCGCTGAATGCCGTACGGCATGAAATCAAACGGATGGGAAAAAGGGTAGATATTATGAACACCGCCATAATGCCTTCCGTATTGAACGGAAGCGAAGAATCGCTGATGGCGGTCAGGGAGATGGATGAGGAGGTGGATGTATTATATAAGCATATCGTCAACTATCTGGCAGATGTCAGTAAATTGAATCTCAATGAGGCGCAGACCGACAATCTTATGAAATTGATGGGAAGCGCCAATGATCTGGAACATATTGGAGATGTGATTGAAGTTAATATGGTCGACCTGGGCCGGCAGCGAAACAAGAAAGGCTTCAAGGTAAGTCAGGCGACCCAAAAAGTGATCAACACCGTGCACATGGTTGTGTCCGATGCTTTGAAGGCGGCAATAAGGGCGGTGGTTGATGATGATCAAGAGTATGCCGTGCGTGTGATTCAGATGAAGGAAGATATGGACCTTTTAATCGAACAGGCGGATAAACACCAAGTGCAGCGATTGGCCTGTGAAGATTCGGGAAAATTTGAAGCCTACAGTGTAGAAATAGAAATCATTGAAAAACTCAAACGAATTTATTATCATGCTAACCGGATGGCAAAATCGGTGGTCGAAGTCCGGGGTGACGATTCGGGACATTCCATAGCCGCATGATGCCGCAAGCAAAATAACAACATGTGCACTGCTTTTGATCCGGCATGAGGGATGCCTGTAATCGTTTCATTAAAAGGAGGGGAGGGCGAGAAAATGCGGGTCAATAAATTATTGAACAAAAAGGGTCGTGATGTCTATTCCGTATCTCCGGTCACAGCGGTTTATGACGCCTTGAAGGTCATGGCGGAAAAGGAGATCGGGGCGCTTGTAGTGATGAAAAAGGGAAAAATGGTGGGAATCATGTCTGAAAGAGATTACGCCCGTAAAGTGATTCTCAAGGGCAAGGCCTCAAAGGATATTCTTGTGAGCGAAATCATGACCGCGGACGTTATCTCGACAAGCCCGGATGTCAAAGTGAAAAAATGCCTGGCCTTGATGACCAAAAACAAAATCCGCCATATGCCCGTTATAGAGGGTGGCAAGCTTGTCGGTGTTATTTCAATTGATGATGTGAGGCACGTCACCTGATTTTCGCACGAACCAACTCGATTGACTATTGAATAGTGAGGATTGAAAACTTGTGGCATCGCTCCTGCCCGCCATCGCTCTCGCTCAGGCGAGACGGAGGGACCGCACTGTTTTTTTATATTTCCGGCAGGTGATTCATTCAATTTTATCGGCAGACAATCGACAGCCCAATGAGTCTTTTCATGCGCAATAATTTAAAATTTAATTTACCCGGAGATCATAGCGAACGGGAACTTATCCGCGCATTAGCCCGGCAGTATACCCTAAAAAAACAATCGGATTTTACGGAGCAACAAGCGTTTTATGACACGTTTGACTGGCGCCTTTTCAATGAATCACTCGTGTTATTTACCTCCGGGAACCGATTGTCACTGCGTGAACTCAACAATAACAACCCTATCGAAAGCATCGGCATCAAGTCCGTTCCTGTATTTGCAAAGGATTTCCCGAAAGGTAGCTTGAGAGACCGTTTATCATCGGTAATAAAGATGCGGGCGCTCTTAGAGCTTGTTGCGCTGTCTTCCGGTTCAACACCCTATCATGTCCTCAATTCCGATGAAAAAATCGTGGCAAGACTTTTTTTCGAAAAGATACAGCTTGCCCATGAGAAAGATCCAAAAGAGATCGCTGCATATCTTTGGCTGAAGCCTGTCAAAGGGTACTTGAAATATTCACGAGATCTCACAAAGAGACTCGAAGAATCCGGCCTCACACCGGCGAGGAACGAGGATCTTTTCTCTATCGCAATGGAAGCAGCGGGAAAGAATCCCGGTGGATACTCTGCAAAATTAAATATTTCGCTGAACCCGAAGATGCCGGCCAATGAAGCAACGAAAATTATTTTGCGTTTTTTATTGCAAATAATAAAAATCAATGCAACCGATATTGAACACGACCGCGATACGGAATTTTTGCATGATTTCCGGATTGCCATCCGAAGGACCCGATCGGCTTTGAGTCAGATCAAAGGTGTATTCCCAAAAGAAACTACCGAACGTTTCAAGAAAGATTTCTCTTTTATCGGAAAGCTCTCCAACGATTTACGAGACCAGGATGTATACCTTCTCAATGAGGACGCCTACAAGTCCATGCTCCCCCTGGTTTTACGTGATGACATAAATCCTCTGTTCGATTATCTAAGGAAAGAACGATCAAAATCTTTTCGGAGAGTCGTTACGAGTTTAAAGTCCGGTAAATACAGGAAGATCATCCAGGACTGGGAATCATTCCTGAATGTTCCGCATCAGGCTGCTGCAATAGAACCAAGCGCCGGACTTCCGATAATTGATTTTGCCTCTAAAATAATTTTCAAGCAGTACCGACGTGTATTGAAATCAGGCAACCGGATTCTTGAAAACATAGAAGACGAGATGCTGCACAGACTCCGAATTACATGCAAGAAATTGCGATACCTGATCGAATTTTTCTCCTGTCTGTACTCCCGAAAAGAAATAAAAAGTGTGATCCGGCAACTGAAAAAATTGCAGGACAATCTCGGTGATTTCAACGACCTCAGCGTTCAAGAAGAATACCTTTTGGCCATGGCTCAAAATTTGCCGCTAACCCGCCGGCATTCAAAAAATACGCTTGTAGCCATTGGCAGCCTCATTGAAAAGCTGGATACAAAAAAGCAGACAATCAGAAAAAATTTTGCCAAAACCTTTAACAATTTCTCATCCACTCAAAATCAAAAGCTCTTTCTTGAACTCTTTGTATTGAAAAGAAAAAAGGCGGGCTTATGAAGACTCTGGCAATCTACAGCAACAAAGGCGGTGTGGGTAAGACTGCTGCGGCTGTGAATCTGTCATACATTGCAGCCTCGAAAGGCAGGAAAACCTTGATTTGCGATCTGGACCCCCAAAGTTCCGCTACTTACTATTTTCGGGTAAAACCCAAGATCAAAGCCGGTGTACAGGGCTTTCTCAAAGGCGGTCAAAAAGTTTATAAAAGCGTGAAGGGCACGGATTATGAAAACCTGGACCTTTTGCCGGCAGATTTCTCCCATCGAAAACTGGATGTCTCGTTCAACAGATTCAATCGTTCAAAAAACCGCCTTAAAAAAATCATCGCTCCGTTTAAAAGTGAATACGATCTCATTGTTTTTGACTGTCCTGCAAGCATCAGTGTTCTGGCCGAAAATATATTGGATACGGTTGACTGTACACTCGTTCCCTTAATTCCGACGACGCTGTCTGTTCGAACCCATAACCAATTATTATCTCTCTGTAAAAAGAAAAACTTTGATCCGGGTAATATTTATCTGTTTTTTTCCATGGTAGATGGACGAAAAAAATTGCATCATGATCTTATGAACGCCATGGCCGGCAAATTTCAGGGTGTTTTACCGGTTGTTATACCCTACTTATCCGTGATCGAAAAAATGGGAATCTACCGCGAACCGGTTGCAGCCTTTTCTCCAGGGTCGCCGGCAACGCGTGCATACGAGGCGTTATGGCATAAATTAGAGAAAATTTTATTTTTTTATTCCTGAACAGGATGGCAAAAAAGTGCTTGCATAAGCGTACTTCTTCAGGTTACGTTACCATTTATTTAACGATCCTCTCTTATATGTTCCATTTTTCGATAAATGATAAATGTGTATGAATTAATTCCATGAAAACACTTTTTCTGGTCAGACACGCCAAATCAAGCTGGAAATATCCAAGAC
>CAYQNS010000047.1:0-23663 GCA_964418755.1 uncultured Desulfobacteraceae bacterium
AAAGAACAGGAACAGCAGCGCTTACATGCAAAAACCTAACCGGACACTACTGACTCCTTAAAGCATAAAAACTAATAATGATCGCTATAGATATTGTTAAAATTTCAAATGACATGCTACAAAACGGTTTTCCTTTCCGATAGGTTTCAAAGAAGGCTCTTGCTTATCACATGGTTCAAAACGATATGGGCAGCGTGGGTGAAATCTACATCCTGAAGGAGGATTTATGGGAGACGGCACATCACCTTTCAGTATAACACGCTTTTTTTTAAATTCCGGATCTGGAACCGGAACAGCGGAGATAAGCGCCTTGCTGTACGGATGAAGAGGCTCGGCATAAAAGTCTGCACTTAAAGCTTTTTCTACTATTTTACCAAGATACATAACTGCAACTTCATCAGAAATATGGCTTATTATGCTGAGGTCATGGGCTATAATGATGTATGCTAATCCCAATTCCTCCTGTAGATCTTTCATTAAATTAATTATTTGAGCCTGAATTGATACATCAAGTGCTGAAACCGGTTCATCCGCTATTATCAATTCCGGATAAAGGGCAAGTGCTCTGGCAATGCCAATGCGCTGGCGCTGGCCTCCACTGAATTCGTGGGGATACCGGCGCATGGCTTCAGATGATAACCCGACTTTTTTTAAAAGCCCTGTAATTTTATCTTCCATATTTTTATCATCGGCCAATCCATGAATTTCTAATGGAGACGCAAGAATGGATCCAATAGTATGTCTGGGATTGAGCGACGAAAAAGGATCCTGAAAAATCATTTGCATTTGACGTCTGACTTTTTTCATCTTTGGACGTGTGTACCCGGTAATATTTTCACCTTGAAAAAATATTTGACCATCAGTGGGCTCAATAAGTTTTAAAATCGTCTTTCCCGTTGTAGTTTTTCCGCAACCGCTTTCACCAACCAGCCCTAAAGTATGCCCGGGTTTTACACTTAAACTGACTCCATCAACAGCGTGTACATGATCTTTTGCTTTAAAAAAGAACCCGGATTTTACAGGGAAAAATTTTTTAAGGTTTTTAATTTCCAAGAGTTCCTCACTCATTTATATTCTCCATTCCCATAGCAAAATACCTTATTACACACTGTCTTGCACTATCCAACATCGCACATTATGATTATTTTCGATATTAAGAAGTTTTGGTTTTCCTGATTGGCATATTTTTTTTCTGACAGGACATCGATTAAAAAATGAGCATCCTTCAGGAAGATAGCACAGGTTCGGCACCATGCCGGGGATTTCGTGCAACCTATTTGCTGAATCAATTTTATTGATTTTAGGAACAGAATTCAAAAGCCCACGGGTATATGGGTGGAGAGGATTTTGAAAAATTGTTTTTACATCTGCTTCTTCAACTATTTTTCCGGCATACATGACAGCGACTCTATCTGCTGTTTCTGCAATAACCCCGAGATCGTGGGTAATTAAAAGGATGCTTGTATTAAATGTTTCTTGAAGACTGAGCATGATATCCAAGATCTGTGCCTGAATGGTTACGTCAAGAGCTGTGGTGGGCTCATCAGCAATTAGTAGTTCCGGATCACAGGCTACAGCCAGGGCGATCATTATTCTTTGCCGCATTCCTCCGCTTAGTTGATGCGGGTATTCCTTTGCCCGCTTTTGGGGTAAAGGAATACCAACCATGTTCAAGAGCTCAATGGTCCGATCTCTTGCTTCTTTCGCATTTATGCTTAGATGGTTAATCATAACTTCATCTATCTGGAATCCTATGGAAAGTACAGGGTTCAGTGAAGTCATGGGTTCCTGGAAGATCATTGAGATTAACCGCCCTCTGATTGAGTTAAGCTCCTGTTCCGTCATTTGCAGTAAATCTTGATCTTTAAAAAGGATTTGACCTGAATGAAATTCAGCAGGAGGTATATCAAGTAGCTTTAAAATTGATAGAGCAGAAACTGTTTTACCGCATCCGGATTCCCCCACAAGCCCCAATGTTTCTCCATTGTTAATATTATAGGATACTCCATCAACAGCTTTTGCCAAACCTTCCTTAACATTAAAATATGTTCGTAAATTTTTTATTGAAAGTAATGTGTCTTTTGGGGGAACCATAATTATTTAGTATTAAAGTTTATTTTTATTAATTAAATTAATAATTTAATTAATAAACACTGTTAACAAAACATCCTATACATGGCACGGTTCTTTGATTGTGATCTTATCCAATGACCGAAAAGCTGGAATCGGTGTTTATCTCCCGGAGTCTGCTATAGAAACCGATGTTACACTCCCGCTTGGTGTAGTGCATAGTGAATTTTACCGGATCACGGTCGTGGTCGTGTCCCTCTTCGCAGGCCTTGATTAATTCGGCCATGAGCACCCCCACCACCGGTGCATTTTTATACTGGTTGCCGGAAGTGCCGATAGCCATGTAGAATCCTGGTAAATCGGACTTGTCGTAGATGGGAATCCAGTCGTCGGATGCGTCGTAGAGGTCCACCAGGCCCTTAGTTTTTCCAGGTATAGACAGGTTTTCAAGGCGCTGGGCTACCCGCATTACCTGGGTTGTCCACTGCTCGGTAAAGTTTTGATTGTAATTGTCCGGGTCGTCTATGTATTCCAGAGTGTCACACTCCGGATCTTCGGAACCAATGAGGACATGGTTGCCTATTTCAGGCCGTGAATAGCAGCCTACGTCACCATCAGATATAATTGTTCCCAGGTTATTATAGTCAAACCCCTCAGGTGCGGGGACGTGGCAGACCTCTTGCTTAAGCGGCCTGGTCTTGATATTCATTCCACTGATCACTCCGGCCATCTGGTTCAGTTGATAGGAGTGAGGCCCGGCCACATTGATCACAACTGGTGCTTCTATCTCGGTGCCGTCGGCCAGCTTGACCCCGGCACAGCAACCGTTCTTTTTAAGAATTTCCACCACATCGGCCTTGAAAAGGTATTCTCCACCAAGGTTCTCGCCGGCCACCTGTACATTGTGAACCGACTGCTTGGGGTCGCTGATGAGACCTGACTCCGGAATATAGATGGCCCCGGTGATGGTTTTGTCGGTGGGCTCACCGAAGCGAGGATCACTGGGAAGAGTGGGGGGGCCAAACTGGCGGGTATCGGCGATGGGCAGCAGTTTTTTGACTCCATCATTGTCCAGCTCCTCGTAGACCACGTGTATCTCGTTCAGTGAAACCATCACATCTTTCAGATAGTTATTTTTTTCGGTCTTGATGACCAAACAACCGGTATTCACGTACTTAATCATACCCGTTGTATCCACCGTGGCCAGGTACTTGATCCAGTCCAGCCAGTAGTAATAGCCCTCTCGTGCCATGGCTACCCCGTCGGGGGTTGAATAGTGCAGTCGGATTATGGCGCAAGATCCGGACGTGGAACCCAGGCCTGATCCGGCCAGTTTGTCCACATTGAGAACCTGCTTGCCCCTTTTGGCCAACTCAAAACCCACACAGGCCCCGATAATTCCCGCCCCGATAACGATGGCATCGTATTTCTTGGTCATGACTTTGAATTCCTTTTTATTTAAATTTTTATTAAACTCGATATTCAAATTTATTATAACCTACTGATAATATAATGTTTAACAAAAACAGTTGAAATGATGGTGTGATTGTTAATTGTAAATAATATCGGATTGCATGTAATTGACATTTGATACGGCAATACAGCCCGTGGACGGTTACATAATATAAAATAGTTATGATATTTTGACAAAAATACTCTGGTGAAAATCCTCGTTTTCGGGTCAGTATATACAAGGATAAAAAAACCTGAACATCTGGTTAAAGCAATCCTATCAGTTCTTATAGGTTGATAATTTCCTTTTCGCCTTTGGTTTTGATCCGTTCCAATTCGGCCAGAACACTCCCCGGCAGGCTCTTTGGCTTGTGGGTCTCCAGGATGCGTCTGATTTCTTCACGGGCACGTGCCTCCACATCCTTTGAACCATCCTCCTTCCAGCTTTCAAAAGGCTGACGAGTGAAAACCTTGGATCGCCAAAGCTCGTCCCGGAAATGATTCAAGGTATGAGGTTGCTGCAGATAATTTCCTCCCGGGCCCACCTTACTGATGACCTCCAGGGCCAAGTGTTCGTCACTGACCTCAAAGCCTTTCAGTATCCTTTTGGTCATGCCGATAATATCGTTGCCTACTATCAATTGTTCCACCGCACAGGCCATTGACATGTCCATATATCCCACATCATGGATTAAATTAAGGCCGGATAGGCCTTGGGCCAGAATGTGGTAGGCCGCTTCCGCTCCGGCCTGAGCATCCAGAGACTTGGCGTCCGTCGCTCCGGCCAGGCCCCAGGTGGGCAGCCCCAGGGATTGAGCCACCTCTGCTTGAGCGGACAGGGCCAGGCTCATCTCCGGAGCGCCTACGCTCATCAGGGCCGTGGCCATATCCAGGATGCCGAAATTGCATCCAAGCCCCACCGGGCAACCCGGCCGGCGCAATTGGGCCACGATAACACAAAACATCGACTCTGCCACACCCTGGACCACTGCCCCGGCCATGGTCACTGGTCCGGTCGCTCCAGGCTGAATAGCTGGTCCCATCATTTGGGGCAGACATCTATCGGCTGCAATTAAAATCCTGCCAGCTACCTCTCCCGGCATGATCAATGGCGAAATCGACTCTGGATAAAGGACCAGGAAAGGTTTTTCCCTGAGTTTGTCCGTGCCGCCAGCTACCTCAGCAGCCATATCGTAAATCAACTCGGTTCCACGGGGAGAGTAGGCTAAGAAAACGATCGGCTTGATGGTGTTGGTAACAGTAGCAACGAATTCGTGCAAGCCAGCAGCCATAGCCGGTACGTCCTGGGCCGATCCCATGGGCATGACCCAATCAATATTCTCAAGCGCATCAGCTACTTTGGCCGAACGGGCCAGATCTTCGACCCGGGTTTTGTGATATTCACCAGTAAGGGCGTCCTTGGTATCCGGGCTGGCCGTTGAGGTGCCATAGTAGCTATTCCGGCCGGAAACATCCATCGCCCGATGGCCCTGTCGGTCGTAAAGAATCCAACCCTTGGGCGCAGTAGACAGGCAGCCCTGTACGATAAACTCCGGCACCTTGACCGACTCGCCCTGAACGATTGCTCCGGCTGACTGAAGCATTTTCCGCACTTCGGCATGCAGAACCTTGAAACCGACTTTCTCCAATACCTCGAAGGCAGCCCGCTTGATCCTCTCAACCTGGTCTTCGGTCAGCATCCGAAATTGCGGACTAGCCTTAGAAGTAGTATTCGTTTGAATCATCTATCTTTCCTCCTTAGGCGCTTGCCCTGAAATTTGATTAAATTAATGGCGAGAAATTTTTCATTGCTCCTGCACGAACAACTTTAAGGAAATTGCCGCAAAAGGCATTCTAACCCAAAAGCAGTCAATAATTCAATAATAAATTTATTCAAATTCCTGTGATACCATCAGCTCTGTTATGAATGAACAAGATATAGTGGTTATTAATCGGACGCCAGTTCTCTGACACCTTGTTCCCTGATTTTTTTAATTTTAGCAAGGAGTTCATCGGAAAGAGGCGGAATCTTATGATTGTCCAAGATATCAGCCAGTCGTTCCTGAATCCGTTGGGCCATATCTTTTTCCCCTTTTTCCTGCCATTTTTCATAGGGTTCCCGGGACAAAAGCTTAGAATCCCATACAGCAGACCGACAATGATCCAGGGTATGCCGGTGGGCAAGGTAATGCCCTCCAGGGCCGATATCTTCTATCACCTGACGGCCAATGGTCTCTGTATCAACCCGGATGCCTTCCATAAATTTTCTTGTCATGCCGATGGCCTCATTGCCCAATACAAGCTGGGCCGAAGAACAAACCATGGCCTGATCCAGGTACCCCACATCATGGATCAGATTAAGGCCGGCAAGGGCTTGGGTAATAATGGAAAAACCACTTTCAAGACCTGCCTGAGCATCAAGGACTTTTGAGTCACTGCAACCGGCATATCCCCAGGTGGGCAGGCCAAAAGACTGGGCCACTTCAGCTTGTGCCGATATCCCTAAACTCATTTCCGGATATCCCACACCAAACACCCCGGATGACATGTTCAGGATCTGCACATTTCCGCTCAGACAGACCGGGCATCCCGGTTGGCGCAACTGAGCCAGGACCAGGCACATCAAAGACTCCGCCGTAATTAGCGTAATAACACCGGCCATAGTTGCCGGACCCGTGGCCCCCATCTGAACAGCAGGCCCGGGTACCTGGGGTATGAAATGATCTGCAGCGGCAAAAATTCTATCCACGGTTTCATCCGGTTGCACCAGGGGCGAGATGGGTTCAGGATAGAGGGCAAGGAATGGTTTCTGTCTGAGTTTATCCATGCCGCCGGCAACTTCAGCAGCCATTTCAAGAACAAGTTCCGTGCCACGTCCTGAATACCCGATAAACACGATGGGTTTTGTGGTATTGGTTACAACAGCCTCAAATTCATATAAATCTGCTGCAATGGAGGGAACGTCCTGTGAGGATCCCATAGGCATCACCCAGTCGATATTTTCACAGGCATCCGCCACTTTTGCACCGATTGCGATATCTTCAACCCGTGTGGGATGAATTTCTCCGGTTCTGGCATCTTTAGTTCTGGGGCTTCCTGTTGAAGTGCCGTAATAACTCTTGCGACCCTCTATTTCAAGGGTTCGGTTTCCTATGCGGTCATAAAGAGTAAATCCTTTTGGAACTGTTAAAAGGCACTGTCTAACCATAAATTCAGGAACCCGGACCAGCTCACCCTCAACAACTGCTCCTGCCTTTTTTAACATGTTTCTTGCCCCTTCATGTAGCACCTTAAACCCTACGCTGTACATAATATCAAAGGCAGCACGTTTGATTTCGAATATCTGATCCTGGGTTAAAATACGCAAATAGGGTTGCCGTGCCTGTGTAGATGCCGAGTTGATCATGCGACCTCCTGTTATCTATTTCTCAAATCCTTGGCTGATAAATACTTTATCAAGGTTGCCGTAATTCCTTTTCTCCATGCTACAATTGATCCGATTCCAACTCAAGTAGTTCAGAAATAATGGAGACATAACCCTCAAGAGACTGCATCATCATTTCAATATTAACCAATTCCGTGGATGTATGGGCATAGCATTCTTCTGTTCCCGAATACCCAATTGTAGGAATATCCATCAAAGCGGATGTCATGCTGCCGTCGGTTCCAAATTTCCAGTACTTTATTGCCGGATTTTGTCCAATTTTTTTTAAAGCTCGAAGTGTCTTTTGGACCAATGTATGTTTTTCATCGGTGATCCACGGCGGGTGATATTTTTGAACTTCCTTTTCATAGCCGGTATAAGATTTTTCTAATAATTTTCTGGCATAAACGGTCGCTTCAAACTGCGGGTCATCTTTTTTGATTTCTTTAAACAAAAGCCTGAATTCTTCTAAAAGTTCTTCGACACTCTCACCGGGCATATATCTTCGATCAATTGAAATTTCACATTCATCAGGAATAATACTCAAGGCCCCCGGCCGGCAAACCAGGTTTGTTATGGTAACGGAACTATCGCCAAGAAGCGGATGGCTGCGCATGTTTTTGTTCAATCTTCTAAATACATAATGAAGCACGGGCATCATCTTTTCAAGGGCATTGATGCCCTCCTGGGGAGTTGAAGAATGAGCGGCCTTGCCTTTTGTCTGGACGACGATTTCCACTTTTCCCCTTTGTCCCAGCACAACATCGAGGCCAGTGGGTTCACATAAAAAAACCAGATCGCAACCAATTTTTTTATCCGGAAGTGTTTGTTTGCATAAATATTCCATGCCGAACATTTCCGCCGCTTCCTCATGGACAACTGCGGAAAAAATCAAATTTCCTTTCATCACACCCCTGTTTTTTAATAATTTCAGTAATTTCATGGTAAACAGTTGGATGGAGAGCCCTCCCTTCAGATCTGCCGCACCTCTTCCGTGTATATTGCCGTTATCATCAATTTCCGCACTGAAAGGATCATACGGGTGCCAATTTTTAATGTTGCCGGCAGGTACAACGTCGAGATGCCCATTCAAGAGAATATTCACACCGTTTTCCTGTCCTCGTATAACACCGACGACGTTTCCAATACCATCAATAAAAGCATCATCCAGGTCAAACTTTTCGAGTTTATTTAAAATTACTTTTGCGAGTTCCCCCTCCTGACCGGTAAAAGATGGTATTTTTATAATTTCTTGTGTAAATTCTATAACCTCTTTTTGAATTTCTTCAATTAATTTTATCATTATTTCAAACACTCCTTGTTCAGCGAGAGAGTATACCTCGAACAGCAACAATTAACGAAATCAAAAGTTAAAGCTGCTTTTGTGTATAGATGAAAAATGTCCTCTGATTGTATATGGTCTTTCACCTTATTTTTTCCTCTTTAAACTCCAAACGGCCATCTTGGCGTAAAATTCTGATTACATACAGGTGAAAATTTTCATCGCCTATATTTTCATAATATAGAAACATATTATCATCTCCTCCGGATATATTAGCGCTGGCTGTCGTACCGCACATAAAATGGTAAAATCGATGATCGGCATATAGATCGTATGTCTTTTCAAGCCTTAAGCAGTGATCATGACCACAAAAAACAAATTCAATTTTCTGTGAATTTACGAAATCGATTAATCTGCGGGAATTCATAAAAAGATCCAAATTCGTACCCAGGAGCGGATAATGGGTGAGCAGCAGCGCCAGATCGTAAGTCATGCCGCGCATTTTTTTTTCGATACTATCCAGGATGCTCTCTTCAACAAATCCGTTATCATTAAACACAAGAGTGTTATCAATACCGATGAACAGAACCCTTTTACCGTCTATCGTCAGGATCTCTAAAAAATTAACATCGGTAAAATTTTCTTTCAGCCTAGTTATCTTACGATCCAGAAAGAGATTCTGCTTTTGGGTTTGCCGATGGTCGGAGGGAAAGATCACCTGTGGATTGTAAATATACTCTTTGAAGAGTTCATGTCCAACCAAGTTTCTTTTGTCATGATTTCCAATAATTGCCATGAAATGTTCACAATTTATCTTATTTAAAAATTTTTGCGCTTCGACGTATTCGCATTCACGACTATCGGTAGTGGTGTCACCGGTATCAATAACCACATCGGCAGGGTAAGAATTAATTTTTTCAAGTAAAATTTCATCGTCGCCATACCAGTGGCGTGGACCAAAATGCAGGTCGGACAAATGTAAAATGTTCATTTCTCTCTTTTCTCCTTCAAAATATCTCAATTCTTAGTAACTAAATTCTGATTTAATAAAAAAGATAAAACGAAGCATTCTTCGTCTTAAGGCTAAGCCGCATTAAGAGCGATACCACAATTTTTCAATATTCATTTTTTACTTTATAAAGCGATCATCAATTCAAGGTCGGGTCCAGTCGATCGCGAACCCAGTCACCGAGAATACTCATGGCAAGCGTTGCGAGAAATATGGTAATGCCCGGCAATACGGCGATCCACCAAGCGGTGGTCAGGTAATCCCGGCCAAATCCCAGCATGTTTCCAAGACTGGTCATGGGCGGCTGGATGCCAATGCCGAGAAAACTTAAGGAGGTCTCCAGGATGACGGTACCTGGGAAGTTGAGGGTCATATTCACGATTAACGCGCTGGATATATTAGGAAGAATATGGCGCAGGTAAAGCCTTATCGGGGTTGCGCCAAGGGTGTTGACCGCAACCGCGTAACCATGGGTCCTGGCCGACAATGTAAGTCCACGTGTAAGTCGTGCGTAGCGCTCCCAGCCATAGATACCCATCAGGCCGATAAACAATGTCAGGCTGTTGCCCAAAAAGGCGAGCAAAGCCAATGCAATGATGAAAAACGGCAAGGCTGCTTGAAAATCAACAGCTGCCATCACAACGTCGTCCACCCAGCCGCGAAAGTGGGCTGCCAGAAAGCCGAGTGCAGTTCCCAGAATTGCACCGATGATGGTGCCTAAAAACGCGACCAGCAGGCTCAGGCGGATTGAAAAAATGAGGCGGCTAAGCACATCGCGTCCAAGGTTGTCGGTGCCAAATACATGCTTCCAATCACCGCCTTTCATCCCTGCAGGCGCTTGCAACCGTGCCCGTAGATGAATGGCCGTATACTCGTAGGGGGAGATAAACGGTGCAGAAACAGCAACGAAAGTCATAAACAGCAACCATAGGGCTGCAATAATCACAAGCGGAGGGTAACGCCCGAAAAAGCGGCGCAGCCGGGTTCGAAAGTCATCCCTGGGTCGCCCGGCAGGACGCGTTAACAGTGATGCAACTTGTGGATTGTCAGCCATAATAAATCCTATTATTCTTTTGTCTGGAGATCGCTAACCCGCGGGTCCAGCCACCCGTAAGAAAGGTCGACGATCAGATTGGCGCTTACCATGGAAACCGCAATCAGCAGTATAGCCACCTGCACCACTGCCAGGTCTCTGTTCGCCACCGAATCCACCAACAGCCGCCCGACACCGGGCCAGGCAAATACGTTTTCGGTAATGACGCCACCAACAATCAGGCTGCCGACAAAAAAGCCGGCGACAGTAACGGTTGGAATGGCAGCGTTCGGCAGTGCGTGTTCTCGAATCACTTTTCGCCAAGGCACACCCTTGGCCATGGCGGTACGAATATAGGGTTGACTGAGTACTTCCAACATCGACGAACGCATAAACCGCGCGAATACGGAAGCCTCGGCCGTGGCCATCGTGATAACCGGCAGAATATAGTGCTGCCACGTTTCGCTGCCGGCACTGGGGAGCAGTCGCCAAGTCACTGAAAACAAGAGAATTAGCAATACACCCAGAAAAAAGTTTGGAATACTCAACCCCATAACAGCCAGGGTCATCGTGGAGCGATCTATGGCGGTGTTGTGGTGAAGAGCCGAGTAGATACCCGCAGGGATGCCGATCAGAAAAGTAAAGATCGCGGTGATCCACATCAGGGAAAGGGTTTTCGGGACACGTTCCATCACCACCTCAACCGCATCACGGCCGTCCATATAGGACTGCCCGAGGTCTCCATGAAATATGTTGTCAACGTAAATTAGATATTGCTTCCAGATGGGCTTGTTCAAACCCCACGTTTCACGAAGTGCTTCGATAGCCTCAGCGCTTGCATCGGGCCCATAAATCTGAAGCGCCGCGTCACCGGACATACGCAGGGCAATAAAAACAAAGGTAACAATAATACAGATTGTTATAAGGGCTCGAAAAATTTTATGTAATAAATATCGGGTTGACACATTACCTCCTCGGCCTGATCACGCTTTACCGTGAGCCACATGGCAGGCGACCCACCGACCCTCCTTAGAAGGCTTCAATTCGGGTATGCGCTCCTTACAAACTTGCCTGGCCATATGGCAACGTGTATGGAAACGGCAGCCGGGTGGAAGATCAACAGGGCTGGGCGGATCGCCTTTCAAAAGAGTCCGTTTACGTTTAAGCCCCGGCTCCGGAATCGGTATGGCCGAAAGCAACGCCCGGGTATACGGATGTGCCGGACTATCGAACAACAATTCGCCCCGGGCCAATTCAACGATCTTACCCAGGTACATGACGGCGACTCTTTCACAGACGTGGCGCACGATGCTCAGGTCGTGACTGATGAATATCATGGTCAAACCCATGCGCTTGGTTAGCTCGGCGAGTAAATTGATAACCTGGGCCTGGATAGATACGTCAAGCGCTGAAACCGGTTCGTCACAAACCAGCAGTTCAGGATCGAGCACCAGCGCCCGGGCCAGGACAACGCGTTGCCGCTCTCCCCCGCTTAAGTCAAATGGATAGCGGTCAAAGGTGTGATCCTTTAAGTCCATAGCTTGCAGAATTTCAGCAGCTTTATCACGGCGCTCTGATACACCGGCAATGTTATGGATGAGCAACGGTTCGACAACCTGATCGAAAACATTCATACGCGGATCCAGGGCGCCGAGTGGATCCTGGAATACATACTGCATCTGCCGGCGGAGTTTACGCCACTCGCCGGGTGGAAGTCCGGAAATCTGCCGGCCTTTGAACACTACACTGCCCGAGGTCGGGGTGTCGATGTTCAGCACCAGGCGGGCGATAGTGGATTTCCCGCAACCGCTCTCACCAACAATACCCAAAGTTTCGCCTTTGTTAATGCTGAACGATACACCGTCAACCGCTTTGAGATCGACTTTCTTTTGGGCCAGCCAACCACCTCTTCGAATTTTATAGTACTTCATAAGGGCAGTGGCTTTCAGCAACGGCATTCCGTTTCCTTTCTGCCGGGATACATGTGAGGCCCCTACCTGTGTATTCACTGTTGCAGCCCTCCTCGTTGGGGATTAAAGCAGGCGATACTATGGCCGTCCGGTCCGATAGCAAGAGACGGCTGGTTGAGCTTGCACTCCTCTAAAGCAACCGGGCAACGTGGTTCAAAAGCACAGCCTTGCGGCATTTCGTGAGGGGCCGGCACGGATCCTTTCATGGGATGCAACTTATCAGTACGACGATCAATCCGGGGCAATGAGGCGAGCAACCCGCGAGTGTATGGATGGTGTGGATCAGCGAATATACTCTTAACCGATCCTTTCTCGGTAATCCGACCACAATACATCACGGCCATTTTATCGCAGGTTTCCGCAACAACAGCGAGGTCATGGGTGATTAAAATAATGGACATCCTCAATTCCTTGCGCAAGCTGCGAATCAGCTCGAGTATCTGAGCCTGAATGGTCACGTCCAGAGCCGTCGTCGGTTCATCTGCGATGAGAAGCCGGGGACGGCCGGCCAACGCCATGGCAATCATTGCCCGCTGGCTCATCCCGCCGGACATTTGATGCGGGTATTCTCTCAGCCGCTGTTTCGGATCGGGAATGCCCACGCGGGCCAGCAGACGCCGGGCTTCTTCACGGGCAGCCTGACCCGTTAATCCCAATTGTTCCTCCACCACACCTTCAACCTGGTCCCCGATCGTATCCGTGGGATTCAAAACAGGTGTATCGGTATTGTAAGTGATAGATTCAATCACTTGGCGGCCGATGGTGTGAACCGGATTAAGAGAACTCATGGGATCCTGAAAGATCATCGCGATTTCACGACCCCGCATCTGCGTCAGCCCCTTCTCATCAAAACCCAGCAGATCCTGTTTTCGATAGCGCACATTCCCGCGGATAAGCGCCCTCGGTCCCAGCAACTGCATCACAGCCATGCATGTGACGCTCTTGCCACTGCCGCTTTCGCCCACCAGTCCCAAAATCTCGCCGGGATACACTTCCATATCTACCCCATACAGGCATCGCACCCAGCCGGTGGGTGTATCGAAATCGACGGTAAGGTCCGATAGTTGAAGCAGTGGCTCTCGCTGGGATTTTAAAAGGGGTTCTGAGTCTGAGTGATCTGCGTTCATGGTCAAAACCTTATATGAAACTGGATTAACTAAATTAAGCAATTTTTTTAAAAGAGGTGTGTCGAAATCCTGATAAATAAGGGTTTGCGCAAGCAGATGGCATACCCTGTGGACATGTCAATGATTTTGTCCAAACATAGGCGGGAATACGTTATAAGTTTGGTGCGGATTGAATAAAAAATCGTTGTTTGGCTGTAAATCAATCCGAACATCCGATTGATGAACGGTGGCGTCAGGAAAAAACGCCACCGTTCATCTCCAGGTTTTTCAGGTTACCTGAAGCTCAGGTTAGCCGCCGTAAGATCCATGTATTCAGCGGGGTACGCCGTCCAGTTAATGTCGTCACGCTTGCCGTAAAACATCGTCATGGCATGCAGCGAGATTTGAGTCGGCTCTTCGTAATCACAAATTTCCAGCATCCGGCGGATCGCCTTGCGGCGCGTCTGAAGATCGGTGCTGGTTTCGAGCACTTTGCCGAGTTTGTCGAACTCCTCCGGAAGTTCTATCATTGGCTCTTTGCCCATATACAAATCTGGTTTACGGCCCCAGTATTGGGGGCCAAGGCGGCGCCAGGTCATGCCCACAGGGTCCAGATAAAAGGCGGTGTTGGACAGGTTTATGACATGGCGGGTGTCATCGTTTTTCAGGATCTGTGCCCAATTCTCTTTCATATCAAGCTTCACCTTCAGACCCACTGCCTTCCACATCTCAACCAGAATCTGGGCCGTGGCCACCTCCTGAGTGTAGTAATTAGACATCAAACGATAGTATATCGTCTGACCTTTATAGCCCGACTTCTTGATCCACTCCCGTGCTTTGACCGGATTATAAGGAACGCCGGGATAGTCCTCAATCCACATATCACCGAACAGCTTCATCTGAAAGCCATTGGGAACGGTTGTGCGACCGTGGTAAAGGGTATCGACAATGAGCTGACGATCGATCGCCATGACCATTCCCCGCCGAAGTTCGACGCTCATTAAGTCGTTCGTGGTGTCAAAATTGACGCTTCGTACATTGCCGATCTGTCCACCAACGGCAGATATGCCTTTAGTCTCATCGATGCTCTTTAGCTGATCGGGCGGGACTTCCGTGATGATTTGATATTCACCGGTGGTAAGCCCGGCGATACGCGCGGCGACTTCGGGCACAACCTTGAATGATACGGTCTTGGCCGGAGCTTTTTCGCCCCAGTAATCATCAAACGCCGCCAGCTTGATGGAAACAGCGGTCTTTATTTCAACAAGCTTATAAGGCCCGGTGCACACAACGTTGCGGCACCAGGTGTTCCAATCCTTTGCCGCCAGATAAGCTTTCTTGCTGATAATTTCGCTCATATAACCGGCAAGACGTTTTTCAAGCAGAAAATCGGGGTCCTTGCTCCTGATCCGAACGGTGTAGCGGTCGACGACTTCCGGCACTTCGATGCCCCCTATATACATTTTGGCAAACACGCCGTGTTCCTTGTGGAAGAGACGCTCCGGACCGAGACTGAAGGCAACGTCTTCTGCCGTCATCTCCTCACCATTGTGGAATTTTACGCCTTTGCGCAGCTTAAACTCAAGAGTTCTGTCATCGAGACGCTTCCATTCCGTTGCCAGACTGGGAATGAGTTTCTGGTTATCATTATAATCAACCTTGATTAATGCCTCCCCTACGTTCCAAAGAATACGCATATGTACATTGCTATTTTCCGTCATAGGCTCCAAAGTTGGAGGAATCTTTTGTACCGCCACTACAAAATCCGGACGGCTGTCGGCTAGTGCAGGCGATATTGAAAAAGCGCCCCATATCATAAAAACCGCAAGGACTCCTAAAAAAACTACCCGTTTTCTGTTTTTTTTCTCCATCATTTTTCTCCTTGTGTGTGGTTAGGGTTTGGCATTTTGACGGCCCTGCGGTGTCCGGTGGCCTCCACGTGCGATGGCCAAGTGTCTGGATATCGAGGATGAATCCATAGGAATAGCGCCACTTCAAGCCCCAGTTCACATCAAATGGACTGACGGTTTATCCGTCATCTACTAATTAATGCCTGACTGAAAAGCCAATAATAACGTATTTTCAAAACGTTAAATCAATATTATCAAAGGAAGTTTTGTTTAATATGAGAGTTGGTAGTGTCGGGATATCTTCCTTAAAACTCATTTTTAAAAACTAAAGATTTCTATTGTTGATACACTCGTAAAAAGTCCCAATATTTTATTTTGACCGCAATATATAGTATCTTAAGCTCTTATTATGCCTGTATGTTGTGGTAAAAAATCGTTTCTCCGACTTTTTACAAGACCATCATTGTTAAATAAACCGCAATTTTCTGTTAATGCGACAATTTAAAGTTTTCGTTCATGCGCAAATTAAAACGTCGCGGAGATTCTATCCCGTTGCAGGAAGAGTAAACTGCTTTTTATTAAGGTCACTCGTTAACGAGTCGGCAGGGGATATTGAAACGGTAGCCTCCGGCTTGTAGAGCCTGCAATTCAGAGAGAACATTGAGCGCTAAAATCGGAACCTTATTATTCTGAATAATTAATTTATTAGTTTCGGTAGAATAGGCGCAATTTTAAAGTGAAAATGTTGCATTGTCAATAATTTTTTTAAATTTATTGCATTTATTGCAAAAAACGAAGGCTTTTTTCTTGACATAGCAAATATTGAATACTAAATATTCCCCAATATCGGCGTCTTCCGGAAACTCCGAGAGCGAATATTTGCAACCTGACATCAAGCCTGATAAATAGTGTGGTCACGAAGAAAAATAAAAGAGATCTGAAAATACCGGCGGTAGCCGTTGCAAGGTCTCATAAATCATGAATGATAAAGCGAAAAAAGGCCCAAATTTGAAATGCATTACAGCCATCACTCCTACTCTTTGCAGGCTGATGGAGATATCTCCTCCCGAGCTATCTGAGCAATGTTTTCTTGATGATGTGGTCCAGGCAGCCGAACGTGACGGTATTACAGGCGTTGAAAAATGCCTTGTTTACGCACCCGATGCTGTTGGGCTGCAAATGTATCAAAACTTCAGACCCTTATTTGATTCTGTCTTGAAGCATGCCCCGGGATGAATCCCCGGGCTGCCCGGATCCGGCAGAAAAACTTCCGGCTAAATTGTTATCCAGAGGGATTGTGATGAAATTTATGGTATGCACATCCGGAGACTGGGACGAGTTTGAGTAAATCCCTGAAGTGACGGCCCTGGGCGCCGGAATCGAGTTGCAAAATTACGGGCTGAAAGGATGTCAATCGCCTGAAGCATGGGAAAAAAGACTCCGCAATCATGTCGCTGTTCGGGAAAATGACCTGGGGCCCCTGGCTGTTCATGGGCCGTTTATCTGGATCGAATACATGCACATTGATCATCTCCTCAGGGAGGCTGTTTCTCAGCGGATGGACTTGGCTTTTCAAGCGGCTACTGAACTCAATGCAAGCAGACTCATTCTTCATACAGGATTTAAGCAGGAAGTCCTTATGTTTGATTTTTTTGATAAATGGGTCGAAGACACAGCAATTTTCTGGCGGAAAGAGATTGCCAGGTATGCCGAACAGGGTATTACTGTGGTCATGGAAAATGTCGTTGAATCTGATCCTACTGTTCAGATCGAATTGCACGACCGAGTGGGTAATGACTATTTCAAGCTATGTTTGGATGTCGGCCATGCGAATCTCTTTTCCAAATTGCCGATTGCTGCCTGGATCGAAAAAATGGGCTATAGGCTTGTTCATATGCACATTCACGACAATCTGGGCCGATTGGACGAACATCTCCCTTTGGAAAAGGGGAATATCCGGTTTGATGCTGTTTTTGAAGCGTTGCACCATGTTGTTCCCGATGTCACGGCATCTTTGGAAGTCAATTCATCCCGAACTGGGCGAAGTTAGAACCAAGCCCGAATATTTTGAAACACCCCTTTCATGGGCTTTACTATATCACTCGCCATACTGATGGCCAGTCGATTATCAGAAACAGCATTTTATGGGAGGCAAATGGAATGATTAAAGATTTGCGTAATGAAATCAGCCTAAAAGAGCGGCAACATTACCTGGATATGGCTTTAGAGTATACCAGGGAATGCAGACTGCTTATAAATTCCACTGTCTTATCAGGCTTGAAGGTTAATTTTAAAACTGATGGTAGTTTGGTAACCACAGCAGACATTGAGGCAGAGAAATTATTCAGGCGCAGGGTAGAAGATACTTTTCCTGAATTTGGAGTAATCGGTGAAGAATTCGGCGCCTCAAATCCCAATGCTGATTTTCAGTGGATTATAGATCCCATCGACGGCAGTTCCGAAATTGCTAATGGAATGCCCCTATTTGGTACGATTATTGGTTTACATTACAAGGGGCAACCGCTTATCGGCGTGATAGACCATCCTGCATTCAACATTTGCTGTTATGGTGGTTATGGACTTGGAACTTTTTGTGACGGCAAGAGAACCATGCTTGTTGATTTCGAAAATGATCATTTTGACGGAACGGAAAGAATTGGAACTGCTACGAGATCAAATTTCATGCGATATGGCGATGACAGCCATTTGTTCGACAAGCTAGTTAAAGCACATCCTAACGTTCGAATTTATTTTTGTTGCTATATTCATACTTGTGCCATTAACGGTTCGCTTGATGCAACAGTCGAATGGAATATTCGGATCTGGGACATTGCTGCAACCCGGGTATTGGTTGAAGAGGCCGGCGGCAAATTTGAACTGATTCGCCAGACGGAGCAACCTGGAGTAGGTACCGTCTATTGTGCTGTTTTCGGTAAGCCGAAACTTGTTGCGGATATCGTAAAAATATTGAAAGATACACCATCCTCCAAGATAGTGGTTTGAGAATCATGATCATCCGAATAAAAAAATAATGGAGAAATAATGAACATACTGCATATCTCGGACCTGCATTTTGGCCCTCGTCATTGGGAGGGCAATGATAAAGCCCTGCTGGATAAAATCAACTCATATCCGGCGGATATTGTAATTAATACCGGAGACAGCACTTCTGATGGGCTGGAAAATGAGTTTGAGGGGGCTGGAAATTTTTTCCTGGATCGGGAAATTACAAAGATCAATGAAAACTTCACGGATCTTAATTTTATCAAAACTCTTTCCGTTGATGGTGAATCCGTACTGATTATCAATATTGATTCCAACGAGCTATATGAAGACAACGGCTTTATCGAGAAGGAACTTTTAAGATCGGTTTCCAGGCAAATCAGTCAAACGTGTTACGATAAGACCCTGCTGCTGACCCATCATTCGATTCTGGGCACCAGTGGGGCCCCGCTCAAAAATTCCTTTGGCTTACTTGATTTTGTAAGAGATCATAACATCGAGCATGTTTACTGCGGCCACACCCATGAACTGGGATTGGGAAAATTCACGGATCTATACCATGGACACACATTTACCCAGTACATGTGCGGCACGCTCTCGTCCTGTAACCACAAAAACGATGATAATATGTTTTTGTTTTATGAAAACTGGGGCACCGATCAGATGCATGTGCATCTGGTAAGAATATTTCCGGAAGGAAACAGGTTGCAGTTCAAAGAAGAAACGATATCTTAAAATTGAGCGATCAGCAGTTAGCTTTTAGCAATTAGCACAATAATTTCAACATATTGTCAAAGGTCATCATTTCACCCAATGGGTGAAAATCGCATTACTGGTAAACTCCTATAATATAGGAGCTAATCGCTCATCTTAGGTTAAAACATGAAATAACGGTTCGGACTTCGTGATTTGATAAGGAATGAACGATATGCGCTTAACGGATGAGGACAAACGCATCCTCGACGGCAAACGGGGAGAGGCGGCACGCATCGCCCTTTCGGTACTGGTCGATCTGGGGGAGCTTTTCGGCGCTGCGGAGCTCATGAAGGTGTCCCAGGTTCATATCGACGCGACTTTATACATGGTGGAGGCCGGGCTGGAGTTTGCTGAAAAAATGGTCGACATGGGCGGGAAGGTAGCGGTGCCCACCTCTCTGAACCCCAGTGCCATAGACCTCCAGCGATGGGAGGCATACCGGGTTCCGGCTGAAACCCTATCAAAGCACAAGCGTCTGGAAGAGGCCTATCTGAACATGCGGGCCATCCCCACCTGGACCTGTACTCCCTATCAACACGGGATCATTCCACGGTTCGGCGAACAGATTGCCTGGGGCGAATCAAATGCCATTGCTTTCGCCAACTCGATCATCGGGGCCAGAACCAACCGGTACGCAGACCTCATGGATATCTGCGCGGCGATCATCGGAAAAGTCCCGAAATTCGGGCTTCATCTCACGGAAAATCGAAAGGCCGGAATGTTGATTCAGCTCAAAGATATTACCGGCGATATGTTTGCAGACGATGCGATATACCCGCTGCTCGGGTATATCCTGGGTGAGATGGCCGGAGATCAGGTGGCGGCCATCACCGGAATCCCTGAAAATGTGACAACCGGCAACCTCAAGGGATTTTGTGCTGCGGCCGCTTCTTCCGGCGCGGTCGGCCTTTTCCATATGGTGGGGATTACCCCGGAGGCCCAGACGCTGGAGATGTGTCTTCACGGGGGTAAACCGCAAACGGTTCTTGAAATAACCCCTCAGGCAATCAGGGAGACGGAAGAGAAGCTCCGGACGGTGAAAAATGACGGCGTTGATCTGGTTGTCACCGGCTGTCCGCATTATTCCGCGGCCGAGTTTGTACGCCTGGTGCAACTGGTCAAAGGTAAAAAAGTACACCATTCGGTTGTTTTCTGGGTATTTACGAATAGAACGGTTTATGCATGGATAAAAAACAATGGCATTCTCTCCGATCTGATCGCCGGAGGAGTTATGGTCTTTACCGATGGATGCCCACTGCAATATCCCCGGGAGGCCTGGCACTTTAACGCCGCCATGACCGATTCCGCCAAGTTTGCCAATTACTGCTTTTCCCAGAGAGGCCTTGATGCGGTCTTTGGCGGTATGGAAGACTGTGTGGAAACAGCCATTTGTGGAAAAATCCGGCGAAAGGAAGCACCGTGGCACTTAAAATAACAGGCTGCTGTGTGGTACCCGGGATTGCAAAAGGGGAGGTGCTGGTGACCTCCCAACCCATCAGTTTCTGGGGCGGTGTGGATCCCGCCACCGGCCTTATCAATGATCCCCGCCACGATCTCTTCAGAAAGAGCATTGCCGGAAAGGTGCTGGTGTTCCCCTTTGGCAAGGGGTCGAGTACCGGTTCACTCATTATGCTGGAGTTGGCAAGGGTGGACAAGGCGCCGGCTGCCATCGTGAATGTGAGAACCGAACCCATCCTCGCCACGGGACCCATCGTCATCAATCATTTTTACGGCAAGCAAATCCCGATTATATCCCTTGATGAAAATTCATTCCGGATGCTGAAAACAGGGCAGCATGTAACCGTCAATGCTACGGAAAAATTCATTGTCCTGCACAATTGATACATCAGAAGAAAGTGTATAATCAAGAAAATGAAACCGGCGGAAAACTGCGAATGATTGCCTGGTGACAGTGTACAACCCCTTCAATCTGTTTATAAAAGGTGGGCTGCCCCAAGAGTCGGCGGACGGTCTCTTTTCTAGGAATTCTAATAAAAAAGCAGATTCCTCCCTTTGAGATATCCGATAGTTCTCCCCACTCGAACTCCGATATTCTATAATAATATCAAAAAGATAAATACTTATCAAGCAAAAAAATACCTTTTGGTCAAATACGATACTCTCGCCAAAACAGGATTGGATGGCGAAGTCAAAAGCACCGCGCTTTCGATGCACCTGAATTAACTTATTGCACCCTGCGCCGCATTGATATAACATATATTCTTTGAATCGATATTAATTTTACTTTGTCACATTACTCTTCGGTAAAATCTTCCAACAAACCGGAAACAGGGTGCACCGACTGATAAGCGTTTTCATGTGACCCGGTAATTTTTATTGTATTACGGCACCCCATATTGGAATGCCTGTGAAACAGCTTACACCCGAAGGGTAAATCATATGGAACGCAGCATTTCCAGCCCCAAACCTGAACCGGCACTGGATATTGATGCAGTGGCCGCCCGAATCGCAAAGACCCAGAAAAAAAACGGTGAAATTCCATGGCACTCCGCAGGTAAGACAGATCCCTGGGACCATATTGAATCCGCCATGGGGCTGACCATCGGCGGATATTTCAAAGAATCCCTGCGGGCATATGCCTGGATAAAAAAAATGCAGCTTGCCGATGGGAGCTGGTATGCGGCTTACCAGGATGGATCACCCATAGATCAAACCCATGACACAAACATGTCATCCTACATTGCAGTGGGTGTCTGGCACTACTATCTGATCACCAAAGACGCTGCTTTCCTGGCGGACATGTGGAAAACCGTGCATGCGGCCATGGAATTTACACTGTGCATGCAGGCCCCGGGAGGGGAAATTTACTGGGCCAGGAACCAGGCAGGTGTTATCGACCCCATGGCACTGCTCACCGGCTCTTGTTCCGTGTATATGAGTCTGAAGTGCGCTCTGGCCGTCTGCGAAAAACTGGTCCGCGAAAGGCCCGCCTGGAAAACGGCATTACTCCGGCTTGAAGAAGCCATACGGCACAGACCCCATCTTTTCAATATGACAAAGTCCCGGTTTTCCATGGACTGGTTCTACCCCATTCTCTGCGGAGCCCTCGGCAATGAGCCGGCCCGGGAAAGAATCGACAAATTCTGGAAAAAATTTGTCGTTGAGGGTCAGGGCGTCAAATGTGTTTCCGACGAACCCTGGGTAACCGTGGCGGAAACCGCGGAATTTATTTTAACCCTTGCAGCCATGGGCAGGCAGGACCTTGCCGGAATCATTTTTAACTGGATCAGTGAAAAACACTTTGAAGACGGCTCCTTCTGGTGTGGATTTACCGTTCCGGATATAATCGTCTGGCCCGAAGAAAAAATAACATGGACCAATGCTGTTTTGCTCATGGCCGCCGATGCCCTCTATCACCTGACACCGGCCGCCCGCATTTTTTACCACGATGCCTGGAACACTTCCAAGCTTGATTCAAACCCGATTTTCAATGATTTTTAGACGGCATTTTTTCATAAAAGGCAGGTTCTCTTGAGAAGAGATCATCGTCCCTATTTTTTAAAAAAACTACACCTCAAATTTCAGGAGGTCTATGTCAAACATTTTCTGCGTCCTCAGTTGGAATCCCTTGGCCCCGATTTTACATTTATGAAACCCTGGCACGTAGAACTATTTGGATCGCCCATAGAGATCGGCAAATGCGTCAATGTAATCGCCACATCCGACAACAGGATACGGCTTTCCGTATGGCCGATGAAAAGCAATTCGGGGCGCATCAAAATCGGTGACTACTGTCTTATCTGCCCGGGGGTTCGAATCGGCTGCGCGCAGGAAATCATCATCGAAGACAATTGTATGATCGCCAGCAATGCCTATATCACGGATTCGGATTGGCATGACCTCTACAACAGAATCGCAGGCGGCAGGACCTCCCCGGTGCGCATTGAAAAAAACGCCTGGATCGGTGACAGTGCCATCATCTGTAAAGGTGTAACCATCGGTGAAAACAGTATTGTCGGTGCCGGCTCCGTTGTGACCGGATCAATCCCGCCCAACACCATTGCCGCCGGCAACCCCGCCCGGGTCATCAAGGCCCTTGATCCCAAAGAAAAAATAACCACAAGAGATGTCTGGTTTTCCAATCCGGCCCGCTTGTCGGGCGAGATAGACCGGCTTGACCGGAACAACCTAAAGGGCAACACAATGCTGCACTGGATCCGTCACAGCCTGTTTCCCAGGGACGGAGAGTAGGCCCGGCTATTGCACTGACGGGTGCAATATTCAATTCTCACTATTCGTTTTCAAAAATCAGGTGCTGCCTTCCTTGCAGGCAAAATTCAAGTATTTAAAAATCAGACCGGCAGCCATAGCGATCAGCCCGCTGACCGCAAACAATGTAAACATGCCCGCCTTTTCATATAAATACCCGCTGAGCAGAAACCCCGCCATCAGTCCCATACCGTAGGTCATGGCATTGTTGGCCGCCTGTCCAAGAGCCTTGGTCCCACTGGGCATCATCCGATCGATATAAAGGATGCTGGCCACATGAAAACTCCCATATGTAACGGCATGCAGCAACTGGGACAGCAGAAGAACATGCCAGGAGCGGGCCGAAAAAAGGATCAGCCACCGCAGGGAAGCCACGCCAAAGGAAAAAATCAATACGTCCTCAAGGTCAAAGCGTTTAAAAATGGTGTCTGATTTTATCATTACCAGAATTTCGGCAATGGATGCCAGTGCCCAGGCC
>CAYQNS010000048.1:0-23488 GCA_964418755.1 uncultured Desulfobacteraceae bacterium
ACACCGATGGTGACGGTGTTTACGATTATCTGGACAAATGCCCGGAAACACCCGCGGGTGTAACTGTGGATTCCGACGGATGTCCCCTGGACACCGACGGTGACGGGGTATATGATTATATAGACAAGTGTCCGGAAACGCCGACAGCCATTGCGGTGGACAAGGACGGATGCCCGCTGGACAATGACGGTGACGGGGTTTACAATTATCTGGACAAATGCCCGGAAACACCCGCGGGTGTAACTGTGGATTCCGACGGATGTCCCCTGGACACCGACGGTGACGGGGTATATGATTATATGGACAAGTGCCCGGAAACACCTGCGGGCGTAGCTGTGGATTCCGACGGATGCCCGCTGGATAGCGACAAGGACGGCGTATACGACTATCTGGACAAATGCCCCGGCACTCCCGAAGGTGCCAAGGTAAATGCAATGGGCTGCTGGGTGCTTGGCGATGTCCTGTTTGACACGGCCAAAGCCGACATCAAAGCATCCATGACCCCGGTACTGGATGGAGTGGTTGACGTGCTCAACAACAGTCCGAAAATGAAAGTCGAAGTGCAGGGGCATACCGACAACCGCGGCTCCCAAAAATTCAACCAGGCCCTGTCGGAAAGCCGTGCAGCAGCGGTCATGGGCTATTTGGTCAAAAACGGCATTGCCGCATCCCGCCTGACCTCTGTCGGATACGGTTTTTCAAGGCCCATCGCCTCGAACAACACCGACCAGGGCCGGACCTGGAATCGACGGGTTGAACTTAAACCCATATTCTAACAGTACCCGGACATAGTGTTCTGCAAGTGAGGGCGACAGCATCTGTTGTCGCCCTCATCCGCCTGTACTCGATATCTCCTCCGTCGGCATAAGGGCCTGACGCCCTTTCCCTCCACCCTTTACCGCCTCCGGATGTCTTGCTCCGGTTCATTGACCGCTTCGGCAATCCGCACAAGCGCCCGGTGCAGCATCGATCGGGGGCAGGCGACATTCAATCGCAGAAATCCCCTTCCCTCGCCGCCGAAATCAATGCCGTTGTTCATACCTACCCTGGCTTTTTCAACCATGAATTCAAACAGTTTTTCGTCACCCAGCCCCATGGCCCTGCAATTGAGCCAGAGCAGATAGGAGGCCTCGGGTTTATGGGTTTTGATCAACGGCAGATGCCGCTCGATGAAATCAAGGGCAAAATCAATATTTTTCTCCAGGTAGTCGAGCAGCTGTTCAAGCCATTTTGCCCCCTGATTATAGGCGGCCGCCAAGGCCGGGAAGCTGAAGATATTGCCGCCCTGGATATGCAGGGTGTCGAGCATGTTGTCAAAGGCGGTTTTGTATTTTGGATTACCGGAGATGATCACCGACGTGGACAACCCGGCCATATTAAAGGTTTTACTTGGAGCAATACAGGTAATGGTCTGTCGTGCGATTTCCTCGGACAGGGCCGCCATCGGTATGTGCCGATGGGGCTTGAAGACTAGGTCGGAGTGAATTTCATCGGACACGATGATGATATCGTTGGCCAGGCAAATCTCGGCCAGTCGCGCCAGCTCTTCTTTTTGCCAGACCCTTCCGGAGGGGTTGTGGGGGCTGCAAAAAAGAATCATCTTCACCCGGCTGTCGATTTTCCGGATCAGGTCCGTAAAATCCATCCGGTATCGACCGTTTTGATGCTTCAGTGGATTGTTGACTATCCGTCGCCCGTGATTTTTGACCGTGGATAAAAAGGGCGGATACGCAGGCAACTGGGCAATGATCTTATCCCCCGGCTGGGTCAGGGCCAGAATCAGGGCGCTCAGTGCCGGCACCACACCCGGCGAAAAGGAGATCCAGCGATTTTGAATCTCCCATCCGTGTCTTGATTTAACCCATTTTCTGGCGGCATCGCAAAATTCCGCCGGTCGACAGGGATAGCCGTAAATTTCGTGTGCAGCCCGCTTTTGGACAGCCGCCACGACAAAATCCGGGGTTTTGAATTCCATGTCGGCAATCCACATGGGCAGAACATCTTCCGTTCCAAAAACCTGTTTCCGGAAATCATATTTTAAACAATGGCCGCCTTCACGATCGACTGTTTCATCAAAATCATATCTCATTTTTTCCCTGTCCTTTTTATACTTATGAATGTCCTTCTCAAAGGTCCTGATAGGTTCATTAAACCCTGATAATTTCAATCTTTTTGAAACCAATGGAACATAGTTTGTCAAGCATTTGCCCAAAAAAATAAAATCAATCATTTCCAACAATCGAATGCGTGGGATTCCAGCCACCGCCGAGGGCTTTGTAGAGGCGGATCAGGTTGGAGGTTACCTGGGCATTGCTGACTGCCAGCAAATCCTCGGAGGCAAACTGCGCACGCTGGGCGTCAAGCACATGAATAAAGTCTTTCAGGCCATCCTTATAAAGAGATTCGGCCAGATTTGCCGATTTTCGGGAAGCCGCAGCAGCTTGTTCCAGGAATTCCCGACGATCCAGTTCCCGTGCGTAGGCTACCATTGCATTTTCCACTTCTTCCAGCGCAATCAGAATTGATCGTTCATACCCGATGAGAGACTGCTTCTGCCGCTCGTTTTGCACCCGGATGTTACTCCTTACGCTGCCGGCATTGAAGATGTTCCATCGAAATGCCGGGCCGATACTCAACAACCGGCTCATGGTGCTGAAAAGATTGGAGGCATCTGCGGCCTGAAACTGTAGTACCCCGCTAAAGCTGAAATGCGGATACAGGTCGGCTGTTACCACACCCACCCGTGCGGACTGGGCCGCCAGCTCACGCTCCGCTTTACGGATATCCGGGCGCCTTCTGATCAGATCGGCAGGAATTCCCACAGCAATTTCCCCGGGAGCTGTGGGGACGGGGGCAGCATCCTGGAGAACATTATTTAATGCCCCGGGTTTTTCACCGGTAAGCACGGCCAGGCGGTTCATGGCCTGCTTCAGGCCTGTTTCGAGGGGAGGAATCTTAGCCCTGCTGCCCGCAAAATTGACTTTGGCCTGTTCTACCGCTAATGAATCCGTTAGCTGCAAATCGAATCGGACGGTTACCACTTCGAGGGTTTTACGCTGTGCTTCAACATTCGCTTCCGCCACGCGGATTCGATTTTGAAACGAGCGAACTTCGACGTAATTCAACGCAATTTCTGCGGCCATGGACACCTGAATACTGCGAAACGCTTCCATGGAGGCGTGCATATCAGCCGTTGCGGCTTCGATGCTTCGGGAAACACCACCAAAAATATCAATCTCCCAGGCGGCGTCAAAGCCGGCGGCATAATTCTCCTTAGCCTGCAGGTCCGCCTGTTTGGTTTTGGCAGCAGATCCGGAAGCACTTAAGGTTGGAAAACGGGCGGCAGCCAATTCATATTCGGACGGATTCATTTCAATCAATACTGTTTTTTCCGGAATCAATGCACCCGGATGCAGATGCGGGTGTACGAATACCACAGTGCCCTTAACTTCCGCAACCGCCCGCCATATTTGACCCGGCTCCGCAACACCATATCCCATGGCTTTTGGAACCAGATCGACGGAAGACACCTTGATGACACGAAGGGCTCTAACGGATTCAGCCAATGGTTTTTTCATCGGTCCGGTTCGATTTTTTACCATATACATCACAACCAGCACCGCAACAATAACCGGAAGGGCTGCCAACAGCCGTATAAAATATTTTTTTTGTATGCCCATATCCCTGCTTTACTTACGTTTAAAGTTGATAATATTCTCTATAATAATAGAGGACTATCCCCTTGCGTCAAGAAAAATTCTGCTGAATGTGCGATCCCGGCACCTTATTTCATCTTAAAAAAATTCAATTGCCATGGTTTTAACAAACACCGTGCCTGCAAATTCTTTTTCTTACTTTTTGAATTGGTCACTCGCAAAATTCAGGAATTTTGGGAGTGAATCTGAATCTTTTCCTTATCTCAATTCCTCAATTTGGTTCCATACAGCTAATATGATAAAAATGGTGTCCCAAAAACGGAGTTATTTTTAGATCAAATAACGAGGTCTGATCCGTGTGGATTCGAGCACCTATTAATTTATAGCCTTCAGATCAGTAATACCCGGAAATACAGGGACTAACAAAGGGCCCGAGGTACCTCATTTCGGTTTTGGGCTTGACATTATGGGGCAACATCCGGTAAACATAGGATATCCGAATCATAGCTTGATAGTAAAAATTCGACCCGGAGGGGCCGGCTTTGGTATAAGCCCAGAGGGCGTGATTTACTGGGTATGAGCTAAAATGATATGATTTGCCATTAATGGCCACCATCGTAAATCGACGAAATTTACTCAATTGCGAATCGATATCTCAAAGCTCAACGACGATAGGGTGTTGGTAATGACATGGTCTATTATTTTCTGTAAGCCCCAGGTTGTACTCTCTGTCAAAGGCTGATGGGGCAACGCAAACCATGCTTGTAACAAACGAATCGTTCAGATGGCAGAGCCACTGAACTCTGACCTGGTCCTGAGGACCAGATTTTCTCTATTGGAACAAATAAAATCGCCCATCGAGATAATGGGGTTGAAATTGCGCGTTATTTTTTATCTCTCGCCCGCTTCGCTTGAGTATGCAGGGAGCACAGAGAGTTCTGTGAATTCTGTGAGACATTTATCTTGTGTGGGAAAGGGGGGTAACGTGACTGTCGCAAACTCTCAGCCATCGACCGGCACGAGTGCAGCAAACGCTCCTTCTCGGGAAACGGTTGTTGCCTGCTACTCGGCCTTTGATAGATTCTTCCCGGCCTGCGGGTTGTTCGACCTGACCGAGGGGATTTATCACGGTAACCCCAAGACGCCTTATGAAGAGGCCCAGATCAGCCAACTCGACTACCTGTGCGACCAAGTACAGACCGAACCGGGCCGACGCATACTGGACCTCGGTTGTGGATACGGAACGCTCCTGGAACGAATTCGGCAGCGCAACGCCACGGGGGTCGGGATCACCATTTCCCCCGAACAGATGAGATACTGTCGCCACAAAAAACTCAACGTCCACTGCCTCGACTACCGGGTGATTCCAGACAGGTGGGAGCGGACATTCGACGGAGTAATCGCCAACGGATCGATAGAACACTTCATCCGGCCGGCCGATGCCGCACCCCAGGGGAAGGCGGACTCCATTTACCGCCACCTGTTCGCCAAGGTCCATTGCTTGATCAATCCCAATTCGACAGCACGCCGGTTTGCCACAACAACGATTCACTTCATCCGGGAGCCGACAAACCCGCTTGATCTGTTAAAAAATCCCTTTTCTTTCCGCTGGAATTCGGATAACTTCCATTGGGCCGCGCTGGAACAAGGCTGGGGCGGCTATTACCCGAAGACCGGCCAACTGCGGCGATGTGCAAAAGGGTATTTCGACTTGATTGAGGAAATCGACGGGACCGAGGATTATCGCCTGACCTCCGAGGAGTGGCTGCGGGTGGTCCGCCGGGCGTTGCGGTCCCTGCGGGTTATGAAAATCTCGTTCCGAGCGTTGCCGGTCTTGGCGCGATCCCCGGGGCAATTCTTGACGCTGCTGCTGAGCCTTTTACTCAGTGAGTCGTGGAACTGGCAATTCCGGCCGCCGAATCCCCCGATGCGACTGTTGCGGCAGACATGGGTGTACCGGGACCGGTCCTGAATCAGACAAAAAACAGATGCCTTTTTAAAAAATGTAACCCGGTAAATGAAGGATGCCAGATTTCAAACTATTAAACTGCGAACTTATTTTTGGAAGTCTAAGCTTACCTGCGCGAGCCCTTACCGGCAAGGCCCCTGAAGGGGAGAAACCAATGGAAATTCGAATAAGATAGAACAGCAAAAAAAATTATGAGAAAAAAAATAAATTTCGTCAAACGTATTCAATTATTAGGAATTATCATTTAAACAACAATTGGCGGAAGCATCGTTACCCTTGACATTGTCGGCTCCTATCAGGAGTTCAATTCCCGTACGCATCAATTGCGCGCAGATTACATTTCCCGGCATAAACTGCTGATCAAGCATGAGGTTGACCGCGTTGTCAATATGATCAACCATGAAAAAGTGCAAAACGAAACACTGACAAGATCGAAGATTAAATCCAGAGTTTACGAAGCGTATTCCATTGCTCAAAATATTTATCAGCAGAATAAAACGGCTGAAAGCAGGCATAAAATTCAACAGATGATTTTTGATGCCCTGCGACCCATCCGGTTTGAACATGGAAGCGGATATTATTTTGCAACCCGGCTGGATGGTATTGAAATGCTTTTTAGCGACAAACCGGAAATGGAAGGATTGAACCTTTTGGATGTTCGGGATACGGGAGGTCAATATGTCGTTAAAGATATGATTGAAATCGCCAGGCAATCCGGCGAAGGCTTTTATGAGTATTACTGGACAAAACCGGCTGCGGCAGGAAATCACTTTAAAAAAATATCCTTTATTAAACTATTCGAGCCGTTTGACTGGTTTATCGGGGCAGGTTTGTATGTTGCTGATGTGGAAGGCGAAATAAAATCAGGCATTCTATCGGCCATCAGCAGAATACGCTTCGGCAGGGAAGGATATCTTTTTGTCAACCGGTTCGATGGGGATGCTCTGGTTTCAAATGGAAAAATTTTTTCCGGAACCAAAAAACTATGGCAAGTGTTCAATAAAAATCCTGAAAAAATGAAAGCTATTTTTAACAAGGAGTATAATGCCGCGTTAAAACCTGATGGTAATTATATCTATTATTCGCATATCAAATTAACTACGCCTGATCAAGAATCGCCAAAAGTCTCTTATATTTACGGAATCCCTGATTTGCAATGGCTTGTCGGCGCAGGTGTCTATCTTGATGATGTGGAAACGGATATTGCTGTCATGCACACGGAATTAAACAATCAGATCAAAAAGAAAATATTTTATTCCGCTCTGATTGTCGTGGGAATAACAGCACTTTTTTTGTTTGTATTTAATTTGATGATCCGCCAGCTTAGAAAAGATGTTAATCTGTTTGTCTCGTTTTTTAACCGAGCTGCCTTTTCCGATGAAAAAATTGACCGGGATCTGGTTCAATTTATTGAATTTGACCAGATGGCGGGAAATGCCAACAAGATGCTGCAGGACAGAATCCATGACCGGCAAGCGCTTCTGGATGAAAGAGAACGGCTTTTTGTGACCATCCGTTCAATTGGTGACGGGGTTATTACAACTGATATATCCGGCAGAGTGGATTTGATGAACCAGGTGGCGGAACAACTTACCGGCTGGGACATTGAAGATGCAGAAGGTAAATTCCTGACGGAAGTACTCAATATTGTTAATCCCCAAACCAGGAATAAAGCCGAAAATCCGGTTGACAGGGTTTTAAAAAGCGGAAAAATTGTCGGTCCTGCCAATCACACCATCCTTATATCTCAAAACGGCACCGAATACCAGATAGCGGATTCGGCCGCCCCCATCAAAGGTCTTGACGGAAAAACCAAGGGTGTGGTGCTGGTGTTTCGAGATGTGACTAAAGAATACCGGATGCGAGAAGATTTACTGGAGAGCGAAGAGCGTTTCCGGCAGGTCTATGAACACATGGCGGTGGGCGTGGCACAGATTTCGATGGATTTTCGAATCAAAAACGCAAACAAGGCCTATTGCCGCATGCTGGGATACTGCGAAGAAGAACTGATCGGTAAACATCTCAGAGACATTACCCATCCGGAAATCTTGGAGGAGAACCTGCGCCTGCAATCGCAAATGGCGGCGGGTGAAATAGATCATTACCGCATGGAGAAACGATTCCGCCACAAGAGCGGATGCGTTGTCCATGGCATTCTCGACGCCAACATTATACTTGACACCGAAGGGAAACCCTCCTATTTCCTCGGCAGCGTTTTAGACATCACCGTGCAGAAAAAAGCCGAAGAAGAGCTTCAGAAGATGGAGAAGCTTAAAAGCGTCGGCACCCTGGCAGGCGGTATTGCCCATGATTTCAACAATATCATGATGGGTTTATTCGGCAATATCTCACTTGCCAAAGGAAAGCTTCCCAAAGATCACCCTGCCGTCAAATCCCTTGAAAAAGCGGAAAATTCCATGAACAGGGCAATTCGTTTGACAAAACAGTTACTGACTTTTGCAAAGGGCGGAGAGCCGGTCAAAGAGGATGTCAGTATTGACACGCTCGTAGAAAAAGTGGTTCGTTTTGATCTTTCCGGCCATAATGTCAGGCCTGTTTTTAACAAGGCGGAAGATTTGTGGATAGCTGACGTGGACAAAGGGCAGATGCAGCAGGTTTTTTCCAATCTCACAATAAATGCCGGCCAGGCAATGCCCGATGGCGGTCATTTATACATAACCCTTGAAAATGCAGACATATCTGCAGAGTTGCTGCCCGGCCTGAGGCAGGGAGATATATCAAGGTCACGGTGCAAGATGACGGGACAGGCATCGATCAGAAGCATCTTGACCGGATATTCGACCCCTATTTCACCACCAAGCAGACAGGCAGCGGACTGGGATTGGCAACGGTCTTTTCCATTATAAAAAAACATGGGGGCCACATTGCCGCAGATTCCGAAGTCGGCAAAGGAACGGCCCTTACGCTATACCTGCCCGCTTCCGAATCACGGCAAATTCATGAAACAAAGCCACTTGCAGCCACTGCATCGGCCACGGACCAAAAGGCCAGAATACTTATAATGGATGATGAGGAGGTGGTCCTCGCGGTTACCACAAAAATGTTGAAAAAATCCGGCTTCTCCGCTGAAACAGCATCTGGCGGCAAACAGGTGATAGCGATGTACAAACAGTCCATAGAGGCGGGTGAGCCTTTTGACCTGGTTATTGTGGATCTGACAGTCCCCGGCGGGATCGGCGGAAAGGAAGCGATCAAGGAACTGATTGCCATCAATCCCGATGCAAAGGTTATTGTTTCCAGCGGCTACTCCACCGATCCTGTTATGGCCGATTACAGTGACTATGGATTTAAGGGCAGGCTCATGAAACCTTTTAATATGGAGAATTTGACAAAAGAAGTAACACGCGTAATAAAAATGGGATAAATGGCATCGCCCATCGGCATAACGGAATTGAAAATGCGCGTTTTTTTTATCTCTCACCCGTTTTTGATTGAATACGCGGAAACACCCGCATCAGCGTTGGGAGGCGGCGGCATTCACGGTGCCGGCCGCCTGGGCTGCCGTGCGCTTACCGAATGTATAGTATTCGGACGCATCGCAGGCCAACAGGCTGCCGCCATCCCCGGCAATGCATCGGTATAGGGAAAAACGACATCATTTTGGGCTGAACTTGTTTGAAGAGGCACTGATGTAGTTGTTCGCCTCTTTTATCAACTCCTGGCTATTGGAGAGCAAGCTTTCAAGGGTGATCTGATCCAGACGTTCAAACATGGCCTTGCTGGCTTCAATCCACACCCACCTTGACAGACAGTCACCGCCCCTGTTGCAGATATTACACAGCTTGTCATCTTTTTCGGAACAATCGGTAATGGCGGAAAATTTTTCAAGGGCCCGAACAATATCCCCGATCCTGATCTTGCCCGGTTTTTTTGCCAGCATATGGCCACCGAAGGGCCCCCTGTGGCTTTTGACCAACCCGGCCTTTTTCAACTTTCCAATCAGTTGTTCCAAATATTTCAAGGAGATATTTTGCCGTCTGGAAACGTCACCGAGGGGGACCGGACCTTTCTGCGCATTGACCGCCAGATCCAGCATCAATCTTGTTCCGTATCTGCTTTTGGTTGTGAGTCGCATTTTCCTGCCTGTATCCTTACATTCCGTTTGTATGGTCGTCTGAAATAGATAAGATATAACACGGTTTCATGTTGGATTCAAATTCCAAATATTGGATTAATTGCATCGGCTTTTGATGGAGCAGACTGTTTACGCTTTTTCAGAAAGTCAATCCTGCGGGATTAATCGAGCCGGTACCGGGGTAAGCAAATTTGAAAACATGAACCTTCCCGGATCCGTGATTCGACTTTTATACTGCCACGATGCTGAAGGATGACGTGATGAGCGATAAACAAACCAAGGCCGGTTCCTTGAGACCCTTTGGATGTAAAAAACAGTGTAAACATTTTTTCTTTTGTTTCCTGATCCATCCCCATACCATTGTCCGTAATAATAAAACGAATACGATCGGAGGCACTCTCAAAAACCTTGAATTTTACGCGATGCCCGGGCTTGCTCCGATCATAGGTGCAGGCATCCACTGCATTTTCAAGGAAGTTCATTATTGCAGCCTGCACCCAGGTGGCATCAACCTCGAAAACGCCAAGGGAAGGTGCTACTTCCACATCCAGGCAAATTCCATTTTTATCGGCAATCGCCCCGCCCATTTCCGCCAGCTTATGGGCCATTTCGCCGACGTCTATCGACTCATACCGCAATTCCCCTGATTTGGCATAGTAGAGCATCTCCAAAACCATTTTCCGAATCCTGCCGGACATCTGCTTTACCTGATCAAACGCCTTTTCGATTCGTGGCATATCCTTCTTTTCAACGCCGGTCTCAAGCTGGTAAACACCGCCGTCCAGAGCCGTCAGCATCCCTTTTACGCCGTGGGACATGGAACCCAGCATAAGACCCAGGGAGGTCAGGTGATCCTGAAGTTGACGGATGCGGGTAATGTTTGTCGACATTTCCATCACCTGGGTAATCCGGCCCGAAGAGTCGTGAATCGGTGCGGTCCATGTCATGACATTGTACTGCTTGCCGGATTTTGAGGTGACGATCTCTTCGGTTGAATGGGGTTGACCATCTTCAAAAGTGGCCCATACCGGGCATTCCGGACAACGTGAGGTCCTGTGTTTATATACTTTATAGCAAAAAGATCCTATCTCATCGCCAAAATCTTTTTTAAACATCCGATTTGCAGCGGTAAGGCGAAAATTGCGATCCTGAACGGAAATATAGCAGGGTACCACATCGAAAAGCTGTTGATACAGGCCCTGCGTATCCCGAAGTTCGCTCAACTCTTTTTCGTATGTTTTCAGTTTTTTATTTACTGCGATCCACTCTTCCGACTGTTTCAGGGAATGATTCAGCGCCCGGCTGTTCACCGGTTTTGTGAGAAAACTTGCCATAGTGCCTTCAAATTTCTCCATTACCGAATCGATATGTTCGGCATCCGACGTGATGATGATCTGAATTTCCGGATGTTTTGTTTTCACCTGTTTCAGCATGTATATGATATCGGTTTGCGGCCAATCGGGATCGGCCAGGATAATCTCCGGGGTCAGGTCTTCAAATACGGAATGTGCGCCGTCACAGGAATCGGTAATAGAGACTTTGTACCGATGACGTTCCAGGTAAACCCTGATGGCTTTGGAATGATTCCCGTCACTGTCTATGAGGAGTATTTCTCTATGCATGAGTTCCTCCGAATTTATCCGTATAGTCTAATAGTGAAGGTATTCTGCCTGAACTTCTCACTTTTCACTTCTCACTTTTCACTTCTCACTTTTCAATTCCCCCCTTTACCCGATTGTCTCCTTTACAATCTTTAACACCTCGTCCCGGTCAAACGGTTTTGATATGCTTGCCACAGCTTTGCCGATGGCATATTCGCTTCCGGACAGACCACTGATAACCATAACCGGCGTATTTTTAATGGACCATTCCCGGGCCATTTTTCGATAAAATCTGGGTCCCCAGTCTCCCGGCATTTCAATATCGAGGGTAATCATATCCGGCGTTTCCCTTTTAGCGGTATCAAAACCTTCCTGTGCATCGCCCGCCGAAAAGGTGGTATACCCGTTGTCCTGAAAAAGAACTTCCAGGTAGTCAACAACATTGGGATCATCATCGATGATCAGTATTTTTTTACTCATCCACAACCTCTCTTTTATCTCGTAAATATCCGTTTAGATAAATTCCGACTTTGACGGTTTTGTAAAAAGTTCAAATTCAAGGCGTGCAAATTTTGTAATCATGAGGCATACTTATCGTATGTTGAATGATTGCGAAATGCAGCACAACGCAGAGGTTGGGCTTTTCACGAAACCGTCAAAAAATAATCTGCCTGTTGACACTGATAACAGGGCATCCGGCCCTGACAATCACCTGCTCGATATTGCTGCCGAGGCGGGTGTCTTCGGGGTCGGATTTCTGTGCATGGTGCGCCATTACAATAAGGTCCGCGTGCTTCTCGCGGGCATATTTAACGATTTCAATATAGGGGATACCTTCCCAGACATCCAGCGAGTAGTCCCTGACATTTTTCATTTTATCAACATATCTGCCCCTGATTCGTCTCAGACTTTCCCGAATTTTAGACTCGATTTCATCCTGGGTCAAAATACGGCCCATATGCACGTTTCCGATATCGAGGGCATGGAAAATATGGAGTTCGCAAGCAAGTTTTTCGGCAAGCATACAGGCAAAGTTAAACGCCGAGTCGGACGCCTTTGAAAAATCGGTACCGAAAACCACATTCGACATACCTCCCCAGAAAGACGCCGCGGGGCGGTTAACCACCAGAATCGGGCAACGTACCGCCTTGGCTACCCGTTGAAGAGTGGAACCAACCATGCTCTTTTTGTATACGGAATCTTCCTCGTCTCCGGTGTTGCCGCCCATGATTATCAGATCCGGTTTTTCCGCCCTTGCCTCCCTGAGAATTTCGCGGTGAGGGAGCCCCACACAAACTTTGATTTCGAAGTCTTTGGCGGTTTCAAGTTGTCTGGCATAATGCGTTTTTACATCCTCCTCAACCCATGCCGTATAGTCCTCATCGAGTTCTACCTGCTGTTTGGTTTTGACATCCAGCACAATCTGGCTGAAGCCGCGCGTTGGAACGCCCAGTACATGAAAAATGCTGATATGGGCATCGTAGCGCTCTGCCATGTTAAAGGCCACCCGGGCAGCATGATCACAGGCTTGGGTGGCCGATGTCGGAAATAAGATCTTTTTAAACATATATTACCTCTTTGACGGATGGGTCGCCTGAACCCTCACCCTATTGTTTGGGTTTTAGATGCTCGGGAACATCAACCATGCTGATAAGCAGCGGTTTTAGAAAAGACCATTTAATACCGATTTTATATTCCTCTTCCAGATCACGGATGGCATCCCAGCAGTTATGACACGGGGCGATCACCAACTCGGCACCGGTGTCGACAATTTGGTCCCGTTTGGTAATCAACGCTTTGTTTCGTTGGGCGCGGTAGAGACCGATGCCGTTGAAACCGCCACCGCCGCCGCAGCAATAATTGTGTTCCCTGTTTGGTGCCATGTCCACGAAATAACCGGGTTCGACAATGTAGCTCATGATTTCCCTGGTGATTTCTTTCAGCCCGTGATTGCGAATATAGTTGCATGAGTCCTGGAGGGTGACCGGTATTTTAAGGCGCTTTTTCGGATTGATCTTGAGCTTTCCGGTCCGAAGTGCTTCAGCGACCCATTCGACATAATGGATCGATTCAACCGGCGGCAGGCCATCTTTTCTTCCGGCCCAATAAGGGCCCTCAATGACGGTAGCCCGATGGGCGTGCCCGCATTCCGTACCGACCATTCGCGTTGGTTTCAACCTATCCATCGCCGCATAAACGTGCTCCACCTGCATTTTACAGGCCGCCCAGTCACCGGCAAACATAGCCAGGCTGGTCAGTTCCCATCCACTTTTCGGAACGGTCCAGTTTTCTCCGGCCAGGTGGAAGAGAATCGCAGCCTCAGCGAGGTCTTCAGGATAGTGTTTTACTTCTCTTGCATTGACGGTATACATAATATCGGCCCCCTTTTTTTCCACGGGGACCGTAAGGCTGGGATAGTCATCTTCATATTCTTCCACCATCCACTCGAATGTCTCGACAAAATCTACATCCGTCACATCCATCTGCGCCCGGTAGACACGATGCATGCCTGCACCGATTTTCATTTCCCAGGGAACAAAGCCCTGGGCATACAGCAGACCGCGAGTATAGCCGATCATGACACCTACATCGATGCCATGGGGGCAGTACATGCTACAGCGATTGCAGCAAGTACATTTGGCCCAGGCCGTTTCCATGCACATGTGCATAAATTCATTGCTTACCCTGCCCTTCCGGCAAATGATTTCTCCCAGTGTAGACTGAATTTTGTATGCAGGAACCTGTTTTGGATCACGGTTGTTTATCAGGTAAAAAAAACAACTGTCAGCACACAAGCCGCAATGGGCGCAGATCTCAAACCAGGTTTTCATGCGGGATTTAAATGTAGCTTGAATCGTTTTCCACAACAGCTCACTGTCGACGTCGAGTTGTTTCATCTCTTCATAATATTTACGCCCCCCGGTATCCGAGAGGAGCGTTTTCAACTGCTCTTCGGTTTCAACCGGTTGTCTGTTACAAAGTGTACCTTCAGGCATGATCTTTTCTCCTTGGCCCGAGTCATTACCAGGCCATACTTTTCCCTTTCATCCCACCTCTTTTTATGCCGAAATCCATTCCAAGCTGAGCCCGTGAAGCAAAAAAAAGAACAATATGTGACAGCCGGGTAAACGGAATAGCAATCAGGAGTGCTTCGCCACACAAAATATGAACGGTCAGCCAGAATGTGTAATCACCCAGTTCATACCGGGCCAAAAGGCCGGTAATAAAAGGAGCGGCAGATAAAATCAGTATAAAATAGTCATACGCCGTGGTCAGGATACGTACTTCAGGCAAAGCGATTCGACGCAGCGCCAGACATAATGCACTGACGACCACCACCCATGTCAGTATATCGGCAACGGCCGGATCAAACGTAAACAGGGAAATGCCGATTTTTCCCTTTAAAAAAATATTGTGTGCCAGAAGAAACAACGGGATCAGGACAGCACCGATATGAAAGCCAAAGAAAACAATCGTCATAAAGGGTTGTTTTCGCCAACCATACGTTCCGAACGGCACCAGCCATCTGAAAATGGAATTTACAGCACCTTTGAATCCCAACCCGGGATAAGCCCTGTATGCCACTCGATCCATTTGCCAGTTCAGTCCCCTGATATATAAAACGATCCGAACGATCATGCCGATGATACAGATGCTGATAGACAGCCAGAACATGGGCCCGGTCAGAAAATCGAACATTGCTGCCTCCATTTTTCCTTTGACGTGGTATTGTTTCGGTACGTTAAAGGTTGTAAATTTTAAGTTTTGGGTTTTAAGCTCCAAGTTCCGCCGGTGGCGACGGCAGTTAAAAAATATCAATATGTCCGCTTCTTCTCATCTCTGCCGGTGAGAAATCGCCAGAAGAGCGGCAGGGCGATCAGTATTCCCCCCATCAGGAGATAAACAATATTTTTAGTATGAAGCATAAAATCATGCAGTGTATAAAAGATGGTATCCATTTGCCCTCCGGGTTACAGGTTGTAGGTGCTGGGTGCTGGGTGCTGGTTTTGAGTTTTGGGTTCTGGGTTTTGGAATCACCCGCCTGGCTCAGTGCTCCTGCCGGTAATCCGGATGTTCGTAAAATATGGGCATCCTCGTGCTGATAAACCGGTAGACCACCACGCCGATGGTGACGATAAAAATCGATGTCGCGACCTCCATCCAGCTCGGGAAATATCGATCTGCAGGTGGCAGATGCCAGTTGAACGCGACCAGAGAGACGTTAAAGCGGTTCAGTATCACCCCAAAAACAGACCACAAGGCTGCCCAGCGCGCCAGGTAAATGCTTCTCTCCCGGACTGCCAGCGCATATAAAAATGCCGGCAATACCACGAAACCCACTATTTCCAGGAGGTACCATTGACCGAATCCCGTGGTCAGATAGTGCCAGTTGTTGTCCATTGCAATGCCTATCAATTTGATGACTGCATACCCCGCCATGACAAAAGCGGCCGCCTTGCTGAAACCCAAAGTTACGCTTCTGCTTTCATTCAAATGCGTCGCATCCATTTTATGATGCAAAAACCGGTGTGCAAAGGAACCTTCGAAAATAACCATGGACAGGCCCGCAAATATACTGGAGACGAAAAAGTATACCGGCAGGTAGCCGGAATACCAGAGCGGATGAAGTTTCGACGGCGCGATCATAAAAAGTGCCCCTAAAGAGGACTGATGAAGCGTCGAAAGAATCACGCCGAAAATCGTCAGGACAAGGGTCATGCGGACAACTATATCTCTGACTCTTTTCAGGCCCAGCCATTCCATGGCGACCGGACTGAACTCGACAAACAGCACCGTGAGATACAGGAAAACACACAGACCCACTTCGAACAGCAAAGAGGTGGTCCCCTGAGACAAAAAAACGGGATAGGGCAGACGCCAGGGGCGGCCCACATCGTAATGCAGCGCAAGCACAACCAGCGCGTATCCGAGAAAGGCTGTCAGAATAGCGGGTCTTACGGCGGAGTGATACCGTTTCAGGCCGAAAATATAGCAGGCGGCGGAGGTGACATAACCGCCGGCTGCAAGGGCTACGCCGCAGAGAAGGTCAAACCCGATCCATATTCCCCACGGGTTGTTGTTATCAAGATGAGTAACCGCGCCGAGGCCGCCGGTAAATCTAAGGACGGTCAGTATCAAACCCACAAGAATGATACTGACCGATATTACATTAAACGGTGTAATAATAGATCCGGCATCATGTGTCGTCTTCCGAGACATCAATTTTTCCTCCACAGTATCTTAACTTAATTCTGAAATTCTTATTTTTTATGCGTGCCGCACGCCTTTTCAACAACACCGGCTTGTCCGCCTTTGGCGGGTTTATCCGGGTTAGGCTTCTTGTTTTGATATTTCTCCACCCTCGCCTTTTTCAGCAGCGTCCGTCTTCTTGGACGCATCTTCCAGGGCTTTCTTGATTTCAAAATTTATCGCCGCTTCTTTCTCCCTGGTCATTTTATCCCGCAATTGGGCCAGTTTTTCCTCCATATTTTTATCGGCATCGGCGATTGTGGCGGCAATCGCTTCTTCACGTTCTTCCCCGGCGATTTTGTCTTTTCTTTTGGAAACGGCATATATCCCGATCAACAGGACCGGCCACAGACCGACAATAATGGGGACCGCCGAAAGAGGGCCTGAAGTAAAATGAGAGGCCGGCTGCGTTCCCAGGTCTTCGCGCATACCGATTTCGGAAAAAGCACTGCCGGAAAGATAGAGCCAGCTCGTGCCGCCCATCTCATATTCACCATAGATGTGATCCGTATATCGATGGGGAAACTTATCTATTCTTTTGCGAGCCGTTTTCAGCAAACTTTTCCGATCGCCGAATACAAGCGCCTCTCTGGGACATGATTCCACACAGCCGGGGAGAAGCCCCTTTTCAATGCGAAACCGGCACAGGTGGCATTTTCTGATTCTGGGTGTCAGGGGTTCATCGAATTCGTATGCCGGGATGTCGAATGGGCAGGCGATCATGCAGTATCGACAACCGACACAAAGGGATGCATCATAGACAACGGCGCCGGTTTTATCTTTTCTCAGTGCCTTTACGAAACAGGCGGAAGCACAGGCAGGCTCAAGACAGTGATTGCACTGTTTTTTCACAAACACGAATGGGTCACTTTTGTCGGTTTTGAACCGGTTGACCACGGTGAAGGAGTCAACATCGGTGCGGCGCCGATTCTCGAATATGGTCAGGTCTTCAAAAGGTTTTTCCGGTGCCGGCAGTTCATTGACACTGTTGCAGGCTTCTTCGCACTTGCGGCAGCCGATACACAGTGTGGTATCGTGAAGAACACCGAAGCTTCCGGGATAACCTTCAAACTGCCGGTTTGAAGCTGCATGGACTTTTTGTCCCAAAGTGGAAGCCGTCGTGGTTGCCGCGCCCATCCAGCCCAGGAATTTTCTCCGGGTTATGCCCATAATTCCACCTCAATCGGACTTTTTACGAATTCATCAGGTTTGGGTGTTATGTTTTATGTTAATAATATTTATCTATTTTAACAAAAACTTAAATCCTAAAACTTAAAACGTCTCGCAAAATGGATTTTTGCCTTTTTACGGGACCATCAACATTTGTAACTGAAAAAATCTCAGGTTCGTTTTTTATGGCAACTGATACAATCGGTTGCCACCGGTTTTTCTATTTTCATCTTCTGATGACAGGTAATGCACTGCCCGTGGTAGGCACCTTTAAGGCCGGGGCGGCCGTCTCGATTCGCCTGAAAAGTAGAAATTCCACCGTGGCAGGAAGCACATTTGGGAGGCTCCGCCGAGGCAGGGCTGTTGTGATGACACCCTGCACACAGAGTAGTCGCTTCTTTCCCATGAAAAAAGTTTGCCATTTTGTCCTCTTTCATCATGGAAGCCAGTTTTTTAACAATCCGGCGGTGAGGGAATTGTGCCGGTTCATATTGATCCACCATGGCTTTGATGGTCACATTTTCAGGAATTTTTTCATCGGATATCATAACCGATGATATGGAACCGGCGCTTAGGGTTTTTCGGGCAAGCTGCGCTTTTGCTTCCCTGGTCATGGGGAGAGAAACCAGTGCATCCATGTCCACCATGTGGCATTGGCGGCAGTTCATCCGGGAAAAACTCTTTTCCGGCATCAGGGCGTGGCAGCCTGCACAACTTGACGCCGTCTGCGCCTGCCTGTGGCATCCCGTACAGCTTCTTCCGGTTTTGGTATCATGCATTGCCTGTTCAAGCCGTACATAACCGCCTTTTTCACTCCCCGTTTCGGTGTGGCATTCTCCGCAGCGTTCCAGGGATGCATGATGACAGGACCTGCAGCTATCGGTCTTTGCTTCATGGACCTGATGGTTGAAGGCAACGGGGTTGATATGGGTAGCGGGCGCTGTGTCTTTCTGGGCCGGCAACCTCATCCAGCCGGCAAGCAGCACTGCATCGGGCTGGTTCCTTTTGAGTCTCGGCACCTCTTTGACGACATTTATTTTTTGCTGCTGTGCCTGATCGTGGCACCCGGTGCAGTTGACCGGGCCGCCCTTTTCAGACCTCTTGATAGTTTGCTGGTGGCAATTGATGCAATCTGAATGGAATGCGTTTTGAAGGGATCGGGCTTCTTTGGTTTTTTCGAATTTGTGGCAATAACGGCAGGTTTCTTCTTCCCCTCTTTTATAGACGGTCTTTTGGGCATTCCGGTCGTACTTATGGTGGCAGGCGCCGCAGTTGACATTGTCCGCCCTGTCGGGGGGCTGAATCAGCTTTGAAGATTCGTGACGGTAATGGAGTGATTTATCGAAGCTCATTGAATTCCGGGAAGAAACGATTTCCTGCCGGGAGCTGTGACATGAACGGCAGTCACCTGACAAAGGGCCGGCAAAGGTGCCTGTATCTGTAATTTCCCTGTGACAGGAGATACAATTGTCATGGTAGATCGCCATGTCGGTTTCAGTATCACTGTCTTTTGTTCTTTTGAATTTGAAGACAAACGCGCCTTTTTCCTGCATATGACAGGTACTGCAATCTTTTTTCCCCTTCAAAGCCTCTGTGTGCCGGTCATGGAGGAACCCCACCGCCGGCATCTGCTCACCCCCTGGAATGGGCAAAAGGTCAATCATAACAATATCGGCCCGGCGAACATCCGCTTCGGCTTCGATTTTACCGATTGCCGTGCAGGCAAGCACTACAATCAGAAAAACGACCGCAACAGCACCTGCCCAGCGATGAAAAGATGATGTGTCTGCCATGGTCCCATCCTCTGTTCCGCTCAACCCGTCGCGATTTGAATCCTGCTGAAAATGACAAGATTATATCCTACCATATAAGTAGGAATAATTCCTACCATTTTTATAGGATATGTCAAGAAAAAAATTCGCCATTATGGACACTTTTAACACGCTTGATCGATAACTATTTGAAATCGTCTACTTTTATGCTGATATCAAATACAGAAGTTACGAGACAGGTATGGTGCATTTTCGGTATCCGAGAAAAAGTGTGCGGCTCTCTGTGCCCTCTGGGTCTCCGTGGCAAATAAAACAAAAAAAATAGCCACAGCGAACGGGGCATCCCTTGAACCCAACAAATTTCGCAACCCTATCGCGTACTCATTGTAATCTGTGTAATCTGTGAAACCTGACCGCTATATCTGAACACGAGCATAAACCAAGTGGAGGCGTGATATAGCCATATAAGTGAAAGCTTTAGCAGGCGGGTCTGCGGATTAAAAGTTCATGGGATTTTACTTGCTCGCCTGTTTCATTTCGGATAGATTTGTGCTATAATAGATAAAGCGTTGATAAAAATGCTCACATGGGGGATTGAAAATGCCCGATTGTTAAATGGCGCAAAAATCAGTCTCTATTTCCCATGCTTGTCTGTACTCACTCATAAGAAATTTCCAGGGCCGTTTGCCGCCGGTGCGCTGAAATCCATAACCCCATGCGGCTCATTCAGGAACCTGTGGGGTTTTTCATTTCCGTCCCTTGAATCCAAAATAGCCTTGACTGTTTTGGAATTAGATATAAAATAGACATATGCGCTATATAACACCCCACATTCTTGATGACCTGAAAAGAAAGATGGTTTTCGTAGGAGGTCCCCGGCAGGTGGGTAAAACAACCCTTGCAAAGGCCGTCCTTTCCAGCAATTACCCTGATGGGCGTTATTTTAACTGGGATTTCGATCTGTGCGGTTAATCGAGTCGGCAAGGGTTTACCGGGTTTTGGGTACTGGGTTATGTGCACCCTTAGCAAGATTGCCTGTAGAAATAAAATGATAACGATGAGACCATTGGCGATTTCCCTGAATTAAAGGCGGGTAACTATGTCTGCCTGAAAGTCACCGACGACGGCAAGGGTATGGATGAAGAAACCGGAAACCGGATATTTGAGCCTTTTTTTACCCCCAAGTTTGAAGGACGCGGTCTTGGGATGGCGGCGGCATTCGGTATTGTTAAAAATCATGATGGCTGGATATCCGTTGATTCCGAGTTGGGCCGGGGGACTATGGTCAAAATCTATTTACCCGCCATCGGGAGCGTCCGGGCGAACCTGCCCGCCAGTGGGCTCCTGAATGCCGGGGCGGAGAATTTTATTCAAAAACCGTTTACGATTGCAAAATTATCAGAAAAATTAAAGAAAGTATTAGGATCGGAAACGAAATTGAAGCGTAAAAAATAAATAGGAGTTAACTTTAAAAAGGAGTTGTGCCCATGCCGGACGAACGTATTGTAGTCAAAATCAGCGACGAAGAGCTTTACATTCGAGAACAGGAAAAGAAAAAAATTGAAAAACTGAGAGCCGATGGGGCAAAAGAGGCCGATGAAGCCTATAGCCGCGCTCACAAAAACCACTGCTTCAGATGCGGCACGCCCAGCCTGGTGGAAGTGGACCACAAAAACGTCAAGATCGACATCTGCGTCAATGAAGGCTGCGGCGCGGTCCATCTCGACCCCGGGGAAATGGAAAAAATCCTTGCGGGCGGGAAGGGGGTTTTCGGCAAGGTCAAAAACTCCGTTTTTTCAGTCTTTAAATAGGCGCTTACCAGCAATTCTAACCTAAATTGAGCGATCAGCAGTTGGCTTTTAGCAATTAGCACAATAATTTCAATATATTGTCAAAGGTCATCATTTCACCCAATGGGTGAAAATCGCATTACTGGTAAACTCCTAAAATATAGGAGCCGGCGATAATTGCTAAGAGCTAATCGCTCATCTTAGGTGTGAGCAAATAATTTGCTTTGGCTCTTATTTGAGATTTAAATATTTGAATCTGTTTGTCTTTTGGTGCTTATAATTTGTGATTTGCGGCGTTGGCCTTTTTCAACAGCACCGGCTTGTCCGCCTTTGGCGGGTTTATCCGGCGTATGAGGTTGCGATCATTTCTTTTTTTTCTTACCCTTCTCTTTTCCTTTTTCTTTCCCTTTTAATTTTTGGCTGTTCTTATCATGGTTATCATAGAGATCCTGATCATTTTTCAATGCATGAAACGCGTTTGATCCGGGTTTGATGCCCAGGCGCTTCGCGATTGCGCCCCAGCCTTTGCTCTTGCGGGACCGGTATTCTCTGAGCACATGCTCTGTCCGCTGCTTTGACATTTCACAAAGCCTGAAGACCATATATGCATCGGCCTGATTTTCAGTGCTGCGCAGCACGGTATTTATTGTTGCATCACCGATGTTAAAACGGGCTGCAAGCCGCGCCCGAAACCCCGAGGGATCTAATTCAGCCCTGATATTAAGATCCCTGATCCAGTCGAATTCACCTGCTGTCACAAATGGCGCCGCCAATAAAAGTATCATGGCAACTCCGAAAAACACCTTAATCGTTTTCATTTTTACTCTCTTTCCCTTCTTTTTCTATATTTTAAATCAAGCTCCGTTGCCGTTTTCATCAACCTTTTATCTTCTGTCCATAGTGATATTTGAGACAGCTGAGCAGACGCCAATAGATGAATATCAACAAAACCAATTCCTTTTCCATTCAATTGATTCTGTTCAATAAAATACAAAAACTCTTCAAATTCAATGGAAGACGCCATTGGGAGAGATTGCAGCAGGGATATAATTTTTTTTCGATTTTTTATGTTACCGCATGCGAGTTCACCTATGATATAGGTGTGGCAAACCACTTCACCGTTGAGAAGCAATTTTTCTAAATGGTTATCACTATTTCGAAGGTGGTTTACCCAAACTGAAGTATCAACAAGAACCATAATTATATCTTTTTGGATCTACGCCTGGGGATAGAATGCAATTCTTTTTCCGTGCCACCCAGCCTGGCAAGGCGTTTACTGCTTTCACGTGCAATTAAAGCCTCAAGGCCAAGCCGTACCAATGCGGTTTTTTCTTTGATGCCCGTCAAAAGAAAGGCTTTCTCCAAAATTTGATCATCTATGTTTATCGTCGTTCTCATATGCATGATGATGCATCATTGATGCATACACGTCAACAGAATTTATTGTTTTTTGAAGATAACGCCTCTAAGCACCATTATGTTGCGATTTTCTGCAGCCCGATGATAGTATCACGCACGAAATCCCTCAATTCATCCACTGAAAGCCCCTTATAGGACTCATATGGTATCGGCTTGCCGATGCGGGCGACCATTTTCCCGGGATTGAGGTGCAAGGAATGCTTGTTGTTATACCGGTAAAACCCGCTGAACGAAAAGGGCAGGATATCTGCTCCAGCCTGGAGGGCAAGAAAAAAAGGTCCCTTTTTAAATACCTGTACTTTCCCCGTAAGTGTCCTGTGCCCCTCGGGAAGAATAATGATCGAACATCCTTTTGCAAGCGTTTCTCTTGCCTTGTCCAGGCTTTTGACCGCCTGGGCAAGATCTTTTCGGACGATGGGGATACACCCCCATCTTGTAATCAGGGGGCCCCAAAGCGGCAGGGAAAAATGATATGCCGCCTCCACGCCAACCATACAGATGGGGATGGCGGCCGGAATGGCAAAAATGTCAAAAAGACTCTCGTGATTGCCCATGACCAGATACGGCCGGGACGGATCAATATTTTCTACGCCTTTTACCGTCAGTTTCGCTCCCATTATCCTGAGCTGAACACCGAACAGCACCCCTGCAAGACGATAGGTTTTTTCTTTTGGAAGAATAAGAATACAAACCCAGATAATGATAAATACATTCAATGACTTACCGGCTAAAGCCGGTAGATTGTTTAAGGCGCAAACGCACATT
>CAYQNS010000049.1:0-17416 GCA_964418755.1 uncultured Desulfobacteraceae bacterium
CGGGTTGCGCGAAAGTCTTCCAAGGGCACCGAGGACTGAAAAGATACATGCCAGGCTTATCGCACAAACCGAGACCAGCAGTGTGAACCCGAGTCCCGTAAGGATAAATCCCAGCCATTTGCCCATGAATTTAAAATCAAGCCCAAGCACTACGAGGCTGCCGATAAGCAGCCCCACCATAACCGCAAGGGAAATTTTTAAATTGATACTGAAGTTCCTGCGCCTGGCATCTATGCGCTTCATCACCTCAAGCGCTTCGGATGGAATTCCTCTCTCCGCAACACTGTTGAGTTGGTCCATTTCGCCTCCAAACTGAATACCGTTTATAGAATCACAATTTGCATATGGCCACGCCGGCCAAGGTTCTGTCCTGTGCTTAACGCCAATAGTTGCTGGGTAAACAACGAAAAGACAAATTCGCACCGGCCGGCCGAAATATTTCCCAAATCAAATTCCGGTTTCCCGCAAGGCATAAAGCCACAGAGGGAAGCCGGAGATCACATAAATACTATAGCTCGGGAATGAGGCTCACGCCGTAAAACTGCATGGAGAGCTCCACCAGTTTTCCGTCTTTGTACATGGAAGTGAGGATCTGGTTCAGTTTTGCCAGCAAAGACTCACTATTGAGTCGGCTCTTGTCAAGGGCAACGCTCAGATGCTCATAATAGACTGGATCACCCAGCATCTTAATGGGACAACCGCCGCCGCAACCTGATTTTATGGCTTGAAAAATGGTCGGCTTGGCAGTGAGCAATGCGTCAATCCGGACACCATCGCCCAGGGCCAGATCTTCTATAGCGTTTGCATCTGTCGGATAGGTAGTGATTTTTCTCGCATTCCAATCCTGATACTTCATCTCGACGCCCACAAGCTCAAGGTCTCTAGCAAGATATCGGTCATAGGTGGTTTCGGTTGCTACACCGATGTGCTTACCGGCCAGATCCTTGAGGCTTTTTATCGTGGTGTTATCCTTGTGAACAGCAAACTGGGCGGGTGTGCTGTAGTACGGTATGGTGAAATAAAGTGCATTCATGCGTTCCTTGGTGGGGGTCATGGAGCCGATGGAGATATCCCAGCGTTTACCCCACTTGCCGGCAGTGATAAGATCCCAGTCCGGCGTTACGAATTTAACTTTTACACCCAGACGTTTGCCAACTTCCTTGGCCACGCTGATATCAAAACCTTCCAGTTCGCCCTTGTCGTTGAGATAACTCTGGGGGGCATAATTAGCATCTGTGGAGACCTTCATTACCCCGGCCGCCATGATCTCATCCAGAACCGAGCCTGCAAAAGCACTGCCGGCGCCAACGAACACAAAACTGACGATCAACAATCCCAAAAATAAGAATTTTTTCATTTAACATCTCCTTATGATAGAAAATTAATAAAAAACCCCATTCAATTTTTTCGGCTTGACTATAATATATTAAGTAGCTTGAACTTACAACCACTAATTTATTTTTTTTAAACACCATCAAAAGCAATCCGGAAAGTGTACAAAACTCTCTGAAAAATCAGTTAGCTGACGACCGGCTTCACTTGCCCCGGGCTGCCCTTGCAGTTGCTGAATATTGCCGGGTTTAAGGTATGCACGCGATCACCAAATTGATTCTCCGGATACCTCTTTTCCCTTGGAAAGAAGTGGAATTATCGTCTGCGTTCTCATAACCCCTTTGATCTGCCGAATGTAATCGGTAACATACTCGCCGATTATCTCGGAATCCGAACTTAAAAAATTACGTGTCAGGACGATTTTTACAATGATATCGATCTCGCCCGGCACTGCATGGACTTCCCGCACCTCCTTTAATGCAAACAGTTTATCTATAATACGATTTTCATCCTTGCCGATTTCTACATTTATGAAAATAAAAGCCGTTACTCCGAGCTGCATCTCGGGGAATTCCATTTTTTTTATAGTCGCCATTTTCTCTCGAAACTCCTCCATGTTTTGGGGAATCAGGTTATCAATCAGGGAACTGTATTTGTGTTTACGATCTCCTTCCCATTGATGAAACGATATATACAAATAGAGATCCGAAACCGTGCGTCTTGGAAAGGCTTCGAGTAGTCGGCTTTTTCTAACGATTTCGCCCAGCGGGCGATAAATGGTCTTATACCAGTTAAGAGCCGCCGTATAAAATGAGACCTCTTTGTCCGTATTTTTCTGTAAATAAACCTGATGCTTTGTAATCTGTTTTACAAGGTATTCATACTGACCGATTTCCGTAAGCGTGATGGTATCCGGGAGCCCGGTCTTTTCACAAAACTCGACTCTTTCGCGATACAGGATGTTCTGCAGCGTATTTTTAGACGGCAGAAACTCAACAACACCGGCATTAATATCAGGCCTCCCAAGAGCCTTGGCAGCCGATACGCGATGATTGCCGTCCACGACATAGTACTCGTCCTTGATCTTAAACACATTGATCGGCCCCAGGGCTTTGCCCTGCCGCATGGCCTCCTTCACGTGAAGAAACCTTTCAGACGACAGGGTCTTTTTCAGGCGGAAACGGCTGTCAAAATCATGGTATCGCCCGACGCTGCCGACAATTTTGCCCAAAGGCACCATCCGAACACCGATCTTGCGGCTGTCAAAAGCCTGCTCCTTTTGCTGAATTTCCCTGAAATTTTTTACCGTATCTTCTTCCAGATTTTTTTTTATGGACCGTTTGGCTCTTTTGAAAAAACTCATCTTTTCGGAAAACTCGTTTTTTTCGATTTCAAACAAATAATAGCCGCAGGTATTGATAACTTTTGTCTGGTTTACAAGCGTTATCCGATGCGCAGGGTCATCAAAACGACTATGAATATGCCCATGTAGAAAATAGCGGGGAGAATACCGGTCGATAAGCTGTCGAAAACATTTAAATCCCCTGTGACATCGATCTTCGGCATCACGAATATAGCGCGGCGGTGCATGGGTAATAATAATATCAACGCCTTTGTTCCGCCAGATTTTCCATCGCAGACCCCGGATCAGTTTTCTCATCTGAGGCTCGGTATACTGATTGGGACCGCCATTATACCATCTGGACCCCTCAAGCCCCAGTATCTTTACCCCGCCAAACCGCTTCAGTCGGCAATGCATATCAATACACCCCATCGGGGGTTTTGAATCATATCGGATATCATGATTTCCACGGACATAGCACAAGGGCACCTGAAAGGCGGCCATTAAAAAGGAAAGATACTCCGGGGGCAAATCTCCGCAGGATATAATTAAATCCGGGCGCGGAAATTTATGAGGCTCGATTTTGGGGTAAAGTGTTTTTTCAATGCTGTCTGAAACCACCAGTATTTTCATTAAGCCGCCGCTGTTGCACGCTCCGTTCGCTTTGTGCGACGGAGTAAAGCATCCTGATGGAAAATAGCATGAATTAAATCAAATGGCCATAAAAAACCACCGCAATTTCAAGAGGCAGGCAGATTACACATATTCCAAGGTTATTCTATCAATCTTAACAAAAAGACAGAGCGGAGCGATACAACAAGTTTTCAATTCTAACTATTCAATCCGGTTCCGATTCCGGATTAAATACCCAGATCGCGTTTAAAAAGATCCACCGAGCGGATATTGATCCCCAGAACCTCTGCGATCCTGTATTTGGCGCGAATTCCCCTTGGACTTCCGGCAATGGCGGTGACGGTGCCGATTTTCAGGTCGGCCCTGATTTCCCGCATCACCTCCTCGTCGGTCAGATCCGGGACATCTATACCCAGTTTATCCGCTACATATGTTTTGGCTGCATTGATTTTCATTTTGCGGGTCATCTGCATCCAGGCCACCAGATCTCCGGCGGTCCGTATGCCTCCCATGCATGAAGCCATTATATGCGCGTTGTGCATCCCCATGGGGTCGCCGACGCCAATCTACAACCCGTCGGCCTTTCCGATCTGGACCAGGGCTTTTGAAACCCGGGTAACGGCATCAATGGGCGGTTGTTCCATCATGGGTATGCCGCAGACGCCCATGCCCACGTTGGCATGAATCGGGATATCTGACGCACTCGTCGCCGCTTTGAGAAACGTCACGGCCCTGGCCAGGTTCCAGGCAACGGATTCACTGGTGCTGGTATTGATGGCCAGCCCGAATATATCGGCACCCGCGGCCTCCACCACCTTGACCTGCTCCTGGGGATAAAGTCCGGCCAGACGTTTGCCGTCAAAAATTACCTCTCCGTGCATTCCCAAAATAAATTCGCCGGAAGCTCCCATGAGAATCGGCAAGTCGGGGGCCGCCTTTTTGAGTTCCTCCACCGCCTGGAGGGCCGCCAGAAAGTCGGCATCGCCGGCGGAACCGCAGGTATCGAAGTTAAGCCCCTCCAGACCCACGTCCGCCAGCCTTTTGCCGATAAAGACAAGATCGTCTTTTAAATACTCGGCCGCCTGTTCCTGAGATTCACGGGCTTCTGTTATTTTTCCCAGCGGAAGAAGCTCGCCCGGGTTGGGGCAGGGGCCGTCAGGCTGAGAGTATAGCCCAAGATTGGGCTGGGCTCCGTAAAAAAACGGGGCCGTTGTGACCATGGATGTGTTATAATACTCACCGGTCTCAAAGTTTATGATAGGTTTCACGGGTTTGAAGCTGTAATCGCTGTGGCCCATGGAGGTGGAATCGGCTCCGCAGGCCCGCTCATACGTCAAAATGGCCTGCTGCCGGCTTAAGGGTATGCCGACACCTCCGCCGTCCTGTCCGGAATAAAAACTCATGGTGCAGCCGTCGTCACTTACGATGACTTCCTCACCGGGAGATACGCTGACAATCCTGGATGGATCGGCAATGATGTTGAAAAGCTGCTCTCTTTCCGCATCGCTGATTACCGGAATACCACCCCTGTCGGCCGCATCGGCGGTGCCCTCTTCTATATCCGCTTTAATATCGGAAGCCGCCATCCAGAGGCGTTCGCCATCTCCCATTCGGGTTAAAATTTGTTTGCTCATATACAATCCTTACGTTTTACTTACTGAAATCGCCATTTCCGCCTCTGTTTCTTCCACGATGGAACGAATTTTTGCCAGTACATCGTCCGGTACCGGCAGCGGAGTGTGGTTTTCCAGTATATATTTTACTTTTTCCATGGCCCGCTGGTGGGCCGTACTAGCTCCGGCATTTTCCCAGACCTCCCGGGATTTACGATCGATCAGTTCCGGACGGGACTGACTTCGCATTCCCTTAAAGGTATGTTCGTGGGTGAGAAATTCACCCGCGGGCCCTACCTCCTTGATGACATCCAGGGCAATGGTATCATCATTGACCGGAATGCCCTGCACCGTGTGTTTGATCATGCGGGCAAACTCGCAATCTAAGACCAGTTGGCCATAATCAAAGGTGATGCCGCTTTCGACCATGCCCAGACCGTAAATCATATTGGCGCCTGCCAATGCGGGTATCAGTCCGGTAAGGGTCTTTTCGTGGCCCATCTGGCTATCGGAAATTTTACCGTCGCCCTACCCGCCGGCAACATAGCTCGGCAGGGCGTAATAACGGGCCAGACGCGCAACGGCGCCGCTGATCAGGGCGCACTCGGGGGTTCCCACAGTGGCTGCGGCAAGTTTCAGGTCCATTGCGGTTGTGGAACTGCCGTAAATAACCGGGGCTCCTTTTCGGGTCAACTGGGAAAGGGTGAGGCCGCCCAATATTTCGGCATTATGCGTGACCAGTGATCCGGCCAGTGTAACCGGTGCGGTTCCTCCGGCCATGGCCATGGACAGGATGTTGCACACCACATTGTTTTTGGCCGACTCCATAATAATTTCGCAACAATCCCCGATCAGTTGCAAAGGGCTTACCGGGCAGGTAGTAAAGGAGACCAGGGGTCTTTTTTTGAGATTTTTCATTCCTCCGGCAATGGCAGCAGCCATCTCTATGATTTTATTCAGCAGCTTTCCGTTGCCCGGGCCAAATGCGCAATGCTTGCTGGTGTTGGTCAGATACACCTCTGCGTTATGCAGCGGTACGCTGTCCTGATTGACATCATGGGCGCCCAGGGCTTTTTCGCAAAAATCGATCTCGTCCAGATAATCAATGACCCGGGCGCTGTCGATGAGGTCTTTTTTCATGGGTGGTCGATTTTCACCGGTGTAAGGATCGTTGATCATCACCCCTTCACTGAAATTGGTAAAGTGGACCCTGTTGCTTTCCAGCACGATATCGTGTTTGGGATCGCGTCCATACAGAATCACCTTGGAGGGGGCCGAGCGGATGGCATCCTCCACGATATAGGGAGGGATTTTTACGATTTTTCTATCCCGATCCACCTGGGCGCCATTATCGGCAAAACAATCCAGGGCATTGTCCTCTTCGATAAAAATACCGGTGGTTGCCAGCAGTTCTATGGTTGCCAGATGGATTTCGTCGAGTTCGTCATCGGTTAGAATATTAAGACTCAATCCCCCGTTTAAATTTTTCCCCGCATGTAAACTTCGTTTCATAAATCAGAGACCTAACCCGGACAAGCCGGAATTAAATTGACAATTGAATAGATCGGGCGAACACAGGGTTCGCCCCTTTTTTAACATAAAAACACCAAATTATGGACTTAAATATTCTTTTAAATATTCATAGTCCGGTGCCAGTTTCCCGTTATAGACAACCACTGCCTTTTTAATCTCCGGACAAAGACCGGAATCTTCAAGGGATGTGTGGTAATCAGCCGTTATTATATTGGGCACAAAGGGCTTGAGCTGGTTGCTGAAAAACGTGGAAGAATCATTGGGCAGTTCACAGGGCAGGTTATCCACGGCCAGCAGAACGATGCCGTTTCCCCTGTGGCCGTCGATAGTGGTACGGGTGATCGGGTCGCACAGGTAGGCCGGCATCTGGGTTTCAGTGGCTCTCACCGTACATTCCACAGCGCCGTTGACATCGCAGCTTATGTCGGCGATGCCGCAAAGCCTGGGCTGCTTCTTTTCTTTGTAAATTTCTTCAAGGGCATCCCAGGTGACAAACCTCGGGCAGCTATCTTCCCAGTAAACCGCATTGATCAGGATGGAAATATAGGGCAGAAATCTGTCAAAACGACTTTGATATTTTTCCGGATACCGATAGTAATCATTCAGATCAAAAGGTGTGTTATCTTTACGGCAGACAAGGTCTTTCTCCTTGAAAATCGTCATATATACGGTTTTATTATTGACCCCGTCTTTGTCCGCCAGGTGTTTTAATGCATCGGGTTCAATCTTTTCAACCGGTAGGCAATCAAGGATCTGCCGGGCACCGCCCGATACGTTTCCATATCCCATAATACCGATGACCATGGGGCTCAAAGCTTCGGGAAACCCTTTGGTTCTGATCCGGTCACCGATTGTTTTCAAATGCGAACGGGCCTCTTCCACGGAAGTGTACTGATGTGCCCTGCGGCACTCGCGAAACGGGGTGTCATGGCCGTGGTGTTCCCAGTACTCCCCCATAAGGGAAAGGATATCGATGGTGCCGGCATCGCCGGCATACCGGCCAAAATAAATCAGACGGCGGTTTTTATCGTCAATTATTTTTTCATAATCAATAAGGGTCGATCCGCTGGAAATAATTTTTTTCAAAAGCGGCATGCCCGACTTCTGGCCCTTTATGGTGTGCGAGAAAAAGAGATAGGTTTTACCGTCAAGAATTTTTTCCTCGGGAATCTCCTTGACGCCAAAAATAACATCACCGGCATCCATGCCCCGGCAGGAAACGGCACCGGCAGCTTCATAGTCACGGGCCTTGAAAAAGCGTTTGTCCGATTGTTCAACAAACGCGGCAGCATGGGTCTGTTGAACAATTTCCTGCAAATCAGCAGGAACGATGGGTGCCCGGCGCTCCCAGATATTTTTGTCTTCGGCCCGAATCAGTAATTTTTTCATTATAATAGCTCCCTTTTTGTTTAGAAACCTTTAGCTTGATTTTAACTTTGGCCACCGCAATTTTTAAAATGGCTGAAGTTAGAACCAACCCTGAAACATTTTCCCCTGATGTTTTCCCGATCTGTCCGGATCAGGTATTTGTCGGATCGGTCAGATCGGTTTTACGTTCCGTAAAAGCTATATTCAGGGTTTTCAGCTCGGCCAGCACCGGTTCGTAAATTTCCGGCAACACTGGAATATGAACGCCGGCCAGATTAATCTTTCCCTCTGCGATCAGTTTTGTGGCAATGGCCACCGGCAGGCCCACCGTGCGGGACATGGATGTGTCGCCGCCCGGGATACCCGTATCGATCAGGGTCGATGTGATCATCTCTTTTTTGTGGTCCGGATACTCCACCATAAATTCATGGTGCTGAATCAAGAGGTCTTTTTCACCCTCGTGGTAAATCAGCTTGTTCTGCAGGGTATGGGCAAACATATCAAATACACTGCAGGTACCGATATCGAGTATTGTATCGTCAAAAAGGCCGAGCCACTCGAGTTTTTTGATTGTCAATGCGAATTCGGGAATTTTGAGGTAGGCGGCCACCCCTTTTTTCAAATCCGGGCCATCGCTGTTGATAATATTGGCAATGACCTGGCGGGGGGTTATCTCGGAAAAATCGAATTTCATTTTGCGATTGAGCATGCCCAGTTTTTTCAAAAAATCCCAGGTTTCGCAATAGCCGATATTGCGCAGGGTACCCCGGTACATATTGGCGGCCGACTGGATACCATATATTTCCCTGTACGGTACTGCATCACGGTTTACATATGCTTCAAATACACCGGCGCCGGGGATATCCACAAGCCAGTAATGCTCGAACAACAGGCTGCCGGGTACCTCGACAACCTGCCCGTCTTTCAGGTACCGCCCGTCATTGGTAGCCGCAAGCATGGCCCCTTCCGGGCTCCAGGAAAATTTATAACCCAGTGGGTTGTTGTTGTTTTCCAGAGCCGGCAGTCCTCCGCAGTATGAATGAAAGCCGGTAATATTACCGCCGGCATTGTTGAGCCGATTGATAATCTGCATGGCGGACATATGGTCCAGGCCGGGGTCAACACCGATTTCATTGAGAAAAATCAATCCTTTTTGTTTTGCAAGCGGGTCCATTGCCCGCATTTCATCCTTGACGTAGGAGGCGGTCACCAGGTGTTTGCCGTATTCAAGGCATAGTTTGGCGATTTGTGGATGAAATACCCAGGGCAAAAGGCTGATGACGATATCAACACGGCCAATCGTCTCCTTTAGAAGCTCCCGGTTGTTGATATCCAGTTCAAGTGCGGTGCCCGAAGGGTGATTTAAGACAAGTGACTCCGCCTTTGTGAAAACCTGATCTGCAACGATAACTTTCATCGTGGGCTGGTCAAGCAGATAGTGAACAAGGGGCTTGGCAACCAGTCCGGCACCGAGCACAAGTATTGTTTTCATAATTCCTCCCCGATCCATGAGAAAGGATCATTTTAATTGTTTGGAAATAAACGCTTCTCCCAGATCCATGATATGCGCGTAATCTGCGGGAGCGTCGATGTTTTCGAGCAACTGCTCCGTGTAGGTTCTCAACAGGTCTACTGCTTTGGGTGATCCTTTAGACTGCCAGTTTTCAAGACTCAGGCCCGGCCAGATTTCATTGCTGTAATCGATCTTACGATACAGCTTGCAGGTCAGGTCCGACAGGAGATAGTTGCCTCCGGAACCAGTGGTTACAACATCCTCCATGCCCACCGATGGGTCATCCAGGGTGAAGCCTTGTGAAAAGAGACGCGCCTGACGGATAACCTGATCGGCGTAAACCACCAGTGTCGGAGAAAAGGCAAGGGAATCAAAGTTGCCCCCCACAAAGGGGGCCAGCCCCACTGTGCCCATACAGCCGGTTAAATGGTTCATCCACTGGGTACCGCCGGCCAGCAAATCAGGTCCCCAGCCGGAGCCGCTGCCGGAAGTGCCGGAATGGGGCAAATCATAATGAGCCAACATTTCCGCGCAGGCCAGATTCAGCAATATGGTATGGGGGGTATAGATGGTCAGCATGTTTTTCATATCAAAGCCGGCGGGCAGGCTGCCGAGAATTACCGCTGTGCCTTCTTTTACCAATTGGCTAAACACCAGTCCGGCCAGCAGTTCTGCATTCAAAACCACAAGGGTGCCGGCCGGTGTTATGGGCGCAGTTGCGCCCGACATTCCGTAATTATTGTATATCAGAGGCAGTCCGCGCCGGATGCATGCAATCATTTTTTCGGACGTTTCCGGATTCAACACCAGCGGGGTAATCGGATTGAAATAGGGAATAAAACAGGGGCGGCTGCGAAGATCCCCGGTCAGATGCTCGATCAGATCCAGCACGGTATCAAACAACCGGTGTTCGGATACCAGAAGAACCAGTGGTTTGATCGTGTTGGCCACCATTTCAAGGGTTGCGTACAGATCGGCAGTATGTGACGGAAGATCCTGAATGATTCCAGGGGTTGATACGATATCGAAACTATGAAGTGCCTCTCCCAGCCTTACTGCGGATTGCAGATGTTTTCTGGAAAAAGGCTCCACCGCATCTGTCTGCACATCCTGGTAGTAGAGGTTTGTGACCCCAATGCCGAAGCGGGTCTTATTTTGGGCGCTGTTGCCCAGCTGAAAGACAAATTTTCCTTTACGGTCATGAATATTGATTGTGGACGGAGCGGCCGTTATGGCCCACTCCACAATTTCGGGCGGAATAAAAACCTGCCTGTCTTTGATTTTACATCCATTTTTGACAAACAGGCTCCGGGTCTGCTTTGAATCCACCCTGATTCCAACGGTAGAGAGGATGTGTAGGGAATATTTGTGAATCCGGGCGATTTGTTCCGGATCCAAAATGGTTATTTTCGGTCTGACATTACTCATAGTATAGCTCCGGGAAAATACTACCGCTCAACATTTTTTACCCCAAAGGGCTTAGTGGTAGGGGTTTAAGAACTGTTGCTACCAAGAGGACAACACATACCAACCATTGCAGGAAGTGTCAAGGGTTTTTATAGAAGCGGCACTTTTGGGATTTCAGGGAATTGTGGTGTAACTTATTAATAACATCCTGTCGGATCCACCTTCAGAAACATAGCAATCGGGTTGCGTATTAATGGTCCTGCATATCCCTTCCGTTTATATTTTCAAATTATTATAGTGTTTTTAACGGCATTGAGAGGCAGGGCGTGTCGTTTGGCCCGACGGCTATGGGGAGGGGAATACAAAATAAGCATGCGATTAAAGGGTGTTGCTATGCCCTTTAATCGCACAATCATTCTGGATACGGATACTTGAGAGTTGTCCGGTTTATCCTTTTATGCCGGAAATATAATGCTCTGCAGAAAATGCTGCAATGGCGGCATCGCCAACGGATGTGGCGATTTGACGCAGCGGTGTATTACGCACGTCCCCGGCCGCAAAAACACCGGGTACCGATGTTTCCATTTTTGCATCGGCGATAATAAAACCGCCTTTATCGATTTGAACAGCATCTTTTACAAAACTAGTGTTGGGCTTTATGCCGACCCAGATGAAGCAGCCGTCCACGGAAAGGTCTTTTTCTGCACCGCTTTTGACATTTTTCAGACCCACTTTTTCGACATTGAAAAATCCACTGATACCGGTTAAAACCGTATCCCATAAAATTTCTACTTTATCGTTGGCAAGAACCCTCTCCCTGAGAATACCCGTGGCCCGCAACTCGTCACGGCGGTGAATTAAATATACTTTTTTGGCAAATTTTGTAAGGTACAGACTTTCCTGAACGGCAGTCTCGCCCCCGCCCACCGCAGCAACAATCCGGTCTTTATAAAAGGGTCCGTCACAGGTTGCACAGGTGGACAGGCCCTTGCCGTAAAACTTCTCTTCTCCTGGAACACCGAGTCTACTGGGAGAGGCCCCGGTGGCAATTATAAGCGCATGGGTTGTAATTGTTTTGTCTCCGAGGACGATTTTTTTTACCGGTTGTGACAAATCAAGAGCCGTCACCTCATCACTTTCTATCTTCAAGCCGAATCGCTCAGCCTGTTGTTGAATTTTCTGTGTCAGGTCGACCCCGGTAAGGCCCTCGGGAAAACCCGGGTAGTTTTCGATCCAGTCGGTTACCAGTATCTGTCCACCGGGAACCAATTTTTCGATAAGGATTACATTTAATCTGGCCCGGGCCGCATAAATGCCCGCAGTCATGCCGGCAGGACCCCCGCCGATAATTACAAGATCATAATCGGGTGTTACCATAATTTACTCCTGAATGTATGTTGGTTTATAGATTTATTGCTTGAGATGCCGGCGGGCCTTATTTGTTGGCCTGTTTCCGGACTGCTTTTGCAAACAGTAATGCCATGGCAAACTTGTTTTTGCAAGAAACAATGGTACGCCATCGCACAGTATTATAAGACACCGGTTATTCAAAAAACGTGCCAACAATAACTTTCTAAAAATCACGAACATTGGGGAAATTCGTGGCTGCTGCCGATATTGGAAAACAATACCCGGATAAATCGGCGCTGTTGAAAAGGCGTACGCCGCCAATAACAAAGTACAAGCACCAAATGATAAACAAATTCCAAATCTCAAAAAAAATCAACCGCCATGTGATTAACCCCATATAGTCTTGAATTGGTGTGCATTTTGATTTCTCCCTGTTTTGGATTTTGGAATTTTAATCCTTGAGATTTGATTGGAAGTTGTCTTTTTACGCCCCCGTTGCTGCAGATAGGTGTGAAACCAAACGTAACTTTTAAAAAAGTAACGTTTGGTAACGCAATTTTCACCCCTTCAAAAATCTTTCCCCATAACAATATATTGACAGACGATTTCGGCATACATATTGTATCCATATAACACTTGAAACTGACTACTTTACGCTGAATTCCAGTGTTGATTTACCGGTGCCCTGTTTATATCACTAAACCCCTGTTTCGCGACCCAGGGGGGGGATGAGGATAAAAAATTAAGGACAACCTGCTTTTTTACAAGTATTGTCAATTTTAAAGGAGCATAAAATGACCAAAGCAAAAATTAATGCGGGGATATGCGGCTTTAATACAACTGTTGAGGCCTCAATGAACGGTTCGGGATGTATGGTTCGTATCAAAAGCCAATGCAAGGCGATCCAGAAACTGGCGGAAAAACTGGACTATGTTGACCCGTTCCAGGAGATCACTTTCCGACACGATGGCCCCCTGACTCTTTCCATGGCGAAACAATATTGCTCACACACCGCCTGCCCCGTTCCGGTGGGCATTATCAAGGCGGTAGAGGTAGAGGCCGGACTCGCTTTGCCGGCGGAGGCCAGTATCAAACTTTTCAAGTCATAGAAAAAATGCACTTTCCGGCATCCTTCACCAAGGGTGTTGTGACATACAATAAGCGTCCCCGCAACTTACGGGGCCGCTTATTCAAGTAGTATCCATATTTTTTCACCGGGTTTGAGATTGCTGCCTTTGTCAAGATGGGGAATATCACTTCTTGTCCGCCCTTTTTTATAATACTTTTCAATAATTGATTGCAGCGTATCACCCCTCACCACGGAATAGCGCCAGAAAAAATGGCCATCTTTTCGCATTATAATTTTTTTGTATATTTTTGCGGCAGCATCCCTGTTTTTTAAAATATTAAGCGTAACACCCTTTCCAATATCATAGATGCCTACATGGGGATTATGCTCCAGCAAGACCGGATAATAGCTCCCTTTCCCATAATGTTTTTCTGCAATACCCCAAAGTGTATCCTCATCTACGGAATTATAGAGCCAGAAGATCGGCTCTTTCGGGTTTTCCTCTTTTTTTGCGGTTCCCTGCTTTTTTTCCGGGGTAGTCTCTTTTACATCCTGTGTGAGCGATCTTTTTTTCCATTTTTGCCCCTCGTCCTTTTTTTTACCAAAAACAACCTGGTCTGATATTTTTTTTAAACCGTTTTTTGACGCCGGCCCGACAGATTTTTCCTTCTCGGGGGGCTTTATTATAGTATCCTTTTCTACAACCGGTTCTATCTCATTCCGGGGGGATATCTCTTGTTGTACTGCAAGCGGCTTACTCTCTATTATTTGTTTTTTTTCCTTGGGTGAACTCGGAACAAGTAACTCAACCACTTCTTTCCGATACTCTTCTATTTTATGATATACCAAGTTTTTTTCCGCTAACCCTAATTTTTCAGAATCACTGCGGTTTAATAAAACAACCGCCAATACGATTAGAGCTGTAACCATGCCCAATATTACAAGTATGGATGATTTTTTCATAAACGATATGTCCTTTTCCAACTCTTCGCTGTTTCGATCTTGAATACTTTTTACCAAAATTTTACAAATTCACATTCGGTTATTTTTAAAACAACTCCATCTGAACCGGTTTTTTCTTTTTTTTATAGCTTTTTTTTTCGTACTCAATCAGATGCGGCTCAATATCTTCAATAAATGGAGATATGTGCCGGGGTATGGATCTTCCGTATATTCGGCGCTCTTTTACATAACTTAAATACAACTTTTGCATAGCGCGCGTCATTGCCACATAAAACAACCTTCTTTCCTCATCAATGTCATTTACTGCCCCGCTTTTTTCAAATGGGATGAAACCCTCTTCGCATCCGGCGATAAAAACAACTGGAAATTCGAGTCCCTTGGCGGCATGCATTGTCATCAGGGAAACTTTTTCAGCCTTGTCATCATAGCTGTCACTATCGGTCTGAAGGGCGATATCGCACAGAAAAGAAGCTGTTTTTTTACCATATTGTCCGGCGTTCGTTTTTATCATATGCACAATATCCTCAATTTCTCGATCGCTTTCGATAATAGCTCTGATTCCTGTGCTATTGATAATAAAATTCAATTTTTCTTCCACGTTTAAACTTTCCGAAGCTTTTTTAATTTTTATTGTTTTTTTTATAAAATCAGTAAGTTTCAATTGTGTTACAGTGTTCATTCCATCAATAGGCAGCCTTAATGCATGATGCATTCCCGCGTCCAGGTTAAACCGATTTTGGTAACACCAGGTTTTAAAAATATTCAGCGTTTTCTTTCCAAGCCCCATTTTTAAAACGGTAATAATTTTTTCAAAGTCGATAAAAGAGCCAACCGACGCTATAATTTTAAGATAGGAAATAAGCTCAGCAACACCGGATTTAGTGAATATGTTTTCGTGGGATACTATCTGGCAGGGAATACCGGCACTTTCAAGAACCTCCTTAAAAACCCCTCCCTGGGCAACGGTCCTGAATAAAACCGCAAAATCTGAAAAACTATATTCCTCATTTTTGATTTCATTATCAAGTTTACCGAAATCCATGGAATGAAAACCAATACCGCCGATCATTTTTTCAATATTTTTACCTACGGCCACCGCCTCGGCCTTTTCCGAAACACTTTCAAGGATAGTAATGGTCCTTATACCGGCTATATCAGAGTAAATTCCGGCCTGACCGTCGATTATCCGATGATTTTTAATTACCTGGTAAGATGCGGCAAGAATAGTTTTGGTGGAACGATAATTTCGAGTCAGATGGATCACCTCGGCATCGGGATAATCTATTTTAAAATTTTTAAAATAGATTACATCAGAGCCCCTGAAACCGTATATTGACTGGTCGGGGTCACCAATAACACAAACATCGTTTTTTTGTTTAATATCAAAATTTCCGTCTTTTAAACGGTCTGGTGCTGCAAGTATTTTTAGTAACTTATATTGCCCCTGGTTAAGATCTTGATATTCATCTATAAAAATATGTTTGAAACGCTCCTGGTATAGACGGCGGATTTTCCCGTCTTTTTCGAAAATACGAACCACCTTGACGATCAGATCGTCAAAATCGTACAATCTTTGAATTGATAAAATTTCCTGATATTTTTTATAAACCCTTACAACAAAATCTTCGTCCTTTTCAGAAAAATGCTCGCCAAATGGTTTATCATCAATATACTGTTTGGCGGCACTTATTTTTTCAAGTATTCTACGTGGGGTTATCTGCTTTTTTTCCCCTGTTTTTTTTACATTTTCCACAGCCTCGCTTATCAGGTATAATCTATCATCATCATCGATTATACTGAAAGATGTCCCTTCAATTTCTTGTAATATTGTTACACAGAGACTGTGAAAAGTAGCCACCGTGGGTAACCCTGCAATGGGGTTTACTATACACTTTAGCCTTGTCAGCATCTCCCCGGCCGCTTTTCTGGTAAATGTAAGAGCCAGGATGTGATCGACTGAAATATTTTTTTTATCTATTAGAAAAGCGATCCGCCGGGTCAGTGTGCGCGTTTTTCCAGTACCGGGTCCGGCGATAATCAACAAATGTCCACTTTTGTTTTCCACGGCTTTTTGCTGTTGACGGTCCAGGCTTGCAGAGATATGGGGAGTGGTTTTTGCAGTAATTATTTTTTGTGGTTTTTTTAAATCTTTAGCTGCTTTTTTTTGAAAACCACGGGTGCTTTTTGACATATCAAATAAACACCGTTGTCCCATAAGGTTTTCACGTTCACCCTCATTAAAAAATCTTACTTTTCCATATTCTCCATCGTAACCCGGGTTGATTTCCAACCGATTTGCCCGCATTCTTTTTATGGCTTCCCCTAGCAGGGGAATACCTGCTTTTTCAATATTGTCTATTGAAAGGCTTTGCAGAATTTTAAATTCCGGCCCCAATGCCTCTATGGCTGCCGCATATTTTCCACCAACCGTCTTGGTTTGGGGTCCTACCCTGAAAATATCAGATAAAATATCTGCCAGGGGAACAATACAGGAATAAGGATTTCCTCTTTCCGGCTTTATTCCGGCATTCCGGTCGGCCAGTTGTTCTACCCGGTACAACACGCCGAGTGTCAATTTCCTACCGCAAACCGGACATATCCCCTTATTTTTAAGTGTTTCCTCGGGGGAAAACTGAACCCCGCATTTTCGATGGCCGTCTAAATGATATTTTCCCTCCTCCGGATAAAATTCATAGGTTCCTAAAAACTTTTTTTTATCACCGCTTTTAAGTGCTGAAAATATTGATCCGTAGGAAATTTCGGTATCAAATATATTGGATTCACGACCGAGATTCCTTGGTGAATGAGCATCGGAATTGGAAATAAGGGTTATATTGTCCAGTCCGGATACTCGCCAGTTCATAGCAGGATCAGAAGAAAGTCCTGTTTCCGCGGCAAAAATATATCCGGAAAGATCCTCAAAACACTCCTTTATGGTTTCAAAACCCGATTTTGATCCCAACATTGAAAACCAGGGTGTCCATATATGAGCCGGGATTAAAAATCCATTGTTGGAAGTTTCCAGTACAATTTCAAGAAGATCCCTGGCATCGAGTCCTATAATAGGTCTTCCATCCGATTTTATATTACCAATTTTACCGAGTATCGAATTGAATTTTTCAACACTTTTAAAATCCGGAAAAAAAACAAGGTTGTGATTTTTGCGCACTTTTTTGTTTTTTTTATATATACTGCTTATCTCGGTCTGCAGCATAAACCTTACCTTGTTTCTACAGGATTCGGGAATCTTTTGATCACATTTTTTAGAAAAAATTTTTTTCAGTTTAAAAAGC
>CAYQNS010000049.1:17516-23401 GCA_964418755.1 uncultured Desulfobacteraceae bacterium
TTCGGGAATCTTTTGATCACATTTTTTAGAAAAAATTTTTTTCAGTTTAAAAAGCCCGGGCTCAGCCTCATCAAGTTTTTCTTTTATTTCTGCAAACCATCCAGGGTGGGTAAAGTCACCCGTACCCACAACTTTTATACCTTTTATCTGCGCGGCAATATAAATATTTTCCAAATCAAGATTTTTAGCCGTTGCCCGGGAATATTTGGAATGAATGTGTAAATCTGCTATAAATTTCATTTTTATCGATACTTATGCAATTTTTTTAAAATGGTCTTTTCATATTTTTTAGGACTCGTTTACGTGCCCAATCTCATCTTTATGTATTGTAAAACAAATGCCCTCGGGGTGCTTAAAAAATTTTATCTTGTTTACATAATATAAAAAGGGTATATATATTTGTTTACGGTCTATCTCAGTGAGACCAAACTTGTATTATTAATTTTTTTACCATTATACTGGAATACTATATCAGAGGTTATAAGTCTATGGGATTATTATCATCTTCCGTATCCATCACGCGTTATAAAGTTGAGGGTAAGCTGGAAGAACCTGTTGTTGAAGCTGTAACCCGGGGCCTTAAAAACAATATATTACATGAAATAGATGATGCTGATGATGAAAAAACATCGGGATGGACATCCTTTACCAACCCCTTTAAACCTGATTTTAATGGATCTTCTTTTTTAATCGGCACCCATTTTGTATTTTCTTTAAGAATCGACAAAAAATCAATACCTTCAAAGATTATACAAAAATATTATGTTTTGGAAACAACAAAAAAACTGGCTGAAAGTAATAGGGATTTTTTATCCCGTAATGAAAAAAAAATTATTAAAGAACATGTTATTAATGTCTTAAGCCTTCGTATTCCGGCTACGCCCAATATTTACGATCTTGTATGGAATTATGAAGAAAATTATTTGTGGTTTTTTTCAAATCTAAAAACAGCCAACGAAGAACTTGAAACGCTTTTTTCAAAATCTTTCAAATTACCCCTGATACGTCTTTTTCCATACACTATGGCTGATTTGACATGTGATTTAAGCGATGCTGATCGTGATGTACTTTTAAAAATTTCTCCTGCCGAATTTACGAGGTATTAAATGCTGGATATATCTGTTGCGTATAATCGCTATAAATTTTTAGGGGATGAATTTTTAACATGGTTATGGTTTTCAATGGAAAAAGACCGTGATCAATTGATTACTCCGGATAAAGAACCCTTTTCCATTGAAATAGGCAATCGTATTGTACTGGAAAACAGAATCAACGAGGCTGTTGAAAGTATAACCATAAAGGGAGATGACGCCGGTCTGGAGGAGGGATTTCTTTCTTTGCAAAAAGGCTCTCTGGTGACTGAGCTTCATTTGATTTATAAAATCGGCAATCAGGAATGGAAATTCAATATAAAAGGTGAAAGCCTCAGTTGTTCCGGCCTTAAACATCCTGATATAGGTGTAGTTGAATCCGGTGATCGGGTAGAGGGACTGGTTCTTGAAAAACTTTTTTTATATGAAAAAGTTTCCACGCTGATAGACAGTCTTTTTAAAATTTTTATTGGTGTAAGAGTTAAAAGTAAATGGCAAACAGAAGCTGTTCCGGCTATTCATAAGTGGATTCAGTTAAGTTTAAAAAAATAAAACTTAACTTCCTCAAAAAACAATTTTACCATAAATGATATACCGCGGTCCCGATACTTTTTAACTTATTTTTCTAAACAGATTGTTATTGATATTTTGTCAATAATTCACTACTTATTAACAAAAAGATATTTTTGTTAATTACCGGTTTAGTTAAAATTTTTACATGCCCTTTTAATGCGTATCTTTATTTATATAATTTTAAATTATATAAATAGGTTATCATAGTTATTATAGTTATGAACAAACCTTATTATGATTATTTATATATAAATATACAAACAATAAGGAATTAAAAATGAAATTTAAAGTAAATAAGAATGATGTACTGGATGTACTTTCCAAAATTCAGGGGTTAACCGGTAGAAAAACCAATCTTGCAATAACCGAAAGTATTTTAATCAGATCTACGGATACCGGTATTTCGATTGTAGCAACAGATCTGGAAACCGGTTTTGAAGGATTTTATCCGGCTGAAATTGAAAAAGATGGCGTCATTGCCATTAATTCAAGAAAACTTTATGAAATTATAAGAGATTTTCCCAATGATGATATTCTGATCAATGAAGTGGAAAATCATTGGATAGAGATAGGAAAGGGAAAAGTTTTTTATCATATTGTAGGAATGAATCCAGATGAGTATCCGGAAAGCCCGTTTTTTGACGAGGTCAGCTTTATAGAAATAGATTCCGCTGTATTAAAGAGGATGATTGAAAATACAGTTATGATAAGTGGATCATCAGATGAAAAGAGAGCTCATCTGACCGGTATTTTGTTTGAAAGAAAAGAAATCGGCGGGCAAAAAATTGTTCGTATGGTTTCAACGGACGGCAGCCGTCTTAACAAAGACGAGTATAATATTCCTGAAGATGCTGAATTTAAGACTTCTGAAAATATTATTATACCCAAAAAGGGGTTGTCCGAAGTCGCTAAATTTTTAGACAGAGACGGAATGGTAAAAATAGGAAATAAAGATGATAAGCTTATCATTAAAAAAGACAGGGAAACCATAATCGTCAGACTTCTCGAAGGTGATTTTCCCGAATATGCGGATGTCATTAAAAAAAATGATGAAAATATTTTAAAATTAAACATAAAGCTTTTTCAGATGATGCTTAAAAGGATGTCAATTTTATCTTCGGATGAATATAAGAGTGCCATCTTCAGTTTTAAAAATGATAATTTTACCATAAAGGCAACCAACCCTGATATAGGGGAATCAAAAGAGGATATGGTGATTAAATTCAAGCGAGAAATGATTGAGGCTGCCTTTAACCCCAAATATTTTTTAGATACCCTTGGTTTGATCGAAGGCGATACTGTTGTTATTTACCTCAAGGATAATGAAAGTCCCTGTTTATTGGAAGGGGTGGATGATAAAAATTTTATAAGCGTAATCATGCCGATGAGAATATAATGGAAAATAATGAAAATAATTATGACGCAAGTAGTATAGATGTTCTGGAAGGTCTTGAACCCGTAAGGTTGAGGCCTTCCATGTATATTGGAAACGTAGATGTAGAAGGACTTCATCATCTTGTTTACGAGGTTGTCGATAACAGTATAGATGAAGCCATGGCCGGGTTTTGTGATACTGTAAAAGTAACGGTTCATCCGGATAACAGTATAAGTGTTGAGGATAACGGACGTGGAATCCCTATCGATATTCATAAAACCGAAAATATTCCGGCGGTTGAAGTTGTTTTAACCAAACTGCATGCCGGCGGCAAGTTTGATCACGAGAGTTATAAAGTATCCGGCGGGCTCCACGGTGTTGGTGTTTCTGTTGTAAATGCACTATCAGGATATCTTGAAGTAGAAATTTATTTAAATAATAAAATATACCGGCAGGCTTATGAAAAGGGAAATAAAAAAAATGAACTGACGATAATTGGTGATACGAAAAAAAGGGGTACTAAAATACACTTTTTCCCAGATGAAGAAATATTTAATAAAGTTGAATATGTTTATGAAATATTGAGCCGCCGGTTAAGAGAGTTGGCTTTTTTAAATAAAGGGTTAACTATAAAAATTGAGGATGAACGGTCGGATAAAAAAGATGTATTTTTTTATGAAGGCGGACTTATATCTTTTGTGGAATATCTGAATAGACTCAATAATCCACTACACGATCCCATTATAATAGAGGGCGAAAAAAAAGATATTCAGATTGAAGTGGCGATTCAATATAATAATACATATAAAGAAAAAATATTTTCCTTTGCCAATAATATAAATACGGTTGAAGGTGGATTTCATCTCATCGGATTTAAAGCAGGACTGACCAGGACTATTAATAACTATTGCGCCAACGGTAATATTCCCAAGAATATGCAGGTCAAAATAAGCGGCGATGATGTCAGGGAAGGATTGACCGCTATTATAAGTGTTCGAATAAAATCTCCTCAATTTGAAGGCCAGACCAAAACAAAACTCGGCAACAGCGAAGTAAAAGGACTTGTAGAGTCCCTGATCAATGAAAAGCTGGGAATATTTTTTGAAGAAAATCCGGCCGTCATAAAAAAAATTATTTTCAAGGCGGTTGAGGCGGCAAGGGCTAGGGATGCCGCCCGAAGGGCTCGTGATTTAGCTCGCAACAAGGGATCTTTGATCGATTCAACCCTGCCTGGAAAGCTGGCCGATTGTCAATTTTCCGAACCTGAAAAAAGAGAAATTTTTATAGTTGAGGGAGATTCGGCAGGAGGCAGTGCAAAACAGGGAAGGGATCGAAGATTTCAGGCAATTTTGCCCCTCAGGGGCAAAATATTAAATGTTGAAAAGGCGCGCTTTGATAAACTGCTGCGCAGCGAGCAAATTAGAAATCTTATTACGGCCCTTGGAACCGGTGTGGGCAAGGAAGAGTATGATATTGAAAAAATAAGATATCACAAAGTCATAATAATGACCGATGCCGATGTCGACGGATCCCATATTCGAACACTTCTTTTAACTTTTTTTTACCGCCAGATGCCCGAACTTATCGATAAGGGATATTTATATGTTGCCCAGCCCCCGCTTTTAAAAATAGGTAAAGGAAAAAATGAAATATACCTTAAAGATGAAATAGGGTTGAGTGAATATATTATAAAAAAATTTTGTGGCGCAAAACAAATAATTCTGGCCGATGAGCAAGTCGTATCAGATTACGATCTGAACCTTTTTTTAACAAATTTATATGAATATTATTCGGTGATTTTGAGACTTGAAAAAATGGGATTCGACAATACTCTGATAGAATTGTTGATCGCCGAACAGGTAAAGGATAAATATTTCCTGCGGGATAGAGATAGAATGAATGCGCTGAGGGAAAAATTAATTAAAGAAAGATATGAAACCGGAGAACTTTTATGGAACAGTGATCTGGATATTTTTGAAGTAATGGTTGAAAAAAAGGAAGAGGAACAGACCCGGGTTGACGAAAATTGGCAGGATTCAAGAGCTGTTAATATCGGAAAGAGGTTAATTTATTCAAAAGATTTTCAAAAATCTTTAATTTTGGCGGAAAAAATAAAAGATTTCGATAAGCCGCCCTTTAAAGTCATGAGCATAGACCCTAAAAAAGATGAATCAACCGATATTATTGAGAATAAAAGAAAAATTTTAGAATATATGATAGAAGGGGGAAAAAGAGGTATAAATATCCAGAGATATAAGGGTTTGGGTGAAATGAATCCGGATCAACTTTGGGAAACCACAATGAATCCGGAAAAAAGAAACCTTCTACAGGTTAGAGTTAAAGATGCCGTGGGAACCGATGATATTTTTACTGTTCTGATGGGAGATGAGGTTGAACCCCGCAGAGAATTTATTTACAACAATGCCCTCGAAGTAAGTACGCTTGATATATAGCAAAAAACATGAATAAAAAAGGTATGTTTCACGATAATATATACTTCTAAGTCAGGCACGGATTAAATAAATTTAGATGAGCTAAATATCAGAACTCTATGGAATTAGGTGTGCGTGGAAAAGGGATAACATCCCGGATGTTGGATATACCCGTTACAAGCATGAGAAGTCTTTCAAAGCCCAGCCCGAATCCGCTGTGCTCCACGGAGCCATACCTCCTCGAATCAATATACCACCAGTACGTCTCTTTTGATAAACCGGTTTCCTCCATTCTGGCCTCGATAAAGGAAAGGCGTTCTTCGCGCTGACTGCCTCCGATTATTTCACCGATATTGGGTACCAGAACATCCATGGCGGCAACCGTCTCGTTGTCATCATTGACCCTCATGTAAA
>CAYQNS010000050.1:0-22793 GCA_964418755.1 uncultured Desulfobacteraceae bacterium
GCGGTCAAAGCAGTCCAGACGATCGCGGAATCCATATCGGATTTCGAGGAAAGTCCGAACACCGCAGGGCAGGGTGCTCCATAACGTGGAGTCGCGGCAACGTGAAGGAAAGTGCAACAGAAAGTATACCGCCCGAATGCCGATATCTCCGGGGCAGGTGAACGTTTTGCCTGGAACTGGAAAAGACGGCAGACAGGGTAAGGGTGAAACGGTGCGGTAAGAGCGCACCAGTTCTTCGGGTGACCGGAGAAGCTATGTAAACCCCACCCGGTGCAAGACCAAATAGAGGAGTGATTGAGGGCTGCCCGTCCGAGCTCCCGGGTAGGTCGCAAGAGGCGTCGGGCAACCGCCGTCCCAGATGAATGATCGTTACCCGGCTTATAAGGGCAACCTTGGCCGGGCACAGAATTCGGCTTATTGACTGCTTTGGCCGCTATTTTTTTTAATTTCATTGCCAATATACAAATTCAACAAAGTGTAAACTATTATTGATTTGGCATGAAGGATGCCCATAACCCAATATGTCATGGAGTTGAAAAAATGCTTCAAATTGAAGAGCTCAAAGTTGAAGTCGGTGGGAAACCGATATTAAAAAATATTAATATGGAAATCCCCAAAGGGGAAACCCATATCCTCTTCGGCCCCAACGGATCGGGCAAGACAAGCCTGATGATGACCCTGATGGGATTTTCCGGGTATCGTGTCACCCATGGGAAAATAACCTTCAAGGGCGAGGATATCACCTATATGCCGGTTCATGAGCGGGCCCGTCTCGGAATAGGCGTTATGTTTCAGCGGCCCCCCACGATCAATGGCCTAAAAACCAGAGATATTGTTGAAATTTGCGGGAACGACAGACAGGTTGATGTCGAAGAACTGGCCCGGGGCCTGCGATTTTCTGATTTTCTCGACCGGGATGTTAATCAGGATTTTTCCGGCGGGGAGATAAAACGTTCCGAGCTTCTTCAGCTTATGGCACAGCAGCCCGACCTTGTTTTGCTGGATGAACCTGAATCAGGAGTGGATCTTGAAAGTATCGTTCTTCTGGGGGAAACCATCAATAAGCTTATGAACCGCGGGGTTCAGTGTATTCGTGAAAAACCGCATAAAAATATTATCGCAGCCCAGGTAAAATCAGCGCTGGTCATTACTCATACCGGACATATTCTGGACTATATCACTGCCGACAAGGGGCAGGTCCTTTTTGACGGTGTTTTATGCTATTCAAGAAATGCAAGAGAAATTCTGAAATGGATTCGCGAATACGGTTATAAGGAGTGTGCCAGATGTGCCATTTAGACAAAATCGATAATGTAAACCCCGGAGACTACAATGTAACTGCCCGAAATCATAGCTATGTTAAACAGCTTTCTAAAATCAAACCACAGGAGGCTGCACAGTTTTTAAATGTCGGTGTTGATACAAATGAAAAAGCTCGTGCCGGCACATTTATTCAAAAGGATCAATCCATTATTCACTGTGAGAGCGTCCAGGCAGGCGTGGAAGTAATGGGGATTACAACAGCCGTCGACACATACCCCTGGCTGTCTGATTATATGTGGAAAAGCATTGCACCGGATAAGGACAGGTTTACTGAAAATGCCAATAAAATACCCCATGAAGGATATTTTATCAGGGCACTGCCCGGGGTCAAGGTGAAAGACCCGGTACAGTCCTGCCTGTACATTTCCAGTGAAGGGTTTTCACAGAATGTCCATAATATCGTCATTGCCGAAGAAGGGTCTGAAATTCATATTATTACCGGATGCGCCACGGAGGAGCATTTGAATTCAGGCTTGCACATCGGTATCTCCGAGTTTTATGTAAAAAAAGGCGCTAAACTAACCTTTACCATGATTCACGACTGGGGAGAGAATATCAATGTCCGGCCGCGTAGTGTGACCCATGTGGAAGAGGACGGGGTGCTGATTTCCAATTATATATCCCTAAAGCCGGTGGGGTCTCTTGAGATGTTTCCCACAACCTACCTTGACGGCAAGGGGGCCGTAGCTCATTTTAACAGTGTTCTGGTGGCAGGGAAAGGCGATCATCTCGATGTCGGTTCACGGATCATACTCAATGCTCCGCAAACAAGAGCCGAAATTATTTCCAGGGGAATAGCTGCCGGAGGAACCATCATAGCGCGCGGAGACCTGGTGGGCAAAGTTGACGGGGTAAAGGCCCATCTGGAATGTAAGGGACTCATCCTGCAGGACGGGCTTATGCATGCCATTCCTGAGTTGCGGGGATATGTGCCGGGAGTTGAAATGTCCCATGAAGCGGCCGTGGGTAAGATTGACCAGCGTGAAATAGAATACCTGATGGCCCGGGGACTGGATGAAGAGGAGGCGGTTTCAACCATTGTAAGAGGATTTTTAAATGTGGATATAGAGGGCCTCCCCCAGGCGCTGGCAGAACGGTTGGACAAAGCTATCGCGGAATCCTATAAGGATATGATGTAACGATGAATATCCGAGAAGGTACATATTGCGATATTTCTTTTGCCGAAAAGGTCGAAATTTTTTCCCATGATTATCTGAAGTGCTGCGGTTTTATTGCCGGTGTGGATATGCCCGGGTATACGTTTAGCAAAAAGCTTTATTCCACAATGATATGCGCCTCCCAGCTTTTGGAAGATTTTCTTGATTTTCATGGCGCCAAAAACAATGAGGACTGGTATTTTTATCGCGAACTGGCGGCTGCCGTCAGACATTTGAATACGGCAAGTTATTCTCAAAAACATATATCCAACCGTCTTGACTTTTATCTGATCGAGGATGCCGAGGATTTTAAAAAGGAGGGGGAGGTTACCCTGAATTTTTTAATGTCAACGATAAGAAAACTGGCACCGGTAATTATCGATGAAGCCCGGAGACTTAATATCCCATTGCCCGAAAAACCTTTTGACTATTCCAATTTTCCCGCTGTTTCGACAAGCGAGATGTTAAAATATAATATTGATGATAAAGATAAAGATCAGCAGAAAAAAAATATCGTTAAAATTGCCAGCGAATTTTTGGGTATAGCCGCTAATTTTGATCACTTCAGATTTTATAAGCCGTATAGTTTTGATGAGATGCTGTCAATTGTACCGGAACAGATCAATGAGGTGGAGATACGGCAGTTTGAAATGCTTGTGCATAATCTGCAATCTTCCTTTGATACCTATGTTATCCATGGTGGATACTGGTTTGGTAATCGGAAATTGAAGGCTTTGCGCGGATGTTTTTCAGTGGTGTTCCACTTGTTGCAAATGATGGGAAAATTGCTGCATTTTTATGAAAGGCACCTGCATGAGGCCGGCTACAAAAATATTTACAAAAGCGTTCAGGTTCAACTTGAAAAACTGGTCAACCCCCTGAAGTTGCTGGACCGGACCCTTAATTACGGTCTGTTCTATGTCTGCCATTTTTTGAACAACGGTAAAAAATTGGCCCAGGAAATTCTCAATGAAAACATTGAGCGCAGCAGTATTGCGGTGGGCATACCGGTCAAACTGGGGTTTCATAGCCGTCCTAGCCTGTTGGTCGCAAAAATTGTCCAACATTATGGGGGACAGGTGGAGCTCTGCATTGATTCGGATCGATTTGATGCAGGCAGTGTTCTGGATCTTCAATGGGCCGGTGGAAAAATCAATAAAGAGGGCCTGGACCAGGTTGTCTTTGAAGGTGACAGTCGAGCTCTTAAGGATATTGTGATTCTGGCCGGGGTGAATTATGGCGAAGACAGTATAGGCAAGGGGATCCCTCTGCCCAACGAACTTCAATACCTGCGCCAGGGAAGATAGCCAGTCAAATGAATGCCGCCGTTATTGTTGCAGCCGGAAGAGGTAACAGGATGGGAGGTGACATCCGCAAGCAATATCTGCCGCTTGGCGCTCATCCGATTCTGTGGCATAGTCTCAGGACCTTTGAAACCTGTGGGGAGATAGACCGGATAATTTTATGCATCCCGAAACAGGACTTTGATTTTTGTCGTTTCAACATTTTGACGCATCTTGATTTCCCGGAAAAGATAAAACTTGTGCAGGGAGGAGCCCGGCGTCAGGAATCAGTATATAGAGGGATTGCGGCAATCGACGGTGATGCCTGCAAAAACGGAATTGTTGTTATCCATGATGGCGTGCGTCCTTTTATAAAAGCTGCCGATATCGCCGAATGCATCCGTGGAGCTGCGATGAGTGGGGCCTGCATCCTCGGTATTCCTGCTACCGATACACTTAAAAGCGTAGGCCCGGGAGGTCGTGTCACCAAAACGCTTTCAAGAAACTGCGTGTGGATGGCCCAGACACCCCAGGCCTTTCAATACGATTTGATTAAGACAGCGCATGAAAAGGCCCGTCAAAAAGGTCTGACAGGCACGGACGATGCCCAATTGGTGGAATTGACCGGGCAAGGTGTCAAGATGATCAGGGCCTGCGGAAATAATATCAAAATAACGACCCGGCAGGATCTCGTGCTCGCCCAGGCCCTGCTATGTGTGAATAAATAATTTGCTTTGGCTCTTATTTGAGATTTAGATATTGGAATTTGTTTGTCTTTTGGTGCTTGTAATTTGTGATTTGCGGCGTACGCCTTTTCAACAGCGCCGGTTTATCCGGCTTAGGTATCCGTCCATTTGAACGACAAAGAACCGATAACCATGAAAACAATAGACATGCCGGACAGCACGATAATATGGTATTTTAAATCATAGAGCCCGGCGCCTTCGTTGATGATAAGCCGCATGGCTTCGGTTATATGCTTCAGCGGAAAAAAATGTGAAATAAGTTTAACCCAGTAACCACTACCCTCCAAAGAAAACCAGACCTCGGATAAAAACATCATGGGCCAGGAAATCAAATTCAGGATACCGTTGGCAAGTTCCTCGCTGCTGATTTTGGCAGCTACGAGCAGGCTCATTGATATGATACAGATACTGCCCAGGGTAAAAATTAAAATCAGATCCAGATAGGAACCGACACATTTGAATTTAAAAATAAATGTACAGCCGGCGTAAAGAATAAAATTGCTGATCAAAATTAGAAAAAGCCGAGAAACCACCTGAGCTGACAGATATTCAAAAGCGGTCAGAGGCGTGGCCTGAAGGCGTTTTAACACACCGTTTTTTCTGTATCGAACAATTGTATAGCCCACCCCGTAAAGAGCGCTGAACATCATGCTCATGGCAATAATTCCAGGGAAGAGCCAGTTAATATAATGAATTCGGGGACCATTGACAAATGATTTAACAACCATGTCAAGATGGTCTTCAGATGAGTAGAGGGCACTTAAAAGAAGTGATTCGGCAATGTTGCCTTTGGGAGAACTCTGGTTGAGCCAGTACTGGAGAGGTACGGATCCTTTTTCGACCAGCAGGTCGATTTTATGATGCTTGAGTTTGTTAAAGCCGGTCTTTCGATCATTAAACTCAAGTATCGTCGTCAATTTCAGTTGTTTAAGTTCCGGTAAAAGCGGCTGCAGCTGTCTCGCAGACATTTTGGGAGGGATAATTCCGATTTTGTATTCCGTTTGACCTTTGTTCTGAAAAATTCCGGCAAAACCAAAGATAATCAGAAAGGGAAAAACAAAATTCCAGCCAAAGGCGGCCCGGTCCCGGAAATACTCCTTGTTGCGGGCAATGAAAATGGAATAGAAGCGTTTCAATGTATTGTTCATCATCAATTATTTTTATTGCCGTAGTTGTCTGCCGGTGAGTTTAAGGAAAAGGTCTTCAAGCGTTTGGGGCCTGACCGTAATCAGCGAGAGGTCGATTCCGTCCTGCAGAAGTGTTTCGAGGCAGAGATTGACTTCCGTAACCATAATTTCATAACGATTGAGCGTATTTATTATTTGGATTTCAGGACAAAGCCGCTTAATTTTTTTAAAAAATTGATCATTGCTGATACCGGAATCATGCTTGGGAATACTTACTGTAACGCCGGAACAGTGTTGATTTACAAGGTCGTCGGGAGCCCCTTGGGCAATTATTTTGCCTTGGTCAATAATAGCAATCTCTTCGCAGAGGATTTGCGCCTCTTCCATGTAGTGAGTGGTCAAAACAACTGTTTTGCCCTGAGCCTTGATTGTGGCCACAATTTCCCAGAGATGCCGACGGGCCTGCGGGTCAAGGCCGGTTGTAGGTTCATCCAGAAAAAGAAGGTTTGGGTTGTTTACAAGGGCAATGGCCAGCATCAGTCGCTGTTTTTGACCGCCTGACAGTTTGTTGTTCCTGCGGTTTAAAATATCTTCCAGGCGGCATAATTGAATGACTTTTTCAAGGGGCATTGGATCGCGGTAAAGGTTGTGAAACGTTTCAAGGCTTTCTTGTACGGTTAAAAATGAAAAAAGAGAGGTGGTTTGAAACTGGATTCCGACCTCCTCCTGAAAAGATGAAGTTTTAGGTGACCCTTTATATAATATTTCGCCGGAATAATGTGGAATAATACCTTCAATAATTTCAATAGTGGTTGTTTTGCCGGCGCCATTGGGGCCGATAAGACCAAAACAGATCCCTTGTGAAATTGCAAAACTGATTCCATCTACGGCAATTACACCGGGATAGTGTTTGACAAGATTTCGAACTTCGAGCACCGCATCCATATTTGAGTGATTCGTATAGATAATATTTCCTCTGCTGGAATAAATAAAATAGATAGAACACTTTTGTTATTCAATCAAAACCGGATCCCCGCCTTTGCGGGGTGGCGTCAACCGTTTTGACATAAAAGACGAGGTACGAATAATCAGGCATCGAAATATTTTTTATGGCGGATCCAGAATTGATCTTCCGTGAAACAATGCTCCTGTGTTCCATAATTTTCCACAGCAAAACTGGCGCAGGTTGAACCCATCCGGGCGGATTCAATGATATCCTTTCCCATAACCATACCCTTGATAAGTCCGGAACGAAATGCATCTCCGGCACCGGTGGGATCGGAAACACAATGGGGACGGGCCGGAGGGATTTCGACATTCCGGTCTTGAAAAGATACGATGGAACCTTTCTCGCCCAGGGTAGTTATGATTATTTCAGTATATTGCAAAATTTTATTGCTATCCAGTCCTGTGGCGGTTCTGACCATTTCCAGTTCATAATCGTTGCTGATAAATACTGCCGATCCCTCAATCATTTCAAGTAGCTGATTTTTGTCTAATGCGGGAATAGACTGCCCGGGATCAAAGATATAGGGAATTTTTAATTTTTTATTTTTTCGACTGTAGGCCAGCATATCTTCAAGGTTACCCGGAGAGATGATGGCCAAGGTGTCTGCAGGATTGATTTCGCTGAAATGATATTCGGACGAATGTCCCATAGCTCCCGGGTTAAAACTTGTAATCTGGTTGTCGGATTTGTCGGTTGTGATATAGGCCCCGGCTGTAAATTCCTCTGGAATGATACGGATGCCGGAAAGAGACAGGCCGTGCCGGTCAAGCCATTTCTGATAATTGGTGAAATCTTTTCCCGCAGTTGCCAGAATCAGCGGTTTTTCATTTAACAATGCCAGGCTGTAGGCGATATTCCCGGCAGTTCCGCCAAATTTTTCCGTAATTCCGCCAACGGTAAAGCAGACATTCAGGGTATGAATTTTATCTACCAGAATATGGTCTTTAAATTTTCCGGAAAAATCCATGATCCTGTCATAGGCAAGTGAGCCGGATACCAGTATTTTCATATAGTTACTCTCTGTATTTTAAAGTTATGCCTGCAGAGTCGCTGCCGTTTGCGGGAAAGTGATTTTGCAGGTTTCCATATCAGGGCGGTGTTGTAATTTCAGCCGTTTATCTGGGGCAACAACAATACCGGCTATGGTGAATTTTGTTTGATGTTTGATGCCGGGCCTGGAAAATCAGACACAATGAGTGACAGGGACCATTCCGGGTATTTGCTGTTAACCCGTGTAGAAACTGCGATGCCCAGCTTGGTAAAGGCGTGTAATAAAAAAGATGCATATGACGGAGCCGTATCTTTACTGTTAAAGGCCAGAACAATCCCCTCAATTTTTTGAGAAAAGGTGCTTTGGGCAACGCCATTGGTCGTCCATCCGGCTGTTTTAAATAATGTATCAAACTCGACGGCAAGTTTGTTTGAGGCGGAATCGCCCTGAACCGCATAGATGTCAATAATTCCTTCAGAGTTTTGTTTCATGATATCAAGAAACTGTTCACTGAATTTCGAAGATAACGCCGGCTGTTTTGGGGTGACCGGTATTTTGATTTCGTGAACGATCCCATCCTTGACGATTTTCATTCGATCAAGGGCCTGTTCTGCTTCCGATTGATTTTTTTGAGCTTTTTTCAGTTGATTGCGCAGTCCGGACAGATTGGTGTTTGCAACTTTGAGTAACTGCTCTGTCTCAAATTGTTTTTGCTGAAGTGTAACAAGCTCCTTGTGGACACTTAAAGAAGTGTTTTCATAGAGTTTAATGTTTTGCTGGGCCAGTGCGGCCGCGTTTGTCTGTTGAAGTGAAATTTTATTACCGGAAAGCCAAACCAGAAAACCGCTTATGGCGGTCAAAAATGCAAACACAATTACCGCAAACTGCATCCAGTTGTTGAACCGGGAAACAGTATCAATAGAGTCCCACCATAACATGATATAATTCCTCTCTTTTGCCATTTTTTTAACGGCTTTTCGACAACAAACCCTAATTAAGGTTTCTTTATGGATGAATTTATCACCCTAATTATTAAATCAGAATCTTTTTAATTTCAAGACTTTTATCAATTTTTTAACAAACGTAAGTTTTATGAAAAACTCAATTCGATTGCGGGGTATAATAAATATTTATTGTACCTGCAGTGTCGACGCTATGGTCATTCAATGCACATTTTTCAACCTGATCCATGGCATTGCATGCATCTATTTGATTATCATTTCTTTAATTTTCAGATGGTTGCATGTCGTGATATTTATTGGCCCGAATATTGCTGTTAGTTTGAATATTTATACAAAACATCTGACAACATTACGAATGGCTGCGATACAAGTGAAAGGAGGCACGGTATGTATGAAATTACGCTTAATCCGGAAGATTACGGCATAGAAGCTCTGGTGGCGGGGATGGGAGTAGAAAGCAGACGCTTTAATGGAGACAACCGGGAACAATGGGCTGATGAGGTTGGAATATTCGTCAATAGGCTGAACGGTCTCAGCGCCAAAGCAAAAAAGCTGCAGGATTTGTTGTCAAACAATGAACCCATCGAGGCAACCCCGGCGGCGCTGAAGACCCTCAAAGTGCAAATGTTTAATATCAACGATGCATTGAATACATCGATTGATCTGTCCGAAAAACTGGAAGCGGAAATTGTTCGAATTTAAGTTTTAATCCACAGATTACAATAAATCATCAGCGTAGACCAAAAGGGCGCTGCCGTGAGTCCGGTTTAATCATGACGGGATATTTAACCGGGTAAAGGCCGCGTCCTGTTTACCCCTGCAACTCATCTTTTTTAACATATCTGACAAACTCTCCGATGACACGATGAACCCTGCTCGCTCCTTTGCCCAACAAAATACCATGTAAGATAATAGAGCATCAACAGGATTTCAATGCGGCCAAAATGTTGCTGTTGACATCAAACCGAATAGTTTTTAAAATACTCTGAATAGATACGGATCAAACAAAAAACAGCTTCATTCAGGTATTGGTATGAACCAGGCAAAAAATAAAGAATTTTCCGGAGGAATTCTGTGTATTCAAAAATACTTATTCTTAGATTTCCCAAGACCGTAGTGCAAAATCCGATTGTATGCATGCTCGCCCGAGAGTATGATCTTGTTTTCAATATTTTAAATGCGACGGTCCTTCCCCGCAAGGAAGGAATGATGGTGCTTGAGCTTTCCGGTTCCCGAAAAAATTTCAAGGATGGCGTTAAATTTCTCAAACGCCAGGGATTAAAAGTCCAGAATGCCGATCAGGAAATTAAACGCGATCAGGAAAAATGTACCCACTGCGGAGCCTGTACAGCGGTCTGTCCCACGGGTGCTCTTTTTGTTCAGCGCCCTGAAATGGCCGTAGAATTCGATCAGGAGAAGTGCAGTGTCTGTGAATTGTGCATAGCGGCCTGTCCTCCCCGGGCAATGGAAATTCGATCAACTCCACCTGTTTTTTTGTAAATGAAGCCATTAATTGCAGTTGCACTAAGCGGCGGGATCGATTCTTTGGTTGCCGCCGACCTTTTGCAAAAACAGAATCACAGAATTGTCGGGTTGCATTTTATCACCGGTTATGAAACGGATACTGATTGTACTTCAGGCAGCGTGCCATCACCTGCAGCCGGTATCGAATCATTTGATTATTTTAAAACATGTGCTTTAAAAAAACTTGCCCCCATAGCCGACCAGCTTGATATTGAGATCGATATTGTTGATTGTCGTAAACAATTTCAATCAGCAGTCGTCGACTATTTTATCAGGACCTACCGGAATGGCAAAACACCCAACCCATGTCTTTTCTGCAATCCGCGTATAAAATTCGGTACACTGCTTGAAGCCGCCATTAAACGTGGCGCATCCGGGCTGGCAACAGGGCACTATGCCCTGATAAATAAAGATTCAACGGGACGGTTTCATCTTTACAAAGGGGTTGATCCATTCAAGGAACAGTCTTATTTTCTGGCTATGCTTTCGCAGGCACAGTTGGCACAGGCCTGTTTTCCGTTGGGCGGCATGACAAAATCGGATGTCGTGAAACTGGCAGGGAAAAGAAAATTATTTCCAGCGGATCGAAAAGAAAGTCAGGATATCTGTTTTATTAAAAACAATGGATATGGTGCATTTTTAGACAGTCAGCCTGAATTCAGCCCCCTGCCGGGTTTAATTGAAGATACCGGGGGAACGGTCCTCGGACGGCACCAGGGGTTGCATCTTTTTACAATCGGTCAAAGGCGGGGGATTAATTGCCCCGCTGCCGAACCTTATTATGTCATCCGGCTGGATCGTCAGCGAAATTGTCTTGTGGTAGGTTGGAAAAAAGACCTGCTGACCGAAGAATGCCACGTTGAAAACATCAACTGGATCAATAAGCGGCCGAAAAAACCCATTGAGACTCAAGTTCGTCTACGCTACCGTCACAAAGAGGTTTCAGCTAAACTTTATCCCATGGCGGGCAATTGTGCAAAAATCAGGTTTGCTGTTTCCCAGGAAGCGGTTACGCCGGGCCAGGGAGCTGTTTTTTATGAAAATGATGAGGTGCTCGGCGGAGGCTGGATAAAGTGACTAAGGCGCAGGATTATGAAAAAATTTACTATCATGACGTTGGGCTGTAAAGTTAATCAATATGAGTCCGATGGATTGGCACAATATTTAATAACCTCCGGGTGGCGTTTGGCTGCGGATAAAATTTGTGCTGATCTTTGCATTATCAATACCTGTACCGTCACTCAGAAAGCCTCCATGCAATCCAGGCAGGCCATTCGAAAAGCGGTAAGAACAAATCCCGGAGCGTGCATCATCGTAACCGGTTGTTATGCTCAGACCGAACCGTCGGAATTGGAAAAAATAGCGGGCGTCGATTATGTCATCGGGCACTCGGATAAACACAAAATTCCCTCCATGCTTTCAAAAATTGAAAAGCAGGAGAATTTGCACCCGGTCAGAGTTTGTCATGATATTTCCATTGAAAAACAATTTGCCCATTTTCCGTGCCCTGTCAGGGGCGGTCGAACCAGAGCATTTCTTAAAATTCAGGACGGCTGCAATAATTTCTGCACGTACTGTATTGTTCCCTATGCCCGGGGCCGCAGTCGCAGCATGCCTGCCCTCGCAGTGCTGAATAATATAAAAAAACTGAAAACTGCAGGGTTTAAGGAAGTCGTGTTGACCGGTATTCACCTGGGATATTACGGGCTTGATTTTGCACCCGGGAGCTGTCTGGCTGAGATATTGAGGCAAATTCACGAAGCAAGCCCCATAGATCGTGTACGGCTCAGCTCCATTGAGCCCCACGAGATCACTGAAGACATAATCCGTCTGGTAGCATCTTCCACGGTCTTTTGCCATCATTTTCATATTCCCCTGCAAAGCGGAGATGATGGCATTTTAAAGAGAATGCACCGTCCCTATAGCGGCGCTTTCTTCAAAGACCTCGTGTTGAAAATACATGATTTACTTCCGATAGGGGCAATAGGCGCGGATCTGCTGGTCGGATTCCCCGGCGAAACCGATGCCCATTTTGAAAATACATATAATTTAATCAATGAACTGCCGGTGACATACCTGCATGTATTTCCTTTTTCTCCCCGATCGGGAACGCCTGCAGCCGGATATCCTGATCAGGTTGGGCATGATATTGTCAAACTAAGGTGCCGTCGAATGCGTGATCTTGGCATTGCTAAAAAGAAACTGTTTTATAAAAATAATATCGGGAAAATATCAAGGGTTCTTATTGAGGGCAAAAGGGACGGGAATACGGGCCTTTTAAAAGGCACGACCCATAACTATATTCCGGTTCTGCTTAAAGGGGAGGATTTTCTCAAGGAGAGCATTGTAAAGGTCAGGATTGAATCCGTTTCAGAGCAGGGCAGGGTATCCGGCCGGCTTTTTGAGCGTTAATTTTACAGCAATCTTCGGGTTGGAACGGCAATAAATCAAACATTTTTTTTTCCAGATATGTTGCTTCCCGCCAGAGTTTTTTAATCCTTGCACGATATTCCGGCAATTTGCCGTAACGTAGCAATATATATTCCATCCGTTCATCCAGAGAAACAATCTTATCATGCCGCACACGCTTGTCGGCATAGTTGACGATTTCTGTTTCACCAGGTGGGCGGGCATTGACGTTTGAATCAAGGGCTACATGCTGCCTGATAATGTTGCCGACTTCCGGGTAACCCATTTTTGTGAGCAACTGCCCCCCTGTCAGGGCATGATCTTCACCGGTTTCAAAACTGCGGGTCTTGGTGATATCGTGCAGCATGGCTGCGGCACGAATCAGTTCACGGTTTAAATCAAGCTGTTTTTTTATTAAATGATCCGTCAGAAAAAGCGCCACGTTGCATACCTGGCAGCTGTGATCCACGATGTGATCCATCATTTTCATTTTATGAATAAGTTGACGACATTGTTTTTGTGAAGGTATCTGCATGGGTATTTCTCTTAACATAAATAGTATGTATTTTCACTCATTTTATGTGCATCCGGCAAGGTGGAAAAGTGACCATAGGTATTTGCGCTGAAATAGCGTTATGATAAAATAAAAAATAAACAGGAGGGCCGGTTTGAAAATAGATATTAAAAACGATCTCCATCTTCGGGATATGCCTTTGGAAATCCAAAACAGTCTCATGGCAGAACTCAAGATCCCCAATCCCAAATGGCTTGAAAATAATCGAATGGGGAGATGGAACCGGGGTACTCCGAAATTTTTACGGTTTTATGAAAAAAGCACAAAAAACGGCCTGAGAATCCCCCGCGGTTATATGCGCCGTCTGATTCTTCTGTGCCGGCAACAGGGGCTGTCCTATGAAATCAGGGATCAACGGCGTGAAGTGCCGGCGGCAGAGATCTCATTTGCCGGACGTCTGAAATCGTTTCAACAGCAGGCCGCATCTGCCATGCTGAAAAAGGATTTCGGAACTTTGACGTCACCCACCGGTTCGGGCAAAACAATTATTGCTCTTTATATGATAGCAAAACGGCGTCAGGCAGCCCTGATTGTCGTTCATACAAAGGACCTGGCCTTTCAATGGATTGACCGGATCGAGTCTTTTTTAAACATACCTGCCAATGAAGTCGGATTGATCGGCGGCGGCAAAAAAAAAATCGGCAAAAAAATTACCGTAGCACTGGTCCAGAGTCTTTATAAATGTGCAGATGAGGTGGCACCCTCTATCGGCTACCTGATTGTCGATGAGTGCCACCGCTGCCCCAGTCGCACATTTACGGAAGCCGTCACCTGTTTTGACTCAAGGTACATGATGGGCCTTTCGGCCACACCCTGGCGCCGGGACAAGCTGTCGAAACTGATATTCTGGCATTTAGGCGACGTGCATCATAAAGTGAACCCCTCCGTCCTGGTTAAAAAAGGCCATGTCCTACCCGCCGAAATAATTATAAAAACTACAGATTTTAAACCCTATTACGATCCCGTCAACGAATACAGCAAAATGTTGTCCGAACTTACCGCCGATGATATGCGCAACCACTTGATTGCTTCGGATGTGGCCTGTGAGGTTCAAGGCAGTCCCGGTGTCTGTCTGGTACTTTCCGACCGAAAGAAACACTGCGATAATTTGCGTGCGATCTTGCAGTACAAGTTTAAAATTGATGCCGACCTGTTGACCGGAGATCTTACCGAAAGTCAGAGAAAGGGCGTTATGGAAAGGCTCAATCAGGGAAAGGTCAAAGTTTTGATCGCCACCGGTCAACTTATTGGCGAAGGCTTTGACTGCCGTGATCTGTCCACTTTGTTTCTGGCAACGCCCATACGCTTTAACGGACGTGTTATACAATACATGGGACGAGTGCTGCGACCGGCCCCGGGTAAGAGTAAGGCCCGGGTTTTTGATTATGTGGACGTGAAGGTGCCCCCCTTGCTAAATGCCGCTGCCGCCCGTCAAAGGGTATATCAGGGGCTTCCTTGAGTTTGAAAATACGTCGCTGCGGTCCAAATTTTTCCTTTATTGTTTCATAGGAAGTGCTTGTATCTTCAATAACATCATGAAGTAATGCACACTGAACCAAAAGGTCAGGGTTTCAATGTCTTTTTCTTGTGCTATCACAACCATGGCTTCCATTGCCACATTCCAATGTGTTTTATATAAGGGATATCCGTATCCGGAACCAATTGTCCATTATGGGCATGGGAAGCAAAATTCCATGCTTTGTCGGTTTTATCTTGATCCCACATATTCATTTACTCCTCCGCGCCATGTTGTTTGAGGATTTTGATGACTTGAGCGCAGTCCCATCTTCTAGCATACTTTAGGGCGGTGTGGCCGTCTTTTTGTTTTGCATTTACATTGGCGCCTTTGTCTACTAATAATTGTACAATTTTATATTGCTCAACACCTTTTCCCTGCCCAAACGCACTATATTTTACAGTCATCATCAAAACAGTGTGGCCCTCCTTGTCTTTCGCGTTCACATCCGCTCCGGCATCCAGGAAAGCTTTAACTGCAGTGAGGTCCCTTTGGTGGGCAGCTGTCATTAGAGTCCGGGGCTGGCAGGTGCGAACAGCAAAACTTCTAAACTGGCTGGAAAACCAAAAGAGGTCGCTGGCGCTGAAGCCATCGAAGTTAAAGTTGAAGTATTCTGCATCCCACCTGGACCAAATCGAACCTTTTATTTCACCAATTGCCCCGGACCAGATAAACTGACCTCTGACTTTAAAAAGCGGAGTCATATTCCTTGAAAGCGGAGATATATCTTTTGATCCCGCTCCTTTTCTAAAAAGGGTTTCCAACTCATCACAGGTAGGCATCCGCCAACCACCACCTGCTGCATCAAGATTTTCAACCCAGGATTTAGCTTTTTTCCAATTTATATTTTTATCAGACCCGGCAAACCATTCAAGGCCGGTTCGTGTGTCATACACCACTCCATTGTCGTATGCGGCAAAGTTGCCATCTCGCTTAGTTTCCTTTGCTTCATGCTTGTCTTCCATCATTAATTTTTCCCCGTTAATATTATGCTTTTCTTCTCTTATCCCATCATTGGATTCCAAAGGATTGATTTTTCCTCTTATATTAAAATCCATTGGTTTTAAAAAAAAAGTCCCAATAACGCCAAGTATGACAACAACAAAAACTACTTTGATTACAACCTTCCAGTTCATGTAGTCCTTCTTGCCAATTCGGGGCACGCACAAAATTTATAAACCTTCACTCCTTAGCACCAGCATTTTTCAGAAGTTCGACTATTTCAGTGTTACCCCTCCTGGTTGCACACATCAGAGCTGTCTCGCCGCAATTGTCTTTTTCATTGATATTGGCGTCTCTATCTATCAGCAATTTTGCAATTTCGACATTATTCCAATATGCTGCAATCATCAAGCCTGAAACGCCTTTATCCGTTTTTGTATTTACATCCACGCCCTTGTTTATCAGAGCTCTCGCTTTATTGACATTACCGTTTTTTACAGCACGCAAAAAATCCAACTCCATAACATCCTGTTTCGATAGAGCTGCCCCTGTATTCTTAAGTAATATAAGTATTTTTCTTTTTTTGCGTATCTCAGCTAATTTTAAGGCTGTCCAGCCATCCTTGTCTCGAATATTAATATCCGCCCCGTTTTCCAGCAGTGCTTTTATTGTATCCGCGAGCATTGTATCCATGCGGGCCTCGGTCATGCTCTTCTCATAGTATAATCCACATCTGCTTTTCAGAATTTTCCATGTTAAATCATTTTGTAATTCGAGTTCCGTTGTCCTTACCGCCCACATCATGGCTGTCGCGCCATTATTGTCTTGTGCGTTTACATCAGCACCATGTTTCAGTAATGCTTTTGCGGTATCCATATCACCAATTAGTGCAGCCTCCATCAAAGCAGTCCTGCCATTATCGTCTTTAGCATCCACCTCTGCCCCGTTTTTCAGCAATACCTTTGCCGTATCCACGTTGTCAGCCAGTATCAAGGCGGTTTCATTTTGTTTTGCCCGGGCGTTCACCTTTGCATTATTTTCCAGAAGTAATTTAACGGTATCGGTATTGCCATGAAATGCCGCCGACATCAATGCGGTAACCCCGGCATTATTCTTTTCATTCACATTCGCGCCTTTGTGCAGTAATATTTTCACCGTATCATTCTTGTCATCCTCTACACCTAACATTAATGCTGTAATACCATTTTCGCTACTTGTATTCACATCAGCCCCATTTTCCACCAGTTTTTTTACAATCTCATGTTTGCGGCAAAGTGCCGCCTTCATCAGGGCAGTTTCGCCATACTGGTCCGTTGTATTCAGATCAACCCCGATATCCAGCAGAACATTTACGATATCCACATCGCCACTGAATGCTGCCGACAAAAAGGCTGCAGCCCCGATTTTTTCATTCCCGTTGATTTCCGCCTCTTTTTCCAAGAGCAGTTTTACGATTTTCACATTGCCCAGACCAGCAGCAATTTTTAATGGCGTAGCCCCATAGGGTCCGACTCTTTTTTTCACATCAGCCCCATTTTCCAGCAGTACTTTTATTATTTCCATATGCCCGGCACTTATTGCCATTGCCAAGGCTGTAAACCCTGAGTTATCTTTTATATTTACATCCGCACCCTTTTCTATTAAAATTTTCACGATGTCAATGTGGCCTTCAGAGACCGCTGCCATCAAAGCTGTGGCTCCCTCTGTATCTTTTTCATTCACGTCCGCTCGTTTCTCAAGTAAAAATTTTAATTTAGACCTTTCACCATCTTTTGCCGATTGTATTAAGGAAACTTTTTTAGATTTCCACCATAAAAAATTCATTTCAAACTATCTCCCGCCTCAATACATCTTTCTTTATCTCTCTGCTCTAAATATCCAAGTATCACAGACACAGCTCATCCAGGCCAGGCACCAAATTTCTAACATCCTCTGCAAAATTTGTAATATCACCGCATAGATTCCCCGTGTCCTTTCCTCCACAGTGATAAACCGACCCGGAGAATATTTCATTTTCCCCATCCGAAAAAGAAATTCTTTCGGTAGTTCCACCAGAGCAACCTTCGTCATCACCCAATGTGCAATTTCGAACTTTATTCCTTTTTAAAGAATTTTTAATATCATTAAATTGTTTGTTTGTAATTTCATATCTCTTATCTGCTAATATCTTTCCATAACTGTCCACAACAATCCCGACCTTATCAGCTGTAACCGTTATAGTATAACTCCTATGATACTCCGGAGGGACTGAAGCATCTCCAAAATGATATGTGATTTCTATAATTTTAGCGTTCGTCATATTATCTTCTCCAGCACCATTACAGCTTACAGCTGTTCCGGCTAAAAGCATAAACAAAGGCAGCCCAAGTAGTAACGTGCAAATTGGGGACACCCCCCAATTTGCAGCTACCTTCCAGCACCTGTCTTTTTGTCTTCTTTTACGGATGCTTTCTTCCTCCCTGAAATTTGTAATCAACTAATATAAATAAAAATAGGTCATGCCTGCGTTAAAGATGATCCTGGGATTGTCTTTAATGCCAAGACTCTTCAATGCATCATAAAAAGGTGCATCTTTTAACTTTGTTGAGAATACTTTCTCTACCCTTTCCAATTTCAAAGTTACACCGAATTCTGCTAAAAGTCCTGATAGTTCCCTGTATGATTTCGTTTCATTGGTTATTTTTACGAATAAGTCGTTCACATGCTTCAATTTTGAATCCGGATAATTTTTACAATAATCAATATAATCATCTGATTGAAGAGACGCCCGAGCAATGGGAATACACCAGCTCCAATCATTGCGATTACAAAGGGAACCCCAGTAAATGGATTTAAACTCACTGATTTTCCATCTGTCGTTGATTTCGCCCAGTATTGCTCTATGAATAGGTATTTGTTGAGCAAAGGTCAGATCGCAGTTTCTGCGGACACTCAAATACATACCCCCATCCTTTTTCGTTACAGCATTCCACATGATTCGGCATCCCTCCGTTTCGACCAGGAATGCATGGTCACTGGACTTAAAGGCCCATCCCGCAGATCCAGTATCAAGAAAAACTTTTATATCAAATGTCTCTTGGGCATTTACTTGTTCCAACGCAAAGAGACAAAAAGCGACCAGAATCATACTTTGGGCGATCAGATTTTTTATCATTTTGTCTATTCCAATCATGCTTCAATAAGGCATAGCGGTTGGGGATGACCTGCAGACGAAATCCCTTGAAGGCTTGCACGGCATTATACGTAATCCGCATAGTTTTAAGAAACTTTGGGGTCGCCTTTGGTGAAAACGGAAATACGATCCAATTCAAATTTAAATAAATGAAAAAATATTACCGGAAAAAATGTATAACAAGCCAAATGCGATAAGAAAGGTGACGATTTGAAAGTTCCCGGCCCACGACTTATGAACAATTTATGCGGAAGACAACGTTGGGTATCCGGCTGACTCATTTTTGATTGTTTCGTTAAATTTATGCAGCTTATTCCCAATTCTCAAATAAACCAATAGCATAACAAGTCCCTGATCTTAACTTGAATTTTGTGCCGTCTTTTGCACGCCAAGGTTCAAGTAAGCCCTGACTAGTACCCCCGCTTCAGGTCAATCAAATACTTCAATGGTTCACGAGAACGAAAGCGTTCATAATTGTCGCAGAAAATATCGGTTATGTCCTTGGGGAAAGTAATCGCTGAGTTGTGTGGTGTCACGTATGCGTTTTCTAATTCCCAGAGAGGAGAGTGCGGGGGAAGTGGTTCAGTTTCGAATACGTCTATCACTGCAGCGCGCAATATTCCATTACCAAGGGCTGTTACCAGGGCATCTTCGTCTACAGCATTACCGCGACCGACATTAATCAGGACCGCAGATTTCTGAAGGTGCTCAAAAACATCGGCGCTGATCAAATTTTTGGTCGAGGGTGTATTGGGGAGCGCTGCAACAAGGTAGTCAAGGTGACTTGCGAACTCCGTTATTTCAGAAGGGCCGAAGACTCTCACAACGTGCGGAGTCGAGGTCGCGGAGCGACTCAGGCCAAGAACTCGCATTTTAAAATGCGAAGCAGTCAATGCGATATGTCGACCAATTGATCCGAGACCACATATACCGATCGTTAGCCCCGCGAGACTTCGATAAGGAATTTTCCGCCAGAGTGTTTGTTTCTGGTTTTCTCGCGTCTCTAAAATATTGCGCTCCAGGGCGAGGATGTATCCAAAGACGTACTCGCTCATCAAGGGGCCAAAAACGTCCTTTACGCCTGTTAGAATGTAGTCTTTCCGAAGATTCGACGCACAAAAAGGCTCGATCCCGGCAAAAGATGACTGTACCCATTCGAGTCGTTCCGCTTGTCCAAGTATTTTAACTACAAGGTCGGGACGCCCAAGAATTATGTTGGCATCACGAACAACAGAGTCAGTGCAATTCGATCCGTCAGAAGTTGACACTTCGAGATCGGGTAAGGGGCGCTCACCTAACTCTTTAGCATACTCGTCGGCTTTCTCCGCAAGAATAAGTAAATTGTTCATTTGATCTCAATAGGCTTTATAACGTTTGAGCTAACTTGCCGCACACCGGAATGTTTCGCGATTAGCGCCGCCGAGCTTCTTGCGGTCAAGTTTAAGCTATTTGTGTATGCCCGGCACGGGCGTGAGCTTATCCTCCTTCCCACTGGAGGTTTTCTCACTCCGGTGGGGTTTTCCTCCTGAACGCTTCGAAGCAAAACCCTTATAGCAAAATTTTACACCGGGCTTCTTGAACAATGGATTGAGATCGACCTTGTCAGGTCGACACAATCCTTAAGGTTGGAAATGCCGTACTAGCCGTGGAGTAATGAATCTGCAAAACCTCCGAATCAAAATACTTTCAGGCAATGGCCAGCTTACAGCCAAGCGCTTCAATGACTTTTTTTACGGTCTCAAACTTTGGAGAGCTGTTTGCCGACAAGGCTTTGTAAAGATTCTGACGGCTCAGGTTTGTTTCCTTTGCGATCTCGCTCATACCTTTGGCTTTGGCAACATTGCCAATGGCTAACCAAATCAGGAGTTGGCGCGTTAGCGACAATCTCCTGATTTTGATTGTTAGCCGGAATCATCACTCTGGCATTGTCTTCTATTTGCATCGCAGACTTCATTCTGACTCGGTGTTGATGGATAATCTCTACAAACTCTTGGTCTTGCTTCATATACACCACAAGAATAATTATCATTATTCTCATTCAAGAAGAGACAATCTCCGTTTTCCTTAGACTTCAAAAAATACTCTTCAACTCTTTTGCCTTTGGGATTCGTAAATGCATCAAGACGCAATCCTGTGAACTTTCTCAACGCATGGATGTCGTTTTGAGATAATTCTACAAAGGGGTAGTGTCTACAACACTCAGCGCATTTCTTACATATCTCGCCTAATGCGGCATTTTCCATAACCTGATGAATCCTGTGTATCATGTCTCGGGAACGCATTCTTGGCTCATAACGACCCGCTTCGTAGGGATCTTCTCGCCTGCTAACGTTTTAGCTGACCTGCGGCGGCTTTTTGCCGTCATGGTCAAGCGGCTTGTTCAAGTAAGCCGCTACGCGGCAGATATCTAATCGTACCATCTTTGCCTTCCCTGTCAATATAATTGCCTCCATTTTTCATTAATTTTTCATGAAAACCGACACTTCACGTAAACTTCATGGGTCATTTTTTAAAAACCCCAAAAAAGGAGAAGTGTCACAATGCAAGACTATTATGAAAAATCCATGAGAGCCCTTCAGCTCGCAGGCATGAGCAAACGTACCCGGCAATGCTACACCCGCAGTGTTCGACAGATTGTAGATTTTTACAACAAAACACCCGATTTGATTTCAGAAGTCGAACTGGAAGATTATTTTCTTCACAGACAAAACAAGAATCAATGGTCTGCTGCTACAATGCGTATTGCCTATTGCGGCATCAGATTTTTTTTCCAAAACGTTCTCAAGCGTGAATGGCATGTTTTCACTTACATGAATGCCAAAAGAGAAAAAAGGCTTCCTCAAAATACCCTTGATCTGTTGCGGCGTTACTGGGCCAGCCATAAAAATCCAAAACTGAAACAGTGCCTTCAATTATCTGCCCCCATTGTGGGGGAGCGCTCAAGTAATTCTATTCCATACTGCCGTTTCAAATGATTCCACTGAACACAGGGTAAAGGCTTAGATCAAACCCGGCACAAATACCATCTGTTAAATCCCGCTGAAGCGGAACAGGATATTTGCGCCATATCCTTTGGAATAGCAGGCGTCTTTATCTGCAAAATGTCAAAGAGCAGACTGCTCAGGCTCAGTTACACCGCAATTATTGCGATTTCTGCACCCCTATCCTCCTTCCCACTGGAGGTCTTCTCACTCCGGTGGGGTTTTCCTCCTGAACGCTTCGAAGCAAAACCCTTATAGCAAAATTTTACACCGGGCTTCTTGAACAATGGATTGAGATCGACCTTATCAGGTCGACACAATCCTAAAGGTTTTATTTTTTTATAATACACCTCAGGACAGGGATTACTTTAGTCCATAGCCAGCCATCATTCCTTTGGTCGGACTTTTATCGTTCCCTGTTTCTCTGGATGCCTTCCTGTCTTGCCTTCGTAGAACTTTCTGATTATTTCTATGTCCTTTTCGATATTGCCAGAGGGAAAAAGGGAGTATCCGACACCTATCTTCCTTTCCCTATGGTCAATATAACCAAGCGCGATCGGAACGGTTGCATCTAATGCAATATAGTAAAATCCTGTTTTCCAATATAATGTTTTCGATCGACTGCCTTCAGGCGTAATAACTAGAATCATATTCTCCTCGGTATTAAAAAGTTCTACCATTTGTTTTATAAAACTAGACCGAATTCTTCTATCTATCGGAATTCCACCAATCGACTTGAGCATCAGTCCTGTCGGTCCTCTGAAGATAGTATGTTTTCCCACCCAGCGAAAACGGAATCCCATTGCCAACATTCCGAGAATGCCAAGAGGAAAATCCCAATTACTCGTATGCGGAGCTCCTACAAGTACATATTTCTCTTTAAGGGGTAGATCCTTCTCTACCGTCCAGCCAAACATTCGTAAGACAAATTTCGAAAGCACTCTTAGCATTTGCTGTTTCTTGTTATCGAAAACTAACGTTTAAAATAACGCGACGCGCTTTTTGCGGTCGCCGTTAATTGACTTGTTCAAGTAAGCCGCTACGCGGCAGATATCTAACCGTACCATCTTTGCCTTC
>CAYQNS010000051.1:0-22756 GCA_964418755.1 uncultured Desulfobacteraceae bacterium
CATCAACTTTCTTCGTAATCACATCGATTTGATCCATAAACGACCTCCAGATATAGTTTCGAGTCTATTATGGATCGAGAAATCGCAAATGTCTACTAAAATCGACAATTATTTAGTTTGCATGATATTTTATAATTCTAAAACTATGACCCCCAAGGTGCGGAATGTGCGTTAAATTATAGAAATTGAGGAAAATTCAAAACAACGCGTTAAAATTAATTATTTTGACATTTACAACACGTTGTTTTATTATTTTTCAGACAATTTAACACAATTAATGCACAGAAACAGGAGAGCGTCGAAAAATGATTCGATTTGCCGGACACAAACTGACCCAATGGCTGAAGAGTAAAAATCGAAAGCCGCTGATACTCAGAGGGGCCAGACAGGTCGGAAAGACATGGCTGGTTCGTGACTTTGCACACCGTCATGGTCTCTCTTTAATCGAACTGAATTTGGAGCGTTTTCCCCACCTGGCAGATCTGTTTGCCGGGAATAATCCCGCAGAGATCTTGCAAAACATCGCGGCGGAATTATCCATGACGATCGATCCGGCATCTGCCTTGCTTTTTATGGATGAAATCCAGGCGGCTCCCGAACTGTTAGGTAAACTCCGATGGTTTAAAGAAGAGATGCCCGACCTCCCGGTTATCGCCGCTGGTTCTCTGCTTGAATTTGCACTAAGAGACTATCCTTACAGCATGCCGGTGGGTCGGATCACGTATTTTTACCTGGAACAAATGTCCTTCTTCGAGTTTCTTCTGGCTTGTGGAAACGAACCGCTTTATCAAAAGCTGATTTCTTATGAATTGGATAAGGATATCCCCCGTTCCCTGCATCAAAAATGCCTGGAATTCTATTTCCGATATTGTCTGGTTGGCGGAATGCCGGAAGTGGTCCAGGATTGGGTGGAGAACCAGGATCAGACATCATGTCTAAAATTGCAGCAGGATTTACTGACCACTTTTCGCGATGATTTTCACAAATACGGCGGTGAGATGAATGCGCGACTGTTAGCCGACATTATGTTGTCCGTGTCCAGACAGATTGGAAGCAAATTCGTGTACAGCCGGGTTGATCCGTCCCTTAAAATTCTTCCCGTGAAAAAAGCGTTTTCCTTGCTGTGTCAGGCAAAAGTTTGTTCAAAGATCCTGCACACCACCGGAAACGGGTTGCCCCTCGGCGCAGAATCCAATGAAAAAATTTTTAAAACCTTGATGATCGACATCGGTCTGGTTTCCGCTCAACTGGGCTTATCCGCCATTAAAAGCCCACAGGAACGCGATCTTTTTTTTACGAACAAGGGGGGGCTGGCCGAACAGTTTGTCGGGCAGCAGCTTCGTTCGACACAAACCCCGTCAACGGACCCGCAACTGTTTTACTGGCAGCGAACCGGGGGGAGACTCGGTGAAATCGATTATATCCTTCAACATGGAGGCCGGGTCATCCCCGTGGAAGTGAAATCCGGACCGGCCGGCAAAATGAAATCCCTGCATCAATTCATGGCGGAAAAAAAGCTCGATCTGGCCGTCCGCTGCAACCTGAACCTGCCTTCCGTGGAAAAAATCCGGGTAAAAACAACCCTGGGCCAACCGGTCGCCTATCGTATGATCTCAATCCCTATATATTTGTCGGAACAGCTTCCCCGACTCATTGAACAGATTGTCGGGGATGTGTAAAACAAAAAACAGGACAAAACCAATGGACATACCCCAAAATCTGCACTGATCGTCACTGTCCAGGCAGAGCTATCCTCTGTCCTCAAAAAAGGATTCAACATTACCTTGAAGCTCCTCACTAAACCCTTTGAGATCCGATTTTGACATCATCCCATATCGGTACATCGACAATATATGAGAAAACATATTCGACCGGGAATGCCCGTCAAGACAATCCTCCAAAATTTTTTTCTCCGCCTTCATTCTACTAAAAGTATCCCAGAATTGTTCAGTCGGAGTCTTTTCCGGAGCTGTCAATTCTAAAACTATTTCGGCATTCTTTTCCTTCAAATACCTTTCCCGAAGGTCTTCTATCATTGATCGGAATCGCTTCCAATCAGTCTCTTTTGGTTTTCGGTTCATTTTTTCTCCCTTCCTACCGGCGTGAGGGGCGTTATAAATAACTCGCTATAGCAGTTGATATTTATGCTCTTTAGCGATCTTTTCCCCTTTATTTACGGCATATCCTACTCCCGGTTGACTCATTTTTAATTGTTTCGCCAAAGCCGTGCAACTTATTCCCAACTCCCGAACAGCCCAGTAACATAACAGGTCCCTGGCCTCAACTTGAACCTTGCGCCGGCCTTTTGAATATATCTCTTCTATTTCTATATCATATATCGCGGATACCATCCGGCTTATTTTTTTGAGATCGTATCCCAATTCCTTTAATTTATAACCGCGGTCAAACTTCTCTTTTGCCTCTGACAATAAGGCTGTAACAAATTCGCCGTCACCTAATATCCGTTCATCGCCTTTAATACGATCCTGACCCTTTAGCCGCATTTTTTTATCATGGACCATCCACCAAGACTGCGTACCAAACCGCCTCCTGTAAACTCCGGTCTTCTTCCCTGATCAATCCCTTTTTTCACATACGAAAGGAATAGGCATCTGGGACGGGTATTGATATATTGATTGGCATGATTAAAATGACCAGTTATTTGCTGATTATATAACAAACAAAGTCAGAACTGATGTTATTGTCGCGCCTGGTTTACGAAGATATGACGGCCCGTTTCAAGGAGTACCCGCAACTTTGGAGGCATCATCGACCGGACCCGAATATTGACCATCGGCGAGTTCCAAACTTGCAGACCTTCCTGCGAAAACAGGGGGCCGAACTACCAAAATCAAATGTTGCGGCCGATTACCATCCGGGAGACCTTGTGACCTGGGTATTGCCCGGCAATTTCCCGCATATCGGGATTGTGGTGAACCGGCAATCCGAGGACTGTTGCCGCCCCCTCATTGTCCACAACATCGGCTCCGGCCCTGAGATTGAGGACATTCTTTTCCTGTATCCGATCACCGGACACTATCGATACATAGGTCCGAATTTGGTATCTAAATTCTAAAATTCGTGTTTTTTATGCCTGCCTGTGCGTGCCGCACGCAGACAGGTCAGAAAATAAATCACAATGATGACAATAAAATTGCCCGGCTTCATAGAGTCTCCCTCTGCCGCCGTCCCTGGTATTTTTCATTTTTCAAACCAAAAGAAACAAAAACGCCCAACACAAACAATGCCCCAAGCAGCAGATAAAACCACCAGAAGGACCCGGTTTTCCCTGCGCTCCAGCCGCCGATAAAATTGCCCATTAAAGTACTGGTCACCATCACCATGGTTCCCACTGAAAATGCTTTGGCTGCCAAACGGGGCGGCATGCTTTTAGACAGATAAGCGGGATGCAGTCCATACACAGCCGCCTGGGCAATACCAAACAAGACGGCCATGGCCAAAATGCAAAACAAATCCATGGGCAGGCAGATCAGGGCAGTTGAAATGACCGCCATTCCGAACACGACGGCAAAAGAAGTCCGTACCCCCATGCGATCGGTGATCACACCAATACCCACCCCTCCGAAAATACCACTGATTCCCATCACCGCCCACATGAGGGCCGTCATTTTCAATCCCAATCCCAATTCATCCCTGAGAAAAGGGGCCAGGTATGTCTGAAAAGCCACAAAAGCAAATCCGGACAGGACAAATAGAAGATTAAGTGTAATACCGCTTCGAGTTTTCATCCATTTAAAAATATCACCGGTGGGCTCATTGACGGATGCTTCCCCATGGCTTTTAAATTCCCAGGCATTCACCATTTTGAGCGCCAGCCAGCAAACAGCCACAATGATTAAGCAAAAACCGGAAACAAAGAGCCACATATTCCGCCAGTGATAATGCTCCAGAAAATATGAAGAGAGGACACCGTCGACAAAAACAAAAAAACAGGCCCCGCTGGAGGATGCGGTCAGCATGGTGGCACGCCACTTAAAATCGATATGCTCCGCCGCAACGGCGACAAGAGGAATCCACACCATGACCGGCCAGCCTCGAATGAAAAAATTGAGCGCCATAAGACTGTAAAATCCCTGCACATAATATATTGCCGCCAGCAGGATGGCTCCAATCAGCGGACAAACAACAACCAGCCTCAACCCGCCGATCCGACCGGTCAGATAACCGGCCAGCGGAATCGTAAACAAAGATGAAATCTGACTCAATCCGGTGATCATTCCGGCATGGGTATAGTCCAGATGCAGATCTTTGATCATCTCCGGCATGACCATGGGAAATAAAAGGATTCCGAAACCATATGAGATGCCGGTTAATACCGAACAGACAACACTGATAGTCAATGGTTTCTGCCAGCCGAGCGCAACGTTTCCTGAAAAAATTGCCGACATGATTTTACATTACCCCAAGCAGATTTCTTTCTGCTGAAATTAATTTAATATCCGTTCATAACCATGTGGCATTATTATTAGATTCTGAAACCTTTTTCAATACCAATTATCCGGCAGGCAGTCAAAAAAACGGTTTCATTGGAACGGGCATCCCGGTATCATTGACCGGAATAGGAGGCAAAAGAATCATTGTGGCTTGCGCACACTTGATCATCCCGTTTATTTTATGAAAAACATTTCGTCCTTACGGATATTGGTGTAAAGTTCCCTGAATAAAAAAGTACACAAAACTTGACAAGATTTGCATGGTCTCGTTATAATTCGGACAAATCGGCTAAATACGCCATTTTATAAACGTTTTGTACGGGGAGGCGACCGCTTCAACATTCTCGCAAACCCGGGAATAATGGCTCAACTCGACGGGAAATAAATGAGAGATCATCAGAATCACATGCAATGGCAACAACAGGTGATATCCCCCAAAGAAGCATTGGCCCATATCAGGCCCGGGATGAGTATTTTTGTGGGAAGTGGCGTTGCAGAGCCGCGAACACTCACACAACAGCTGTTTGCCTCTAATTATTCCAATATCAATGACCTGGAATTGATTCAACTGACCAGTCATGCTGATTTTTTATCATTAAAGAAACTGGATTACCAGAGATATCGGCTGAAAACATTCTTTTCTACATGGATTTCCAGCGAGGCGGTTATTGCGGGCAATGTCGATTTGATCCCCGGGCGCTTTTCCCAGATACCGGAACTGATCAAGTCCAACCGAATCCCGATTGATGTGGCATTTGTGCAGATTTCGCCGCCGAACAGTGCGGGATATTGCAGCATGGGTGTTGCCGTCGATGTTGCAAGAGAAGCCATGTATCGGGCTTCCCTGGTGGTGGGAGAAATCAATACCCTGATCCCCTTTACTTTGGGGGATACGATTGTTTCTCTTTCCGATTTCGACCTCCTTGTTAAAGCCACGGTGCCGCCGCTATATTTTAAACGACACTCTGTCAAGCCCGTCATCAATAAAGTGGCCGCAAATATCGCACAGATAATTCAAGACGGAGATTGCATCAATTTTTATACAGGCGCATTGTTCGAGGCGTTAAGCCTGAAGCTGCGGTCCAGGCATCATCTGGGTATTCATACAACATATTTTACGGACGCACTCATGGACCTGGTTAAGAGCGGCGCCGTCTCCAACTATCGAAAAGAGGTGTTCCGGGGCAAATCAGTGACCTCTTACGCACTGGGTACGCCCCGCCTGCTGGAATGGCTGGACCGTAACCCGGTAGTTGAATTCCAGAGCATCGGCCAGGTGTTAAACCCGATACAGCTTGGAAGAAATCCCAACTTTGTGGTGATAGAAGAAGCCAAAAAAATCGATTTACTGGGCCGTATTTCTTTTTCCGTGGGCAAGGGTTCTCTCTTAACCGGCCCGAGCCAGTCTGTCGATCTTTTTACCGGTACGGAACTCTCTCCAGGCGGTCGGGCGATTATTGGATTGCCCAGTAGAAACAACAGAGGCGCACCCAATATCGTCGTTATGCTTCGAGACCTGCGGAATCAATTTCATATGCGGGAATCGATTGATGCGGTGGTCACGGAATACGGCATTGCAAACCTGAAGTGGCGTACCCTCAAGGAACGCGCACTATCCCTGATCGATATTGCCCATCCGGATGACAGAGAGGCATTGATCCAGGCTGCAAAAGAAAGCCGAATATTATCGTCGGATCAGGTTTATCCCATAAATATCGGACGATTATACCCTTTGGAAATTATGGGTGAACATGTTTTTAAAGGGGGGGTAAAAATACGCTTCAGACCAACCAGACCATCGGATGAAACAGCCATGCGGCACTTGTTTTACCGATTTTCGAAAAGTGCTATCCACAGCCGGTTTTTCTTTCCCATCTCAATCATGCCGCACCAAAAAATGCAGGCATATGTCAATATTGATTACCGTACGGATATCTCCGTCGTTGCACTGCTTGGAGAACCTAAAAATGAAACCATCATCGCCGAGGCCCGCTTTGCAAAAATAGACGAAGAGGAATTCGGTGATTTGGCTTTTTTTGTCGATGAGGCCTATCATGGCCTCGGTATCGCATCCTACATGTACCGAATGTTAATACAGATGGCAAAAGACAAAGGTTTGAAAGGGCTTGTGGCTGAAATCCTGGAGCACAACAAAGCCATGTTGCAGGTTTTTGAAAAAGGTGAATTGAAAGTCTTCGCAAAAAACGAGAATGGTTTTTTCAAACTGGCCATGCCTTTTGAGGAAGACACACCGCTCCCAAAGGGGTATACGGCAGATCCACGCATTACATGATTGTTCTGCCGGATAAAGGCCGCAGGTAATAGACTTCAGGGCAATGTCAATTTTAAATAAATTTACTTCACTTAATCATTGCAAACACAATCATTAACTGCTATATAATACGCATGGCTTTTTTTTGCATCGTGTTTCAGACATCCTTTTTACATATTGTTTTAAAAGGCATCTGCTTTTTTCCGGATTCAGGATGCCGTGTCTCATCTCATTTTCCTGGTGAAAGTTGCATGTTGATATCAGCGGTATCCCTGTAGCTGGGGCGTCAACATCAGGCGCTATACAGGGGATTCCCCACCAGATTTGACCGGTGACAACAATAATTTTCATACATGCTTTTTACCGGCTGAATAAACCCTTAACACGCTTTTGGTCATTCAAATCCGCGCTTTTAAAAACAAAACCGCCATTGGCAGACCATATCCGTCTGCCTGGGATAAAAAAGCCCTGTTGGGCGAAAAAATAGCACCTGTAACCTACACCACAAAAAAGGAGGTATTTGTGTCAAAACTAAAAGAACTGGAGCACCTGTTGACACTGGGAAAATCACCCGGCGCGAGTACGACAACTTTGCGTCAAATTCGAATTTAGACGGCGTGAAATACTCCAAACGCTGGTGGTTCGCTTACTTCGAAATTTTTCAGCAAATATTGCATTCTATAATGATCAAAATTATTCATCTCCACCCGCTTTTTCTTAAAACAAAACGGATGGAAAGCAAACTAAAACCTGTCTTACAGATATCATAAAAATGGTGACAAAATGAATGACATTATAACAATGGTAATAAAACGCCTTGGGTTGGGACTGCTGACGATAATCGTCATCTCTCTTCTCATTTTCGTTGGCGTGGAAGCGCTCCCGGGCGATCTGGCGGAAGCAATCCTGGGGCAGGATGCAACGCCTGAAACTGTTGCGGCGTTTAGAAAGGAACTTAAACTGGACCTTCCTCCCCATGTCCGCTATTTTTCATGGCTGGGCAGCTTTGCCAAGGGTGATTTGGGAAACTCCCTTGCCAACGGCCGACCGGTTGCGGATTTAATCGAATGGCGATTTGCCAACACTATGTTTCTAGCCAGCTCGGCGGCGGTGATAGCAGTGCCCCTTGCCGTAATTCTCGGTTTACTGGCCGCACTTTATCGCGATACCTTGTTTGATAAAACCATTTCCACAACCACGCTCAGCGCGATCTCCTTTCCCGAATTTTTCGTTGCCTATATCCTGATCGCGCTGCTGTCGGTGAAAATAGTTATTTTCCCAAGTATTTCCAATATCAACGACCAGATGCCGTTCTGGCATAAAATTCATGCCATTATTCTTCCCAGCCTGACCCTTACCTTTATCGTTACCGCCCACATGATGCGCCAAACTCGTGCGGCCGTCATCAATGTCCTTGCCAGTTCATATATAGAAATGGCCAGATTAAAGGGGCTGAAACGAATGCGGGTTATCGTAATGCACGCATTTCCAAACGCCCTCTCGCCGGTGATTAACGTCATCGCCCTTAATCTGGCCTATCTGGTTGTGGGGGTTGTGATTGTTGAAGTAGTATTTGTTTACCCGGGTTTGGGGCAGCTTCTGGTGGACTCGGTAGCAAAACGGGATATTCCCGTTGTTCAGGCCAGCGGTCTTATTTTTGCCGCCGTTTATATCTCGCTTAACCTTTTGGCCGACATACTGTCAATTCTCAGCAACCCCAGGTTGCTGCATCCAAAATCAAAATAAGGAGAAGCATTCGATGGCTCTTACAAAATTGCTGAGGCAGTCGCCCCTGAGCGCTCGCATTGGTCTTGCAATGATACTGCTTAATATCTTTGCAGCCATATTTGTTCCGGTGATCGCCCCCTATGGAGAAACGGAAATCGTGGCCGACGTCTGGCTCCCTTCAAGCATGGATCACCTGCTCGGCACGGACCACCTGGGTCGGGATATGTTCACACGATTGTTATACGGTGCTCGAAACACCATTGCAATTGCATTTGTCACCACACTCCTCTCGTTTTTTATCGGCTCGTTGATAGGATTTTTTGCGGCAGTCGTCGGGGGTTGGACCGAGCTGACCGTCAGCCGTATCGTAGACATCCTGATGGCGTTTCCAACGCTTATTTTTGCCTTAATGGCGCTGTCAGTGCTGGGGACGTCAGTGATATCATTAATAATGGTAATCGCCGTGCTTGATTCCACCCGGGTTTTTCGCCTCTCAAGGGCTGTGGCCATGGATATTAATGTCATGGAATTCGTCGAAGCGGCAAGGCTTCGCGGTGAAGGAATCCTGTGGGTCATGCGCAAGGAAATTCTGCCGAATGCAATGCCTCCGCTAGTTGCGGAATTCGGCCTGCGTTTCTGTTTCGTATTTTTATTCATAGCTTCACTAAGCTTTCTGGGCCTTGGCATCCAGCCGCCCACGGCGGATTGGGGCGGCATGGTTCGGGAGAATGCGGGGGCGATCACCTTCGGCATTCTTACACCGTTATGGCCGGCCGGAGCGATTGCATTTTTGACGGTTGGTGTCAATCTGGTTGTCGACTGGTTTCTGAAAATTGCCAGCGGGCTTAAGGACTAAAGGATTGTTGATTGATTATTATTGATTTGTTCCAAAATTATCAAAGTATGAGGATTCATTCCGGATTGTAATAACCAATCAGTGGAAAATATAACGATAGAATTTCTCCAATATCAGTTTAAACCAAAGGCAGGTTACCAATGACCCATCTACTTGAAATGAAAAATATTGTGATAGACGGCTACAGTTCAGAGGAAGAAAAATGGCTGCCGATCATAAAAAACCTTGATCTCACTTTGAACAAGGGTGAAGTTCTCGGTCTGATAGGGGAATCCGGCGCGGGAAAATCGACCTTCGGCCTGGCTTCCATGGCTTACACCCGGGGGGGCTGCCGCATAACCTCCGGGTCGATTCTCTTTGACGGAATAGAACTGTTCGGCGCGTCGAAAGCGGAGTTGAGAAAAATCAGAGGCGTGCGTATCGCCTATGTCGCCCAGAGCGCCGCAGCCTCATTTAATCCGGCGCATCGACTCTTAAAACAGTATGCTGAAGCGCCGCTTCGGCATGGTCTGATGAATTTTCACGAAGCGAAGAAAAAAGCCGTGGACATCTACCGGCGTCTCCTGCTGCCTGATCCTGAAGGGATAGGTTACCGCTATCCCCATCAGGTCTCGGGAGGTCAACTCCAGCGCGCCATGGTGGCCATGGCCATGGCCTGTACACCTGATCTCATCATCTTTGATGAACCAACAACCGCACTGGACGTTACAACCCAGATCGAGGTTCTGGTCGCCATCAAAAAAATAACCAGAGAATTCGGCGCGGCAGCCATCTACATCACCCACGACCTGGCCGTAGTGGCTCAAGTATCCGACAAAATCATGGTGCTCAAGTACGGTAATCTGGTGGAAGAAAATAATGCCAGGGAACTGATGACCAATCCAAAAGAGGATTATACCCGGGCACTGCTTTCGGTAAGAACACTCAGGGAGGACAGGGACCTTTCCGCCACCGAGCACGATATTGTTCTGGAAGTTAAAAACGTGTCAGCCAGCTACACGGGTAAAGCCAGTGAAAAGGTGCTGGAAGACATTGATCTTAAAGTCAGACGCGCCAGAACCGTCGCACTGGTCGGCGAATCCGGCAGCGGCAAAAGTACTCTGGCGCGGGTGATAACCGGTCTGCTGCCGCCGCTTGAAGGACAGGTTCTCTATGGCGGAAAAGAGCTGCCGCCGGCCTTAAAATCACGCGACCGGAAAACGCTCAGGATAATGCAGATGATTTATCAAATGCCGGATACGGCCCTCAATCCCAGGCAGCGGGTAAGAGATGTAATCGGACGTCCTCTTGCATTTTACTTTGGCATGAAAGGTAAGGAAAAGGATGACAGAGTCAGAGAACTGCTGAAAAAGATCGAATTACCCCCAAAAAAATATATAGATCGATATCCCGGGGAGCTTTCAGGCGGTGAAAAACAGAGAGTCTGTATCGCCCGGGCCCTGGCGGCGGAACCCGAGCTGATTATCTGCGATGAAGTGACCTCGGCCCTTGATCAACTGGTTGCCGAGGGTATTTTGAAACTGCTGCAGGATCTGCAAAACGAGCTGCAGGTATCTTATCTTTTTATTACCCATGACCTGGCAACTGTAAAAGCAATATCCGATGAAATCGTCGTAATGCTGCAAGGCAGGATCGTCGAACATGACGTCAAGAAGAAACTCCTTGCACCGCCATACCATGAATACACTGAACTATTGCTCTCCTCCGTTCCCGAGATGGATCCGGACTGGCTCGACAATGTTTTGAAAATGCGAAAAGAAAAAGGGATCGGACTCAAGGAGATACAAGAAGCTTCAGTGGTTTGAGACGACAAAAGCCAAAGGGAGAAGCAATCATGTCGGAAGCAAAAAAACTTGAGCGTTTGTTAGCGCAGGGAAAAATAACCCGCCGTGACTTTCTTGCCCGTGTATCTGCTTTGGGTATTGCAGCCACACTGCCATCGGCATTTCTTGCCACACGGTCGCACGCTGCAACACCGAAAAAAGGCGGGCGCCTTAGACTCGGCGTGGCCGGAGGCTCCACCACTGATTCACTCGATCCGGCGACCATGACGGACGCCATGGCGTATATTATCAATTTGCAAAATCGGAACTGCCTGGCGGAAGTCGACTATAAGGGCAACCTCGTTCCCGAGCTGGCCGAAAGCTGGGAATCCTCACCAGATGCCTCAAAATGGATCTTCAAGCTGCGCAGGGGCGTTGAATTTCATAACGGTAAAACCCTCGATGCCGAGGACGTGATCTTTTCCATCAATCACCATCGTGGAAAAACCTCCAGGTCCGCCGCAAAGGGCATTGTCGATCCCATAGAAGAGATCAAAACAGACGGCAAACAAACGGTGGTGTTTACTCTGAAAGGAGGGAACGCCGACTTTCCGTTTATCATGAGTGACCCTCATCTGTCAATCGTTCCAGCCGGTACAAAAGGGGCCGACTGGGAAAAGGGCATGGGCACCGGAGGCTACATCCTGGACAGCCATGAACCCGGATACAGAGCCTTTTCCAAAAGGAATCCCAATTACTGGAAACAGGGGCGTGCGCACTTTGACGAGGTGGAAACCATCGGTATCGCGGATGTCACGGCAAGGGCCACCGCCCTGAATACCGGTCAGATCGATGCAATGAACCGGTTTGAGCTTAAAATCATCCATCTGCTCAAGAGAGTATCCGGTTTCCAGATCATCAATGTTACCGGAACAAAGCACTACTCGATCCCTATGCTTACCGACAGGGAGCCGTTTAATAACAATGATGTCCGGCTGGCTTTAAAATATGCGATTGACCGTGAGCAGATAATGAAGATCATCCTGCGTGGTTTCGGCACAGTGGGAAATGATCATCCGATAGCTCCCGCACAGAAATACCATGCTTCGGAACTGCCGCAACGAAAGTATGATCCGGACAAAGCAAGGTTTCATATGAAAAAAGCCGGAATGATGGATTACCCGTTCAAGCTGCATGCAGCCGACGCCGCCTTTGAAGGCGCCGTGGACACCGCCGTTCTTTACAGGGAACAGGCCGCCAAAGCCGGTATCAAAATCGAGGTTGTAAAGGAACCCAATGACGGCTACTGGAGCAATGTCTGGATAAAAAAACCCTGGTGCATGTGCTACTGGAGCGGCCGTGCCACGGCCGACTGGATGTTTTCCACCTCATATGCGGCGGATGCCGCATGGAATGACAGCCTTTGGAAGCACGATCGATTCAACATGCTGCTCAAAGAGGCCAGAGCCGAACTTGACGATGCGAAGCGAAACGAATTATACGTGGAGTGCCAGAGGATTGTACGCGATGAAGGCGGGGTAATTATTCCGGTGTTCGGAAACTGGATAGAGGCGGCCACCAATAAGCTGAGAATCGAGAATCCCGCCGGCAATTGGGAGATGGACGGCAACCGGTGCGCGGAACGGTGGTGGTTCGAGTCCTGAGAAAAAAATTAGGTAGTACCCATCCGGAAATAGTTTTTTCGGATGGATAACCATGATGAAAACAAACAGGCCGGACGATGACGTCCGGCCTGATATATTTTTAGATGATGCGGGTGGTTCGACGTGAAGTCCAACGTCAAAATGAAGGCCTGAAACCTATACGGTATATAAAATTGCCGCCTCGTTATTTTACCGTAACCACCGGGCACGGGGATTTTAATATCAAATACTGGGCAGTGGATCCGAAAAGCAGTTTACCCACCTTGGATTGTTTTTCAATCCCGATAAATGCCTGCTTGATCTCTTCCTCTTTCGCAAACCGAACCAGTTGTTCCGCCGGGCTCAGCGTATCGATAAGCAGCGCAACTTCGTAGGAGATGTCACTTCCACCCAGAATCTCTTTGATCTCATCTTCTAAAGCCTTTTCTTTTTTCTCGACAAACGAACGTTTCAGCGATAGTTCCCGCATGATCGAATGAACCACTTCCAATGTGGCACCCCAAACTTTTGCGTGCTCTCCGGCAAGTACCAGGGCCTCTTTGGCTTCTTTTGAACTGTCATAACATACCATAAATTTCATGTCCGTCTCCTCTACATAATATTAAAACAATTAACGCTTCCGTTTTAAAAAAACCGGGCAACCGATTTTATGAATGATTGGTAATCGACACCCTTGAAACGCGCCGTATTTTTTCTTTTCGTGGAAGGAAAAATTTGACCATATGGAGATACTATATATTCCCAGACTAAATTTTCGACATGGTACAAAAATTTGGTAAAAAAAGCAGGTTTAAAAAATTTCCGGATCATAAATCAGCGTTTCAGTGCAGATTGTCTTGAATTATGCTGCAACTAAAACTTTTTTGAATAAAATTAGCATGATTATCTGGAAAGGTCAAGTTGAAAACCACCTTTTAGTTGGGCCGGGCATCCCGGGATATATCATTGCCCGAGACAAGCAAAAGAATCAGTGTGACTTGCAAACACTTGATCATCGTGTTTATTTGATAAAAAACATTTCGTCTTTACAGGTATCGGCGTAAATCTCCCAGAATAGAGGATTACACAAAACTTGACAAAATTTGCATGGTCTCGTTATACTCCTGCAATAATTTAACGTTATTTCAGATATTCTTTATCAAAATTTAAAAACAATTTATGCTTTCTTGATCTCCTGTTCCGGCAGGGAAATTTGAAACTTGAAATTGGGAAAAGTGTAACCTCATAAACACATGAATAAAACCGATCAACAACAGGCTCGGTACGGATACCTCTATGTTTGCCTGGCAGCTGTTCTGTTTGCCATATCCGGGACATCCTCCAAATTTCTCTTTAATACCGGCATTACCCCCGGCCAGCTTATACAGATGAGAACCACACTGGCATGGGCCGGCCTGATGATCTGGCTGTGGTTGAGGCATTCAAATCTTCTGAAGATATCGCTAAGGGACCTGCCCTATTTTTTTTTACTGGGTGTCTTTGGTTTGGGTTCCGCCCAGTTTTTTTATCTGTTTGCCATCAGCGAAATCAGCGTGGCGGCGGCCATACTCCTCCACTATACCGGCCCGGCATTTGTGGCGTTGTACGTGGTTTTTATCCAGCGACAAAAAATCGGGTTTATCAGCGTTCTTTCCATTTTAGGAGCATTGACAGGGTGCTTTTTCGTGGTAGAAGCATACAACCTGCAATTACTGGTATTGAACCGACTCGGCATTATCAGTGGTCTGCTTGCCGCAGTCTCTTTTGCCGTATATTCCATTTCCAGTGACTACGGCATGCGAAAGTACTCCCCTTACACCGTACTGCTATACGGGCTGCTTTTCGCGATGCTGATGTGGAACCTGCTTCACCCGCCACTGGAAGCATTCATGCACAAATACTCACCGGTGCAGTGGGGATGGATACTTTTTATCGGTATCCTGGGAACCATTATTCCCTTTGGACTTTATTTCCAGGGAATCAAGCGGATACGCCCGGCCCATGCCAGTATAACAGCCATACTGGAGCCTATTTCAGCCAGTGTTATTGCCGCTGTTTTTCTGGGTGAGTCGATGGCCCCCATGCAGGTTTCAGGGGGACTATTGGTAATTGCATCCATCGTTATGCTGCAACTGGATAAAACAAAGAAGTGAACCCGGGTAATTTCATAAATAAGCCGAAAAAATAACGTTTTGGTAGCCGACAGCGTTTATCCGGCCGGCGGTCGGTGATTCTTATAATCCAAATTTTTTCATCTTCCTGTTGATGGTCGGCTGGGTAACCCCAAGTGCGTGTGCCATTTTTTCCTGACTTCCGTAACGGGCTTTTGTTTTCACCAAAATACGGCTTTCAATTCTTGCCATAAATTCAGGAAGGGTTTCTCCCTGAATTAAATCGCAAAAGTCTATATTTTCTGTTTGTACGCTTTTAAGAACCTGTCGGGGAAGATCACTGGGCATAACATATTCCCTCGTTGTCATGACAACAATCCGCTCGCAGATATTAATAAGTTCTCGAACGTTTCCAGGATAATCGTAGGTGGTCAGGATTTTTAAAGCCTTGGGGGATATGATCCGTTTTATTTTCATACTGGATGAGAACTGATTGATATAATAGTTGATTAAGGAAACAATGCATGCATGCCGTTCTCTCAGGGGTGGAATCCAAATACATATAACATTAAGACGGTAGTAAAGATCCAGTCTAAAAGCACCTTTTTCCACAAGATCTTTGAGATCCTGATTGGTGGCGGCAATGACCCGCACGTCCACCTCCTGCTTTTTTGTACTTCCTACACGAAAAAAAGTCCCTTCATCGAGAAATTTAAGAAGCTTGGACTGGGAGGCCATGGAAATCTCTGCTATCTCATCCAAAAACAGGGTGCCACCGTTGGCCATTTCAATAAGGCCTTTTTTCCCCGTGTCTTTGGCGCCTGTGAAAGCGCCCTTCTCGTAGCCGAAGAGTTCACTCTCCAGAAGAGTTTCAGGTATGGAAGAGCAACTGATTGCAAAAAAAGGTTTTTTCGACCTGTTGGAGTTTTTGTGAATCAGGTCGGCAATGGCAGTCTTTCCAACACCGGACTCTCCAAGGATCAAAACCGTAGATCCAACATGGCTTACCCTGCTGACCTGGTTGAGCACCTGGATCATGGATTCGCTCTTGGCAATGATATTATGGGTGAGCCGGTTCAGGGTTTTCAGTTCTTTAATATGTTCTTTTAAGCTATCCTGGAGAATGGCCTGCTGCCTCAAAAAGTGATGAAGTTCTTCCAGTTTAGAGATATCCCGTTCAGTCCCCACCACCATTTTCAGATTTCCCTTCTCATCGAAAAACGGCCTGACTGTGGCGATGACCGTGGTATTTGTCCTACGCAGAAGAACGAGGCGGGTTGCTGTCTTTTTTGTTCTGATTGCTTCCAGGGTGGCACATCCCTTAAAATACCCTTCCGCCTCCAGGTCTTTCATATTCCGACCAATAACATCAGAAGTTTTAATATTGTTCAGAGCTGCGGATACAGGATTGACCCTTAGGACGTTTCCTTTACCATCGCAAACCCAGACGCCTTCAGAGATCGAGTCGATAATGACATCCAACTGCATGATCAACTCTTTCATCTCCATTGTTTTCATCTGGTTGATATCTTCGGAGACCTCATCGAAGAGTATACAGAAAACCCAGTTTTTATCTCCGGGAAGTTCCAGAGGGGACAGGCATACCAGGACATTTTTCTCTTTGATCCACTGGATACTTTGACGTCTGTGAATTGCGATCTCTTTAAAATTTCTTTTCAATAAAGGGTACTCATCCACCAGATGTTTTTCCCATCGGATTCCGAGTTTTTCTGAAAAAACGGCATTACAGACAATGATCTGCCCACCGGAATCAAAAATTGCAGCACCCACTGTAATAGAGGAAAACATGTTTAGAATATTTGTTTGCACACTATTTTGTTGGCCCAAAATTACCCTTTTACCAATTTTTAATATTTTTTCGTTTTGAGTCCCGGGAAGGGCTCAAATAGATTGAGACGCAGCAACTATCGGAGTCAAATTTTAAAACTGCATACATTATACTGTTTCGTATGGCAGTATGCATAATCGCATAGGCCATTCTTATTGTCTTGACGTATAAAAGTATTAGTGGCTCATATTTCCGGCATTTTGTGAAAAAACATTGAATTCCAACCTGTTGGGCAAAAATTGAAATAAATCGACAGATGGGTTTCGCCCTTTTCTCAAATTATTATGAATCCTGGGAAAATAAACAACTTATTAAAATTATTGAATATTTTTCAAATACGATAGCCAAAGACATACAGTTGTCAGTTTGAATATTAATTTATACGATATAGTATAAATTAATTTTTGTCAACCTGAATATAATCCCGAACATATTGAAACTACAACGTTTTTGACTATTGGCATTTTTTTTGCTTCCAGAATTGTGAATGTCCGGCAAAATTGTAAATAGAAGGAGCCTGAACAAATTGTTTACACGCATGCAATGTTTTAGTGAAGCTGAAATCAATAAAATTCATTCGTCCGTCATGGCGGTTTTTAAAAATGTTGGTGTGGCATTTCAGGAGCCGGAAGCACTGGAAATATTCAAACAGCATATGTTCAAGGTCGACGGCAGCACTGTTTTTTTTAACGAAGAGCAGGTCATGAATGCCATCGATACAGTTCCCTCGCAGTTTACCATTTTTGCCAGAAACCCGGAAAACAATGTTGATGTGGGGGGAGAGCATTTTGCCCTTCTTCCCGGTTGGGGAGCTCCTTTTATCATTGACAGTGACGGCGAACAGAGAGATGCTTTGATGGAGGACTACAACAACTTTTGCAAACTGGTTCACACATCAAAGTATCTGGACATGAATGGTTTTCTCATGGTCATGCCCGGCGATATCCATCCGGACAGGGCGCATCTGGATATGATGTTGTCTAATATTCTGCTGTCCGACAAAGCGTTTATGGGCAGCCCTCAAGACAGAATGAAAGCCAGGGACAGTCTTCATATGGCGGCCATCCTTTTTGGAGGCGAAGAAAATATAATGAATAAACCGGTAATTCCTTCCAAGGTGAGTCCGATTTCGCCATTTCTTTACTCTAAAGAGATGGCCGGAGCTCTCATAGAATACGCCCGTTTTGGACAACCTCTGGAATTTCCGGATATGATTCTCGCCGGAACCTCTGCGCCCATCACGCTGGCAGGCACAATGGTTGTCATGGCAACTGAGGTTCTTGCAGGAGTTGTACTTACCCAGTTGATCAACCCTGGAACACCCTGTGTGATAGGAGGCTGTTCCTGCGCCACAGACATGAAAACCGGTGGTTTGGGACTGGGTGGTCCCGAAGCCGTCCAGATTACCCATATGATTGCCCAGATTGGCAGATTTTACGGCATCCCCACAAAAGCCGGTGGCAGTCTGACGGATGCTTTTGCACCGGATATGCAGGCCGGGGTGGAGTCTGCCCTCAGCATGTTCAGCTCCCTGATCTCGGGTAATCATTTTATGAATCAGGCATGCGGAATTCTGGCTGGTTTTAATGCCATGAGTTATGAAAAGTTTCTTCTTGACGAGGAAACCTGCGGCATGATTCGCAAAATATTAAAACCTGTTGTAGTGAATGATGAAACCATTGCCCTGGAACAAATAAAAAAAGCAGGTATCGGGGGCTCTTATATTACTTTTCCCGAAACCTTAAAAAAATGTAGAACAGAGCTGTTCAATCCTGAATTGGCCACTCGGGGAAGCTACGAAAAATGGAAAGATCAGGGGAAAAAACAGGTTTGGGAAAAAGCAAAAACAGCTTTGGCAAAACGACTTGATGACTACGTCCGTCCTGATATTGCTCCCGACATTGAAAAAGATCTCAAACAATTTGTTAAAAAACGATACAAAGCAATTTAAGGCCGATTTATTTATCAGCAAGATGCGTTTCCGTACAAATTTTATACCATTTTTTGTGGAGCCGAATACTCCCCCATGGTAAAATACTTTTTTAAAATCCGTTAATGGTAACGGATTTGTCTGCTAATGTACACTAAACAAAGGAGGAAACCATGAAACGAAGGTTTAAAGCCGGTAAAAACCGTAACTCCGGGTTCAGCCTGAACACCATCACCGAGGATGAATGTAATGAAATTCATTTGTCCACCCTGGAACTTCTAAAGGATGTTGGTGTTTTCGTAGAAAGCGAGAAAGCCCTTGATATCTATGCGGATGCCGGATGCAATGTCGACCGAAAAAAGAAAGTTGTCAAAATTCCGCATCACGTTGTGGAAGATGCCATAGATTCGGCGCCAGCAACCTACTATGCCTGTGGAAGAAGACCGGAAGACGACGTTATCCTCGAAGATAACCGTGTTACATTTACCAATTTCGGTGAAGGGATCATGTTTGTGGATCCTTATACCGGGGAGCATCGGGAAACTCGAAAAGCGGATATTGAAAAGGCCGCCAGGATTGTTGATTCCCTTGAACATGTGGAAACCTATGAGCGGGCCATGTGCTCCCATGACAAACCACCGGAGTCACAGGCGCTTCATAACGCCGAAGCCTCTTTGACCAATACAACCAAGCACCACTGGTTAGGTCCGGTCAATGGATTTCAGGCAAGAAAAATAGTGGATATGTGTGCCGCTATCGTGGGGGGGAAAGAACGCCTTAAAGAGAGGCCGCTGCTCTCCTTTGTGACATGCCCCATCAGCCCCTTGAAATTGCCTGAAGAACATTGCGATATCATTATGGAAGCGGCCATTAATCATATGGGCCTGAATGTTGTGGGAATGGCAATGTCGGGAGGTTCGGGACCGGTGCATCTGGCAGGAACAATAGTTGTACAGAATTGTGAACTTTTGTCCAGCCTTGTTCTTCATCAGTTGACCCGTAAGGGGGCTCAGTTCGTTTATGGAAGCTCAACATGTCCTCTGGATCTGCGCATGGCAACGGCAACGGTGGGATCACCGGAAACCGGCATGATCAGTGCGGCAGTTGCACGGTTGGCCAAGTACTACAGCTTGCCATGCTTTGTCGCCGGTGGATAGGGCGACAGTAAACTGTTTGACGCCCAGGCCGGTTTCGAAAAAGGCATCACAGGTATTCTTCCCGCATTGGCAGGCGCCAATGTTATTTATGGGTTGGGTATGCTTGAGATGGGAATTACTTTCGATCTGGCACAGCTTGTGTGGGACCATGAACTGGCTGGACTGATGCTGTATACGTTAAAAGGTGTTCCGGTAAACGACACGACTCTTGCCGTAGATGTCATCAAGGAGATGGGCATCGGCAAGGATTATCTGTCACATGCCACTACCTTTGAGCATATGAGATCCCAGTCTCAGACCGATCTCGTAGATCGAAGAATGCGTGATCGCTGGGCTGAACTTGGAAGCAAGGATGCTTACCAGCGTTCCCGGGAAAAAACACTTAAAATACTTGAAAAATATGAACCGCCTCAATTATCAAAGGAAGTGCTTCAAAAGGTTCGCTCCATTGTGGTGGAAGCGGAAAAGGAACTGGGTGTATATCAGGGCGATTAATATGATATTTCAATGCAGGATACCGTCTTTTTTATAAACGGTGATTGAAGATGTAGGGCAGCCCTCTGTGGCTGCCCTTTTACAACTTGCGGTATGCATATAATTAGGTGAAGGGATTTTTTTATCCATGTCTGTCTTAATTTTCAGACTATCTTAGCAGGAGGGATTATGAACGATCAAATACCAACCCATGCTCAGGTTGTTATTATAGGCGGTGGTATTATCGGGTGCAGCACGGCTTATCACCTGGTAGAACTCGGCTGGAAAGAGGTTGTGGTGCTGGAGCGAAAAAGGATCTCCTCGGGTACGTCATGGGCTGCCGCCGGTCTTCTTGGGCAGCTCTGGCCCACAGGTTCATTAACAAAACTTTCGAAATATGGCGGTGAGCTTTATGCCGGTCTTGAAGCAAAAACAGGCCAGCCGACAGGATATGTAAAGCATGGCTCTCTGCGGATAGCAAAAACACAGGCCAGGAGAAGCGAATTTTTAAGAGCTCTCGACATGGCAAGATCGTTTGGCATCGAAATGGAAGAGATCAGCCTGGACGAGGCAAAAAGACTTTTTCCGGTGATGAAGACGGACGATCTTGTGGGGGCTTGGTATCAACCCGATGATGGTGCGACAAACCCTGAAGATACCACCCAGGCCCTGGCCAAAGGCGCCCGCATGGGAGGCGCTAAAATCTTTGAAAATACAAGTGTGCTTGGTATTGACTTAACCAATAATGCCGTCTCGGCCGTTAAAACCGACAAAGGCACGATTAGCTGCGAATATATCGTCAACTGTGCCGGTATGTGGGGAAGAGAAGTCGGAAAAATGGCGGGTGTCAGCCTCCCATTAGCTGCAGCAGAGCATATGCATATGACCACGGAACCGATTGATGGTGTTCATAAGGAGATGCCTTACCTCAGGGATATGGATGGAAAAATTTATATCCGAGAAGAGATGGGCGGACTTCTCATGGGTGGATTTGAGCCCATGGCAAAGACCTGGGGAATCAATGGTATTCCTGATAATTTTGAATATACTCAGCTTGACGAAGACTGGGATCAGATGGAGCAGTTTGTAGAGACTGCCATTCACAGGGTTCCTGCATTTTCAGAAGCCGGCGTAAGCAGCTTAACTACAGTTCCTGAAGCTTTTACACCGGATAGTATATATATGCTGGGAGAAGCTCCCGGCGTTAAAAACTTTTTTGTTGCATGCGGTATGAATTCAGTGGGAATTACCAGTGCCGGCGGTGTCGGCAAGGCACTCGCCCAGTGGATTGATCAGGGATATCCGGAAGAGGATCTCTGGGCTGTGGATGTCCGACGATACTTTAATTGGCAGAACAATATGAAATATATCGAAGAACGCGTCAGAGTAGAATCCGTGGATAATCTTTATGCAGATCACTGGCCGTTTAAACAACCCCTCTCTTCCCGGAATGTTTTATGTTCGCCTGTTCATGACAGCCTGAAGAAGCGGGGTGCGTGTTTTGGCGTGGCTTCCGGATGGGAAAGGGCCAACTGGTTTGCTCCGGAAGGGGTGGAACCTGTTTATGAGTATAACTGGGGACGCCAGAACTGGTTTAAATATTCTGCTGAGGAACACATGAATATTCGCGAAAATGTCGGTATTTATGATTTGACCTCAATGGGTAATTATCTGGTTCAGGGAAAAGATGCGGAAAGCGTTTTACAAAAAATATGCGCCAACAATGTAGCTGTACCTATAGGAAAGGTGGTTTATACGCAACTTCTCAATGAACGCGGCGGGATCGAAGCGGATGTTACGGTTACAAAGAGGGAAGAGGGTAAATTTTTTGTAATTACGGCTGCTGCAACTACCGTAAGAGATTTTGACTGGATTGCCCGTCATATTCCCGAAGATGCCGATGCCGTCATCACTGATGTGACCGCCGCCTATACCATGCTCGGAGTTATGGGACCCAAGGCAAGGGATCTTCTCCTTAAAGTAACGAATGCTGATTTGTCCAATGAAGCCTTTCCCTTTGCCACAGCCAGAGAAATCAATGTGGGCTATGCTGAAGCCTTTGCCGTTCGCATGAGTTTTGTGGGTGAACTGGGTTGGGAATTGTATATCCCAACGCATCTTTCTCAGGGAGTATTTGATGCCCTTATGGAAGCAGGAAAAGAGTTTGATGTAAAACTTTGCGGTCTGCATGCCATTGATTCTCTGCGTCTTGAAAAAGGGTATCGTCACTGGAGCAGTGATATTACTCCGGACACGACACCCTTTGAAGCAGGACTCGGGTTTGCCGTTAAAATGAGCAAAGATGATTTTATCGGAAAAGATGCCCTTTTAAAACAGAAAGAAGAGGGATTGAAGAAAAAACTGGTGATGTTCACCATCGATGATGCCGAGCCTCTGATTTACCATGACGAGCCCATTTACCGTGATGGTTTTCTTGCAGGGGAAAACACCCATGGTTCATTTTCCCATGTCAAGGGCGGTTCCATCGGAATGGTCTACCTGAAAAATGACGAAGGAAT
>CAYQNS010000052.1:0-22385 GCA_964418755.1 uncultured Desulfobacteraceae bacterium
TCAATCCGGAACGAACCTACCCATCGATGTTCGAACCCATTCACGGTTCAGCGCCGAAATACGAAGGCAAAAACGTCATCAACCCCATTGCTGCCATCGAGTCTGTCCGAATGCTGTTAGAGAATCTGGGAGAAGAACAGGCGGCTGCAAATATCGAAACCGCGGTCAAAATTGTTCTGGCAGCCGGTCAGATAAGAACTCAGGACATGGGTGGCACCAGTTCTACGTTTGAAGTCGGTGATGCTGTAGCTGAAGCCGTTCGCAAAAATTGATCCGACGCCGGATGGGGCGGTGGCAGAAAATATTTTATAACGCATGACGGAGAATTCGAACCGCAGAACAGCAGAACAAGGAATCGCAGAATGTCGAAGTAAGGCTAAAGGTTGTTCAGGTGCCTTCAACCTTACCCGCTTATTCTCTCCAGATTACCGGTTCCGTGCCGGCCAGCAGCCGCCTGATGTTATCGCTGTGGCGATAAAAAATAAAAACCGCCATGATGGCGGCACTGAGAGTCAACACGGCTGAACCGGACACTTCCCATACACTCAGGGGCAGAATGGCGGCGCCGGCCAGAGATCCGGCAGAGGCACGGTTGGTAATACAGATAAACAGAATAAAAACAAGCATGCTGACAATACAGCCCATGGGCGAAAGAATTATAAAGCAGCCGGCCCCGGTAGCAACCCCTTTGCCGCCATTTTTGAATTTCAGATAGATCGGATAAAGATGCCCGGCAAATGCCGACAGGGCTGCAAGGACCGTGAAAATTTCTCCCGATACTGAGTTGGCGGTTGCCAGACCGGCCGCCAAATAAACAGGCAGGGCACCTTTTGCCATGTCGCCCAGAAGGGTCAGGCCGCCGAGTTTAGACCCGGCTATTCTCCTTACATTGGTAGCGCCTATATTTTTGCTGCCCGCGACAGTAATGTCTTCCGAGGAAAGTGCGCGGGTCAGAATCAAACCCCAGGGAATGGAGCCGAGCAGGTAAGACAGGGGGATAATCCCCACCAGGATCAGACTGACTGACATTAATTACAGCTCCATTTCAATGCGGGGAGGTTCACGATTTGTCCATACCGGGCAGTACATCGCATGAAAAACGATAGCAAAAATAATTTCCAGAAGAGTATAAGCCGTGATCTGCAGCGGGGCGTGATCCAGCATGGATACTGTTTGTACTTCCTGCTTGAATTGCTGCTTCAGCCATATCAGTTTCTGCAAAAATGCAAGAATTCGGGCTTTGGTTTCAGGAGTCGTCCGGGGAACATTGACATCTTTTTTCCAATTGTTTCGGTAGCGCACAAGGGCATCTATGGATGATTTGGCCAACTGCTGCCGGTTTTTTCTGCTTCTAAACAGGGTTTGGGATGCAATCCGGCTGACGATCATTGCCCGGGTCTCGGCCTTTGACCGGTTCGCCTCATGGCAAAACATGCCGGCAATGCCGGCGGAAACTTTCAGGTGCACCTGTTTGAGTTCAGGCGCATATTCCCTGATATTTACATAAAACTCGTCGGCAGCGTTGCGCCAGAACACCCAACTGCTGTTTTTAAACGTATCTGCCCGGCTTTGGGTTTCTTCTCGGGCATGATGCCTTGCCCTGATAATTTCCGGCAGAAGACGGCCGGTTTTTTCAAAAAGCATGCCACCGGTAATCGCATTAAAAATCGTCCCCAGGGCAGCATACCAGTCCTGGGTTATCAGGATGCCGGAAACATCGCTGAAAATTTCCTTTAACACACTGTTCTCAAAAACATGGGAGGGGGTGGCGTAGCAGGCTGTGCCGGCCAGCATGGGTTGTCGGGAGTCATCCGGGCCGGAAAGGTCGAAAGCAGTCTCCAGGTCAATAAGTCCCAGCGCGTACTCGGACGGTAGGGACAGGATGTGCGAATCGTTTTTCCGCTCTCCGACAATCAGGATATTGTCAGGTTTTAGATCTCTAATCGCAATATCTTTTTTTTTCAGGCTGTACAGCAGATTGAGGATATTGCTGATAATGCCGACAAAACGGGGACGGTTGGCGTCAAAGTCCTTTTGTCTGATATATTCCGTCACGGTTATTTTGAAATTGTCGATATCCGTTTTTTTGTTTCGAAATATTGCTTTTAGATGCATATTCCAGGCATCGATAAAATCGTTTGGCATGCCGCTGTTGCCGGGCAGTAGCGATTTTCCGGCAAGATATCGGACAAATCCTGTTACCATTTTGTGCGTTATTGAACCGGGCGGCTGATTGTATTTTTTTTGCAGTTGATCGCATCCGGCGGTATACTCACTGTAAATATCATTGATATTAAAAAACAGACTTTCGTTTGATTCCCCATAGGTGGCTGTAAAAAAATCAACATCCCACAATGCTCGGGGATTGTTGATAATCTGGTTTTGAACTTTGTCGGCAATGACATGCAGGGGAGCTGTGAGATCGCTGAAAAAGGGATATTCGGAAAGGTTCATGAAATAAACAAATGTGGGGCCTATTTTTAAATATATCTGGGCCTCCGGATAGCTTCGCAGCTCTTTTATATATTTTTGTTCGAGATCTTCGGGAGCAAGTCCTTCCCGGTCACGAAAACGCGGTATTTTTTTTAAAATCGAGGAGATGCCGGGTGAAACACATGTAATGTCCGGTGCCAGCTTTTCAGCAATATATTTTTCCGCATAGATACCGGAAATATAACTATCAAAAGTTTTAATGGGCTCGGGCGGAATTTTTATAACCAGAATATCATCATAAGCCACCTTGTAGCACCGGCTTTTGCTTTGGACGTCCGCACCCAGCGGGCCTATGGTGATACGTCTCGATTTCCAGTTTCCGCCCTGCCTTACACTTAATTCATAGGTGTTGTCCACCCCGTTGTCATAAGATTGCAGCAACTTTAATTCGACAAGGCTTTCATCCGGATTGGCCACGCCCAATTGAACCCGGTACAGGTTCAGGAAAAAATGAAGAATCTGCTCAATATCCGTATGTTTTGATTTTTCAGGCATAATCGCCATTTCTATAAGGGAGGTTGTTGATATCCATAAAATTCAAACCACTGATAATCCATTATTTTCCGATTTACATTTTTTTAAACAGGCATCTGTTTCCCCCCAATACCGAGTTTCAAATTTCACTGTAAAGATGCAAGGTCAACAAAGTGTTAATTACGTTTGATTGGTCACGAAGGAGGTCATTACCTGAAAATACTTGTTACCATACCGGATTCAGGAGGTGCAATACAAAAAATTACAAAACATTAAATGGGTAACGCTTTAAAATTGTGAATGTCGAACCGGGAATAAGGAATGGCCGATATTGCCGGCGAGCATTTTTAATGCCACGATTCCGATCTCTTATTGGTTTTGATGTTGACCATGGACAACATATCGAGTATACTAGAAAAGATAATCTTTAAGGCGATGGGAATAAAAAAAATAAGGAAGCAGCAATGCCGTTTGTAACGCTTAATCTTGATGGTGAGATTCTGGGCGAGTATCCTCTTGAACAAAACAGACTTGTTAAAATCGGGCGTCTGGAAGGCAACGATATTATTATCAACGATTCCTCAGTATCTGGAAACCATGCCGAAATCGAATTTGAAAACGAGCGTTTTTTTTTGACTGACCGGCAGAGCAAAAACGGCACTTTTGTAAATAAGCAGCTTGTTATCTCACGTGAGTTGAAACATGACGACAGCATAACAATTGGTAATCATACACTTATTTTTACATACCGCAATGAAGAAAGCCGCCCTGCCGGCGATGAAGAAACGCCCCACATGGCAACCATGGTCATGGACACCAGCCGGCATCGGTCTAAACTGGCCCAGAGTATTTCAAAACTGGTTTCCTCGGATTCTGAAAAACAGATGCTTGGCATACTTTCCTTTCTCTCCGGCGACAGGCCCCAGATCAAACTGGATAAAGAAAAAATTACAATCGGGAAAAGTACCTCCTCCGACATCATCACCAAAGGCTTTATGGTTGGTAAGACAGCCGCCGTAATTAACAGACATGACGGATATTATACCATAAGCTGCATCGAGGGACGGGCAAAGCTCAAGGTTAACTATAAAACAGTGAACTCGATTATTCGTCTGAAGGAATTTGACGTCATTGAAATAGGGTCTGTAAAAATGCAGTTTCATTATCAACATAAATAATCGCCCTGTTCGGCGAATAAATTTGTTTTTGCGCTGACGCTCACGCTCAAAATAGATAAAAAACAAAAATCATGCATGATTCTGAATCCAAATCCCTTTGGGAATCTCAAAAAACCGTTGGCGGCACTATCCTGAAATTCAGGATGCGCTATAAAGCGCTGCTTTTATCCCTATCCGTCGCTTTACTTCTCGCTTTGGCCATCATCATCATCCAGTTCCCTTTATTGTCGGGTTCCGGATCCATTGATTATCTTACCGGGCATGCAAACGGCATCGCTGCAGGATTTGGCGCATTTGCGGGCTTATTGTTGTTCACGATATTGCTCGTTGTGTGGTATCGGTTTATCATACCCGTCGAAAAACTGGTCAACTATATTGTGATTCGCAGCCGGGGAGAAGCATCCGACCTTAATACCCGAATTCCAGCAGACTGGAAACCATGGTTCAATATTGTTTCCTGGGTTTTTGAGAAAATAGACAAAATAACCGTGGAACTTCGGGCAAACAGACAAAATTATGAAGAAAAAGCCAATTTGCTGAAACGTTTTTCCTGGGTTTTTGAAAGAAACGAAGAGTTGACACGGGAAGTGCAGGAAAAAAATGAGCAGTTGCAGGAAGAAGTGGTAAAACATGAAAAAACCGCGATAGAATTAAAAAAACACAGGGATCATCTGGACGACATGGTAAAAGAGCGGACAGATGAGCTTTCACAGGCCAACCGCAAACTTGAGCAGGCCATCAACAAGGCCAATGAAATGGCCGAACAGGCAGACAGAGCAAACATGGCCAAGAGTGAATTTCTTGCCAATATGAGCCATGAAATCCGTACGCCCCTGCATGCGGTTATCGGGTTTTCCGATATTATGACGGATACAAAACTGAATGAAAACCAGCGTGATCTTTTAAACACCATTCAAAAAAGTGGTAACTCCCTGCTATCCCTTGTTAATGCGATTCTTGATTTTTCCAAGATAGAAGCCGGAGAATTATATTTCGAGAATATCGATTTTGATCAGGAACTTATCGCCTATGATGTTTGTGAACTTACCTTACTTGAAATTAAGGATAAACCCATTGATGTCCCATGTCATATCGGGGACAACGTACCTTCCTATGTAAATGGCGATCCGGTAAGATTCAAACAGGTACTGACCAATTTAATGACGAATGCGGCCAAGTTTACCAAAACCGGCACCATAGAGCTGTTCATCGATGTGGAGGATGAAACTTCGACCCGGATAAAAACACACTCGATTATACGGGATACAGGGATTGGTATTCCGGAAGACAAACTGGCAGCAATTTTTTCACCCTTTCAACAAGTTGACGGTTCAACAACCCGAAATTACGGGGGAACCGGTCTGGGTCTGTCAATCTGCAAGCAAATCGCCAAACTCATGGTGGGCGATGTATGGGTTGAAAGTGTTGTGGGGCAGGGGAGCACATTTCACTTTACGGCATGGTTCAATAAGGCCGAACAACCCGAGGTCAAACGAAAGCCGCCGGTATCTCTGGCCGGCAAGAGAGTTCTGGCCGTTAACGGGAACAACATCAACCTGGATATATTGCTTGAAAATTTGCGATCGGCCGATATTGTAGCCCTTGGTTTGACTACCGGGGAGGAGGTGTTGCCGGTGCTGCAAAAGGAAACGGCCCAGGGTCGATCATTTGATATCTGTATAATCGATATCCAGTTGCCCGGAATACCGGGGTACGAAGTGGCCCGGCAGATTCGTGCCCATATGAAACCCGCCCCGGTTCTGCTTGCAATGAGTTTGCCCATGAAAAGGAATGCCCGGGAATGCGAAGAAGCCGGATTTGACGGTTTTTTAAAAAAACCGGTGAGAAAAGAAAAACTGCTCACAATTCTGGAGCAACTGATAGGTAAAAAGCCGGAAACCCTGAAAAAGAAGATTGTTACGCAATATACAGTAAGGGAGGAGATAAAGGGCAACGTCCGCATCCTCGTCGCGGAGGACAATCCGGTTAATCAAAAACTGGTTAAGATGATGCTGGGTAAGGCCGGATATCAAGTTCTGGTAGCCGACAACGGCAAGATTGCGGTGGAAAAATATACAGCCTCTCCTGGCGATTTTGATCTGATTTTTATGGATATCCAAATGCCGGAGATGGATGGATTTGAAGCTACCAGGGCGATTCGAGACTGGGAACAAAAACGTAAAATACAAAAAAACGATACGGCGGCAGAGACTCCAGGAGGGCAGGTTCCGATCGTAGCCATGACTGCGCATGCCATGAAAGGTTACCGTGAAAAATGTCTCAAGGCAGGAATGGACGATTATATTACAAAACCGATCAACCGGAAACTGGCCTTTGAGATTATTGAAAATCTGGTTTTAAACAAAGACCACGATTTTCAGGTATTGGCTCCGAGTCACAGTCAGTCCGCGGATGATTAGTAACTACATTCTGAAATTCGTGTTTTTTATGTCAGAACATAAATCCCAATAATCAAAAAACAAATGACAAATAAATCACAATGATTAAAATTCCAAATTTCAAAACAGGAAGAAATCAAAATAACAAAACGACTCCAGGCTATGTGTGAGTAAATAATTTGCTTTGGCTCTTATTTGAGATTTAGATATTGGAATTTGTTTGTCTTTTGGTGCTTGTGATTTTTCGGCTTGTCCGCCTCCGGCGGGTTTATCCGGCTTGGGTGCTTCAAGTTATCGAGTGTTCGATTCTCAGCCGATTTATAGACTTTCAGGGGCCAAAGCAGAGAGCTGTTGATCAGGAGAGAGCCATTCATCTGTATACCGAACGCCTTTTGTACCCTTAAATATCGTTGACAGATTTTAATTTTTATGAGCTAGTATGAACGATTTCGCAAAGCCCGATTTGTAAAACAGGCGATAGTGCTGAATAGGAGGAAACACATTTTACCATGAAAATATCTGAAATAAGAGACATTTTAAAAGCAACCGTTGCAACGGGCGAAAAAGGCCTTGACCGGCCGATTGCTGCCGCTGGCGGTGCGGATTTGATGGAGGATATCCTTTCGGCCGTTGCAAAAGGGGCCGTGCTTTTGACGGGTTTAACGGAAGAAAAGGTCCTTCGAACAGCGGAGATCTCCGGCGTCGGAGCCATTGTTATTGTCAGAGGTAAAAAACCGGACGAACGCTTTATTGAGTTGGCAAAATCTTGTAACATTCCATTATTGTTGACCAACTATTCACTGTTTGTGGCGAGTGGACGGCTTTATATGAGTGGTTTAAGGGGACTTGACGGGTCATGGTAGAAAAAACAACCGTTGAACTATAACAATGCGGGCGGTTGCTCTTATGTAATTATTTGATGGGAAAAGAGTTCAAAAGCAGTCTTTAATAGTGCCCTGCCGGCAATTCTCATTTTCGAATGGGCACTAAATACAAAATAGATGCTTGAGGCAAAATACGAGACAGGAGTCGGTGAATGATACAGGCGCTTTGTATAATGGGTGGGTTGGGAGTTGCTATTGGTGTTGTGCTGGCGGCGGCGTCCAAAATTTTTTATGTCTATGTCGATCCTAAGATACTTGCGGTGGAAGATGCCTTGCCGGGTGCCAATTGCGGCGGATGCGGATTGCCCGGATGCAGTGCCAATGCCGAGGCGATAGTCGCCGGCAAGGCCGCACCGGATTCATGCGTTGTCGCCGGCCCCGATGTGGCTACTATGATCGCCGGTATTTTAGGCGTTTTGGTTGAAGCCAAAGAGCCTGATATTGCCAGGCCGGGATGTACTTACGGTGTCGAGGACTCGGATCTTAAGTATATATATGACGGGTTGAATGACTGCCGGGCTGCGGCTATGCTGAGCGGAGGCATGAAGGTCTGCTCCATCGGATGCCTTGGGCTTGGAACCTGCGCCAGAGCCTGTCCATTTGGCGCCCTCACCATGGGACCCAATGGATTGCCGGTAGTTGATGAAGAAAAATGTACCGGCTGCGGGGCCTGTGAGCGAATCTGTCCGAAAAACATTATCAACCTTTCGTCTGTTACCAGAAGAATTTTGAGAGAATATACGTTGGAAGACTGTACAACGCCCTGCCAGCGGGCCTGCCCGGCCGGCATTAATATCAAAGAGTATATCCGCCAGATTACCCTGGGGAATTATCGGAAAAGTATTCAGGTGATCAAAGAACGGCTTCCTTTTCCGGGTGTCATCGGCCGGATCTGCCCCAGGCCATGTGAAGACCAGTGTCGCAGGCAGTATGTGGATGAACCGGTCGCCATAGATGCCTTAAAGCGTTTTGTCGCTGATTATGAAAAAGAGCACAATGCCCGAGTGCAACCGTTTAAAGCCCCGGACACCGGCCGCCGTGTCGCTGTGATCGGCGGCGGTGTGGAGGGATTGTCCACCGCCTTTTTTACTGCCCGCCTGGGACATGCGGTCACCGTTTTTGAAGCAACTGAAAAACTGGGCGGACTTTTACGAAATGCCATTTCCAGCGAGCGTCTGCCCATGGAAGTCCTGGACTGGGATATCGAAGGCATTCTTGACATGGGGGTTGCGGCTCAAACCCAAAAAATAATGGGCCGGGACATAACCGTGGATTCACTGTTGTCGGATGGTTTTGAAGCTGTTTTTACAGCATCCGGCGGTTGGGACAGCCGTACGATGCGTCAGGCCGGACCCGCGGCGGAACAGTCTCTGCATGATATCTATATCTTACTGGATATTTTAAATTCAGGCCGCAATGGACAGCCGAAAATTGAATGTAAAACCGATGTTGTTATCGAAGGCGGTGGCCGGATGGCCTTTGATGCCGCCAGAATATGTCTGGATTCAGGTGCTAAGAATCTGACCATTGCCTTCAGAGAAACACGCGATCAGCTTCCACTTGACGATAATGACATTGAGGCCCTTGAAAAAGAGGGAATCAGAATTATGTTCAACGTTGGTATTAACCGCCTTTTCGGTGAAGGAAGCCATTTGACGGAATTGGAATATAGGGGAATTGATACGGGTGCCGGTCAAATTATTCCGGCACAAACGTTGATTGTTGCCGCCGGACGTTTTCCCGAGCTTATTTTTGTACAGCGCAAAGACAAAGAGCCCTCCGCGCCTGATGCCGATATGGATGGCGTGTTACGCTGGGAAGCGGTTGAGCCCTACAAAAAGTTTCCGCAAACAAACCAGACGGGTTTGTTTGCCGGGGGGGATACCCTGACCGATTACGGTGCCGCGGTTAAAGCGATCGGAGCCGGCCGGAGGGGAGCGGCCTCCATTCATTCGCAGATGTACGGTATTTCGTTATATCTGCCTGAAAATACGGTTAACCCCCAATCGGTGATTCAAAACATCAGCCATGCTGAGGGTGTAGCACCGCTGGCGCGTCAGATCATGCCCCTTGCCAATGCCGTCGAACTGGCCGCCGGCAATGAACTGGAAAAAGGATTCAGTGAAGAAATGGCCGCTTGTGAAGCAAATCGCTGCCTGCAGTGCGGTCTTATCTGTTATAAACAGTCGGACACAAAAAAGATCGCCTGACAGGATCTAATTTCTACTGTATCCGCGTGAATATTTTTAAATAACCGTTCGCTTCAGGTATAATAATCCTATGCCCGGCGGGCACAACAAAGTATGAAAAGACAGGTGTTATTGTGGTAACGGAAGAAGGAATTGTAACTAATATTGGGCCGGCAAACAACACTGCCTGGGTAAAAACCGTCAGGAGCACCACCTGTGAAGGATGTGCGTCCAAGGGCTCATGTGAATCCATGGGCAATGATATGAAGGTTAAAGCCATCAATCTGGCCGGTGCCAGAGTGGGAGACCGGATCGTATTGAATTTTCAAACAGGGGCTTTATTAAGGGCTACTTTTTTACTGTATATATTTCCGATTATATGCATGATCGGCGGTGCCATTGCCGGGCAGAAAATTGCTCCCGCGCTGGGCTATAATTCATCTGTCATGTCGGTATTTGCCGGCTTTCTGTTTTTTGCGATCGCCGTACTGGTCATAAAAATAAGATCCGACGGAATGGCCCGAAGACAGGAGTATCAACCTAAAATAATACGAATACTGTAGAAAATTTGAAATTTGGCATCCTTCATGCCTGATCAACAACCGACAATTAATCAAAAATTCAAAATAAAGCAATGAATCAAAAAGTATATATGACCGGAGACGGTACCGTAACTGTAATCTGCCCCCAATGCCATAAAAGCAAAATCATAAATCCGTCAGAGAATAAAAAAACAGATAACATTGCCATGCTGGAATGCGAGTGTGAGTGCGGGCATTCCTATGCCGCGATGCTGGAAAAAAGGAAATTCTACCGAAAGGGCACTAATCTGCCGGGGGCATATATCTATAAAAAAACCAACCTTCCGGGAACCTATACCCGTGAGGATAGAGATGGCCGGGGTCTTATAACGGTAATCAACATCTCACGCAGCGGTTTGAAAATCCGTTTAAATATGGAACCGGATTTTAATCTCGGCGATCGTCTGCTCGTGGAATTCAATCTGGATGATCGGGATCGATCGCCGATAAAAAAATCCGTGATTGTACGAAATGTACAGAAAAAATTTATCGGTGTGGAATTTGCCACTATCGAACATTTTGACAAACTCGGTGCTTATCTGCTTAAATAGTGCCGGGATTAAATTCCGCCAATAAATTCATCTGATAAAACCGCAACAGGCTGACCGCAGTCCAGAACAAACACGTTAATGATAAAAATAGGGGTAACCGTTTACGGTCTACAGTTATCGGTTTACGGGTGAAAAAATACCGGCTTGCAATCAATATCAAAAATGCTTCAACCGTTGCATAGTTATTTGGAAAATTGTGAACCGACAACCGTGAACGGTTATGAATAAAAAATATGCGTTTATTTTGCTTCGGCGATCACTATAAGGAGTAAAAATGGCCTATTGCAAAATCTGCGGCCGGGAACACAATGTCGGATTTATTGCCACACGCCTGGCAGGTACCGACGGAGTTTCCCTGGAAACGGCAAAATGGGAGACAATTTTTAGAAAAATGGGATTTACCTGCTACTATTTTGCAGGTAAATGCGACCGCTCGCCGGAACATTCCTATGTCGCTCCCAAAGCCTATTTCAAGGACCCTGAAATCAGAAAAATATACCGGAGCACCTTTGGCGTTCAGACCCGCAAACGAGCCGTTACCCAAAAAATTTATGCCGTCAAAACAAAATTGAAAGACCAGTTATATGCATTTATTAAGAAATTCAAAATCGATATGCTGGTTGCCGAGAATTCCCTGACGATTCCGCTGAACATTCCCCTCGGGATGGCCCTGACGGAAGTTATCGCAGAGACCGGGATCAATACAATTGCCCACCACCATGATTTTTTCTGGGAACGTAAGCATTTTATGATAAATGGTGTCTGGGAATACCTGAACATGGCATTTCCACCGCATCTGGCATCCATCGATCATGTCGTTATTAACAGCTCGGCAGACAACCAGCTCAGCCTTAGAACCGGAATATCGGCCACCAACATTCCCAATGTCATGGATTTTGGCAATCCGCCTGCGCCTATGGATGCTTACGCCAAGGATGTTCGCCAGGCCCTGGGCATTGAAGATGACGAACTTTTTATCCTGCAGCCGACCCGGATCGTGAAACGTAAAGGTATCGAACATGCCATTGAATTTGTGAGCCGGCTTAAAATGAAGGCTAAACTTGTTATTTCCCACGCCTCCGGAGACGAGGGGTATGGATATGAAAAGAGGGTGCGCAAATACTCAAAAACGATGGATGTCAAAACGATATTTGTATCTGATATCATTAATGAAAAAAGAGCGCAAACTCATGACGGACGTAAAATTTACACGCTTGATGATATTTATCCGCACGCCGACCTGGTGACATATCCTTCAAATTTTGAAGGATTCGGAAACGCCTTTCTGGAAGCGATCTATTTTAAAAAACCGATCCTGGTCAATACCTACTCAATCTACACAATGGATATCAAGCCCAAGGGGTTTAAAGTCATCGAAATTGACGGGTATGTTACAAAAAGTGCTGTAAACAAGGCCAGAACCATACTCGGTGACCGAAAAATATATAAAGAAATGGTGGAATATAACTTTCAAAAAGCAAAAAAATATTACTCATATGCCATTCTGGAGCGGAAGCTCAGCAATCTGATATCCAATCGTATGGGGTGCCGAATTTATAATCAGTAAAGGCCCATGGTTTGGGCGAATTGTCGCAGACCCGTTGCTGATTGCAAGGGCGGCAGGCTTTTCCCGAGGATTACAGGCTACACACCTTTCTTAGACACTGTCCGGGTCAGGCCCAGACAGGCATCAATCATTTCGCTGGATGCTCCGGCTTCATCAGGCGTCCCCTGCCAGACCATTTTTCCGCTTTCCAGGACAGTGACGCTGTCCGCCACATTCAGTGCCCGGCTTGTGGACTGCTCCACCAGTACGATGGTCATACCGTGCATTTTAAGGTCGTTGATAACGTTGTAGCAGATATCAATGGCCTTGGGCATTAAGCCCAGGCTGAGTTCATCAATCAGCAGCAACCTGGGCCGGCTCATTAAGGCCCGGCCGATGGACAGCATCTGCTGTTCACCTCCGGACAGGGATCCTGCCTGTTGATGAATGCGTTCTCCCAGCCGGGGAAAGATTTCCAGCACACGGTCAATGCCCGGCGTGGTATCTTTTTTGTCCCGACAATAACCGCCTATAATTAAATTTTCACGAACCGATAATTCGCTGAAAAGGCGGCGGCCTTCAGGCACGAGCCCGATACCCGCCCTTACCCGCTGCGCCGGGGGTATGTTAGTTATATCTTTATCCTTGTAAATCACACGTCCGCCATGGGTCTCCACATGGCCGGCCACGCACATGATGGTTGAACTCTTGCCGGCGCCATTGGCACCCAGCAGCGCATGAACCCTGCCTTTTTCCACTTCAAGGTTCAGTTCATGAACGGCGCGCATGGGGCCGTAACCGCAACTTAGATTCTCAAGCCGTAACATTTTCCGCCTCTTTTCCAACGTAGGCTGCACGCACATGGGGCATGTGCATGACCTGCCCGGGCATGCCTTCGGCAATTTTACGCCCGTTGTCCAATACCACCAACCGTTTGCCGACCCGCAGGACCTCGCTTAAATTGTGCTCAATCATCACGATGGTCATCCCTTTTCGGTTAATCAGGGCCATCGTATCCGCCAGGCGCCCGGCCTCAATCTGATTCAATCCGGCCAGAGGCTCGTCCAATAAAAGTAATTTGGGGTTAAGGGCGAGTGCCCGCGCTACTTCCAGTCGTTTCAGAATGCCAAGCGGTTGTCCGGAGGCGGGCTGATCGGCATGCTCACCGATGCCTACAAGATCCAGAAGTTCAAGGGCGCGTTCATGCTCCCGACACCGTCCTGAGCTAACCATGGCGCCAAATATATTTCGGATGCGCCCGTGTCCTGCAGCCAGGGCTACATTGTCTTTGAGGGTCATAGAGTAAAATGGTTGCACGATCTGATGGGTTAACGCCAGGCCCATACGGATACGCTTGAATGTGGGGTATTTTGTAATATTTTTTCCATTAAGGGTGATATGCGCTTTTTGAGGCTGAATCACACCGGTAATGGCTTTGAGCATGGTGGTTTTTCCGGCACCATTGGGTCCGATCAGACAGAGAAACTCATCGGTGATGACCTGGAAAGAAACATCGGTCAATGCATGCACCCCGCCAAAATGCATGGTGACGTTTTTTATATCCAGAAGAACCGTCATGGCGTTTCTCCCTTTACGACCCTGCGTTTGAACACCAGGCGTCCCAGACCCGCCAGTCCGTCCGGGGCAAAACGCATGACGGCGAAAAGTAGAATGCCATAAACAAGCAGCTTATAGTTGCCGATAAAACGAAAAAACTCCGGCATAAGGGTTAAGATTGCCGTGGCGATAATGACCCCGAAGATAGAACCGATTCCCCCCACCGCCACCATGGAAAGAATGGTGATGGATGTGATAAAGCCAAAGTCATCCGGCATAATAAAACGGGCAAAGTAGGCGTAAAGCCCTCCGGCAAGCCCGGCCATTGCCGTTCCCATGGCAAAGGCGGCAAGTTTGTAGGCAGGCACGTCCACGCTTAACATTCTCGCGGTGTCCTCGTCATCGGCCACCGCCTCAAAGGCAAAACCCATCCAGGAGCGCTTGACGTAGAGGCTGAATGCCGCAGCCAGCGCCGCAAGAAGAAGTACCAGAAGAAAATAGCCGGCCTTGTCCAGGCCGATGGAAGGAATGGAACTGATGCCGAGCTCGCCGCCCAGAAATCTATCCTCCTGACGAACGATCCCCAGAAAAAGAAATCCCGCCCCCATTGTTGTAATGGCCAGAAAATCATGACGAACCCTTAAGCTGGTCAACCCGACGATGACCCCGACTATTCCGGCCATTAGCATGGCAAAGGGCAGGCTTACCATAGCGGAGAAACCGGCTTTGGCCAGCAATGCCGCAGTGTAAGCACCAACGCCGTAAAATGCGGCGTGCCCCAGACTGATCTGGCCGCAAAACCCGGTAATCATATTGAGCCCAAGGGCTAAGATAATGTTTATGCAGACAACAGTTGCCAGGCTGAGTTCATAAATACCCATTGGTTTACCTCCGTCCAAAAAGGCCTTGGGGCCGGACCATCAATATGACAATCATAAAGGCAAAAGCAATGGCATCACGATCCATATACTCACCAATGTAGATGGTGCCGAATGCTTCGGTGACCCCCAACAGAAGGGAAGCAAACATGGTTCCCGCCACATTGCCAAGGCCGCCGAGTACAATAATGGCCAGGGCTTTATAGCTGGGCACACCCCCCATGGTCGGCTCAACCAGGTTCGACAGCAGGGAAACAAAAACGCCTGCCACCGCTGCCAGGGCAGAGCCGATAAAAAAATTCAGATACCGGACCTGTAACACACTGATACCGAAGCTTTCAGCCATTTGCGGATCATCTACAGTGGCTCTCCAGGCCACACCCATGCGGGTTTTCTGGGCCAGCCAGCTAAGGATGCCCAGTATAAGCACACTGCCGGTCACAATGACGATCTCAACAGCTCTTATGGTCATGCCCGCAAATGTGTAGGTGGTCTGCAGAGGGGGCTGGGTGTAAGAGAGTCCATATGGCCCGAAAATTAAACGGAATATTTCCTCCATGGCAATGAACAGGCCGATGGAGGCAATCAGGGCTACATAGGGCGGGCGGTTTAAGATAGGCTGATAACACAGCCGATAGATGGCCATGCCGAGTACGCCCACAAGTGCGGCGGCAAGCGGCGTTGCCAGGATCAGACTGCCGGTTGTGTTGGTCAGCAAAAGACCGATATAGCCGCCCAGGGCAAACAATCCTGCGTGGGCAATGTGAAGAATGCGCAAAAGGCTGTAAACCAGTGTGAGACCCACTGCAATGGTGGCATACACACAGCCGGAAATAAGGCCTTGAAGAAGAAGCTCAATGTATAGCATGACATTTTCCAGGAACAAAGCCAGCATTCAGCAGGAGGCCCGCAAACCTCCTGCTGAGGACAAACCTCGTCGTTATTTGGCGGGCGGCGCCAAAAGGGCGGGATCGTCGATTACGGCATAATGATGCCAGTTGCCGTCTTTGACAATCTGCACCTGAACAGCCTTCATCACTTCGCCCAATGCGTTGAATTTGATGGTTCCAGTTGAAACCTTAAGCTCCACTGCGGCGATAGCGTCCCGAATAGCCTTGGGGTCTGTGCTACCGGCCTGTTCAATGGCTTTGGCCGCCACCATTACCGCCGTATGCCCGCTGGCGGCAACCATGTCCGCCTTGAAGCCGGCCTGTTTTTCAAATGCCGTGATAAAATCGGCGGTCTCCTTGACTTTTGAGTCTCGGTCCAGGCTGGTGGTTATGATTACGCCCTCGGCTGCCTTACCGGCAATCTCGATGAATTTTTGGCTGTCGTAGCCTTCCTGGCCGATAACCGGGACAGTAACCCCGGCGGCACGAAGCTGGCTAACCAGAGGGCCGGCGGTAAAGAAATAGCCGGAGGCATAGATGGCCTCTGGATTATCAGCTTTAACCGTGGCGACAATGGAACCGAATTGGCGGTCTTTAATGGAATACTGGTATTCGTTAATGATGGTAATACCGTATGTTGATGCCACCTCCTTGAAACCGGCGGCCAGAGATTTTCCGAAATCATTTTGCAGTGTGATGACGACGACTCTCTTTTTGCCCATTATGTCGCCGATCAGTTTTGCACCGGCTTTTCCCTGAACCTCGCCGAGAAAGCTGGTGCGAAAAACATAATCACCGGCCCGTGTGATGTCGGGATGAATGGCGTAAGCGCTGATGTAGGGCACCTTGTTTTCCTGAAATACGCCTGCGGCTGAACGGGTGGCCCCGGAATAAGAACCGCTGATCCCCAGGACAACTTTATCCCGGCCAATGAGCTTATTGGCAATGGGGATGGATTGTGCGGGTTTGGCCTGATCGTCGTAAATGATCAGTTCCAGTTGTTTGCCGAGTACGCCGCCGGCTTTGTTGATCTGATTGACCGCCAGTTTGGCGCCTTCGGTGGACGATTTGCCGTCGCTTGCGGCAAAACCGGTAAGGGGTGCGTTAAAACCGATCTTGATGGTATCGGCAGCCGCGGCCGGACCGAATCCAGTTGCCATAAAACAGACAGCAAGTGCTAAAATCATCATTTTTTTTAACATAATAATGTCTCCTCTGATGCAATTAAGGGATTAGTAGCTGTGAACCGACAACGGTTACAGGGATTGTGATAACAATCGTATGCATAAACAAGATAGGCTATCATCAACCTGAATTGTGTACACAAGTTTAAATCGTAAGTAACAAGGGGCCATGAATGTGTCAAGAAAATTTTTTTATGTTTTAACCCGGCTTTGGGAGAACAGACAGCTCTGAAACAAAAATCAAAAATAGCATAAAACGTATAAAAATAAAATTATTACGGCCTGTATTGCGAATTGAATTTATTCATTTTATTTATTGGATAAGGTTTCGTGGGGTTCAAAGGTGTCTTCAAACGCTACCTCTCCCAGTATGATATACTCGACACTGGTAACAGGGTTTTCAAATGTGTAGGTGGTTCTTTCAATGTGAAACACCGGATGGCCGGGCTCAACGCCTAATATCTCAGACAGCTCCGGGGAAATAACTTCAGCGGTAATCCGTTGCCGTACCTTTGTCAGCGGGAGGTCGTATTTGGATACCAAAAGTTCGTGGATCGACGCTTTTTCCAATTCTTCCCAGAAAATTCCCCCGCACATATCCCCTCTTAGATATCGGACCTCATACCGGACCGGCTTGTCGTCGAAAAAGTGGAGCCGGCGCACAAAAACGGTTTGCCGGTCATATTTGAGCCGCTTTATAATTTTTTCAGGCGGTTTAGGGAGCATTTTAAGTTCCAGAACCTTGGAAGAATGCTTCACCTTCAGCTTTTCAGCGTGTTTTTTAGATGACTGGATGGTAAAATAACCTGAAGCAAGATCTCTTTTCTTAACAAATGTGCCTTTGCCCTGAATACGTTCGACCAGACCTTCTGATTCAAGTTCGCTCAGCACTTTACGTGCCGTCATCCGGCTGACATCAAACTTTTGTGCAAGAATATTCTCGGACGGCAGTTTGTTTTTAAACTGGTGGAATTTGATACCTCGAACAAGGTGCTGTTTGATTTCGGAAGCCTTTGAACCTTTTTGCTTCATTTTATGCTCTTCCCGTCAGTTGATTATACAAGCCGGCTTTTAAAAAAAACAGACACGAGTTGTACTGATTTTGCAGAGCAACGGCTTGTATATGTATCAGGCCCATTTGGAGATATTAAAAATAAATGAATGTTTCATTTTTAAGTATTCTGCATAGAATTATCTTGACAGATTATGATGGGTCAAATACAAAATTATTTTACTTGTGTATACAAGCTAATTTGATTTTGCAATATATTTATGATTTACAGGTAAATATAACAGGAGGTAGGCCAATGACGATAAACCGGGAAATCGCTCAATCAATGAAAATCAGGTGGGACGAACCGCTTCCTGAAATGCCTGCTTTTGCAGATGGGGTTCGCCGTGCACCCGACAGGGGGCTCCGGCTGAACAAATCCCAGACTGCAACTGCCTTGAAAAACGCCCTTCGCTATATACCGGAGCAATTTCATGAGCAGCTCATTCCTGAATTTTTACAGGAATTGAAAGAGAAGGGGCGAATCTATGGCTACCGCTTTCGGCCGAAGGGAGGCATTAAGGCCGGCCCCATAGACACGTACAAAGGCAACTGTCTTGCCGGAAAGGCATTTCAATTGATGATCGACAACAACCTGGATTTTGATGTGGCCTTATACCCTTATGAACTGGTCACTTACGGTGAAACCGGCAGCGTCTGCCAGAACTGGATGCAATACCGGCTGATTAAAAAGTATCTCGAGGCTTTGACCGATGAGCAGACACTGGTCATGCAATCCGGACATCCCGCGGGGCTTTTCAAATCAGGCCCTGAAGATCCGCGCGTCATCATCACCAATGGGTTGATGGTGGGTCTTTATGACAATCCTGATGACTGGGAAATCGCCGCTCAGATGGGGGTCTCTTCCTATGGCCAGATGACCGCTGGCGGGTGGATGTACATTGGACCCCAGGGCATTGTGCATGGAACGTACAATACCCTGATCAATGCAGGACGGAAAAAGTGCAATGTGTCGCAAAGGGGCAACCTTGAGGGACTGGTCTTTGTCACTTCAGGCCTTGGCGGCATGAGCGGGGCCCAGCCGAAAGCAGCAAAAATTGCAGGTGCAGTCTCTGTGACCGCTGAAGTTGACATCTCCCGTATCCGGACGCGTCATGAACAGGGGTGGGTGGATATGGTGTCCAGTGACCTGAAAGAAATCTTTACTGCTGCTGGCAAGGCTGTCGCGGAAAAAAATTCGTTGTCCATTGCCTTTCACGGCAATATTGTGGATCTGCTGGCTTATATTGTAGATCATAATATTCACGTGGACCTGCTCACCGACCAGACATCCTGTCATGTTGCCTATGACGGCGGGTATTGCCCGCAAGGCGTTTCATTTGAAGAGCGCACCCATTTGCTGGCAACGGACCGCACCCGCTTTCACGCACTTGTGGACAAAAGCCTGAGAAGACATTTTGACTTGATCCGGATACTTTCGGAAAGAGGCGTCTTTTTCTTTGATTACGGCAATGCGTTTTTAAAAGCGGTTTTTGATGCCGGGGTCACTGAGATCGCAAAAAATGGTGTTGATGCGAAAGACGGATTTATTTTTCCATCCTATTTTGAAGACATCATGGGGCCTATTTTTGACTATGGGTACGGGCCTTTCCGATGGGTCTGTCTGAGCGGAAAACCCGAAGACCTGCACAGAACCGACCGGGCGGCAATGGACTGTATTGATCCGGATCGACGCCCGGAAGACTATGACAACTATATCTGGATAAGGGATGCGCAAAAGAACAACCTTGTCGTTGGCAGCCAGGCGCGCATTCTCTATCAGGATGCCGTTGGTCGTGTAAACATTGCCCTTAAGTTTAATGAAATGGTGAAAAACGGCGAGGTGGGCCCGATTATGCTGGGCCGTGATCATCATGACCCCGGCGGGACGGATTCTCCCTTTCGAGAGACTGCCAACATCAAAGACGGCAGCAACGTGACCGCTGATATGGCCACTCATTGTTTTGCCGGAAATGCCGCAAGGGGAATGTCCATGGTGTCATTGCACAACGGTGGCGGAACAGGCATTGGAAAGGCCATTAACGGCGGATACGGCATGGTGCTGGACGGAAGCCTGCGGGTCGATCAGATTATTCGGTCGTCTGTTTTATGGGATGTCATGGGCGGCGTGGCCCGCCGCAGCTGGGCCCGCAATGCCAATGCTATGGATGTGGCCATGGCGTACAACCGGAACAATGATAATGGGGATCAGATCACCATCCCGTATCTGACAGATGATACAAAAATTTCAGGCAGTCTGGACAGGCTGTTCGAGGATATAAAAAAATGAAAAAAATCGTTGAATGCGTGCCGAATTTTTCCGAAGGTCGTGACAGGGATGTCATTGATGCCATTGCCCGGGCCATCTCCGAAACGAAAGGATGCACATTTTTAGATGTTGATCCCGGCGCATCCACCCATCGCACGGTTTATACCTTTGTGGGCGACCCCGAGGCCGTGATCGAAGGGGCACTGGCTGCTGCACGAGTGGCAAAAGACCGCATTGACATGCGGTTGCATACCGGAGAGCATCCCCGTTTCGGCGCCATGGATGTCTGCCCTTTTATCCCGGTGGCCAACATCACCATGGAAGAGTGCGCAGATATTGCCCGAACATTCGGACAGCGGGCCGCAGAGGAGCTCCAAGTGCCCTTTTTTCTTTACGAAGAGGCGGCTGAACATGACTATCGCCGCAAACTGCCGGATGTGCGTGAAGGGGAATATGAAGGACTCGAGAAGAAACTGAAAGACCCCCGCTGGAAACCGGATTTCGGTCCGGCCGAGTTTGTGCCCGCATGGGGCGCTACGGCCACCGGTGCGCGCATGTTTTTGATTGCTTATAATGTGAATATCCTGGGTACCCCCAACCAGGCCCATCGCATTGCCCTGAACCTGCGCGAAGCCGGCCGGGGGATAGATGAGCCCGGCCGCCTTAATGAGGTCAAGGGTATGGGCTGGTTTGTGGGTGAATACAACCTGGCTCAGGTGACGGTTAACCTGAACAACTACACGGTAACCGGTATCCACCGGCTATACGAAGAAGTTAAAAAAGAGGCTGCGGCCCTCAATGTGGGTGTGGCCGGTTCTGAAATTGTCGGCATTGTGCCTCTGGAATCGCTCCTCTCGGCAGCGAATTATTACATGGAAAAAGAGAATCTGTTCATTATTGATGAGGATCAGAAAATCCGCCTGGCCATCGAGCGGCTGGGGCTCAATTCCGTGGCGCCTTTTAATCCGAAGGAGAAGATCATTGAATACATCGTGGCTGAGCCGCCTGATGAACCCCTGGCCGGGATGAGCCTGCGCGGTTTTATCGAGGCGGTGGGCGCGCGTTCGTCAGCGCCCGGGGGCGGTTCCGTCTCCGCGGCCCTTGCCGCTTTGGGAACCGGACTGGGCGCCATGGTGGCCAAACTGACCTACGGGGTGCGCAAATTTGAAACTGTGGATGCAAAAATGCGCCGGATCATCCCGCCCCTGCATCACCTCACCAGTGAGCTGATTCCCATGATTGACGCCGACACCGACGCCTTCAATGAATTCGTGGAAGGGTCGCGTATGCCCCGGGACACGGCCGAGGAAAAAAAAGCCCGATTTGAAAAAATGCAGCAGGGGCTTAAAACCGCAATCAACGTACCGCTCAAGACCATGAATCTGGGAGACAGGGCATGGGAGCCCATGTGCGAAATAGCCCGATACGGCAACCCGGCGTCAAAGTCCGATGTTCAGGTCGGTGCCAGCGCCCTGGAAACCGGTATCTGGGGGGCTTACCAGAACGTGCTCATCAACATGGTGGATATCGAAGACCAGGCCTATAAAACAAAAATCCTCTCAGAGGCCGAAAAGATCGCCACGCGGGCGCGTGAAAAATGCGCCGAGGTTCTGGATATTCTGGATCGGTCATAGGGGGTCGAACAGACTTCCCATGGCCCCGGCCCCTGGAACCAATGATCTCAATTGATAGCCATCCGAGTCAATTCCAAAACGCCCCCTTTTGCCCAATTACTGCATCCGACTTAAGTTTTAACCCTCGGAATACGCAATGTATTTCCCCGGTTAAAATTTTTGTTTTTTTTGACCCTGGACAAAATTGAACATTTTGAAATCGGCTCATCTATTTGATGCTGTCGGCAATTTCGTGGATGTCGTCCAGGTAACTGGTACTTAGATTTTCAAACATGGAAATGCACCTTTTTAAAAGATCGTCTTTTTCGCTGTCACTGGGCTCACGGTTATTGACGATGCAAAAACTGGTCTTGTTAGCGTAATACGCCGAAAGAAGATTTGATGCGATATTCATCATGAAAAGTTGTTTTTCTACCATTTGAGACTCCTTATGTTGATGGATTCGAGCAAATGCCCAACTATTGAAATTTAAGAAGCAAAAAATATACCAATTTCAAGTTGGCTGCAAGATATGTAACAGCCCAATAAATTCCGGTAAAAGCCCAAAAAATGGTAGACATCATTATCTCAATGCAGCAGTTCCCGCTTATGGTTAAAGTGCCCTAAAATAGCGATGTGAGGATTTGC